>CAZKOO010000008.1:0-41741 GCA_964554435.1 uncultured Candidatus Peribacteria bacterium
TACCATAGAAAAAATGTGTATGTGATATGTGTATGAAAATCTGAATAGTATAGCATAAAATTGCTCTCCATTCATCCTAAAAGGCTAGTCAAAAATTTATAATGATGTTTTTATAGTATTTTCTTTCGTTGTTCTTTTTCGTGAATCTAGCATATGATTCTCTACGTTTTTCAGATGCTATTGTGCGCTTCGCTCTTCCTCCTCAATACTCTCGGCTTCTTCTGGGAATTATTCTAGGGTTTGTGCTTGGCACTGTGCTCTATCAATTGCAGAGGAGAGATCTTGAATTGATAAACAAAGGTCAATTAGTTTCCGCTGTATGTGGCAATGGCATCAAAGAAGGAACAGAACAATGTGATGATGGTAACACAATAAACGGAGGAGTCGGTGACCCTTGCAAGAATGATTGCACGGGGTACTGCGCAGAAAACGAAGCAACCTTTTGCGAAGATACCACAAACACCGCATCAACCGAACGACCTGGTGCTTGCTGCTCACCACAAGACGGATGTGACCATAATGGTGGAAAATGCAATATAGGCGTATGTCCAGAGCCAGCCGTGGCACACGCTCTCGGTGACGTATTTTGTTACACGGGCACGGAAACCTGCACGAGTGGCACCGCCGTCTCGCACCCATACGTCGATGAGACCTCAATGGCTCCACCATGTACGTCTCCAAATGGTTGCAATGGCGAGGAGCGCCAATGCTGCCTCATGGAGGGAGAATCGACCTGTTCCCGTGATAGCGATTGTTGTACAGGCAGTTGTGTCTCCGGCACATGTAGGTCGAGAACTTCCTCATCTTCACTGAGTGGCTCAGCTTGTTCTGTGCCAGATAGTCTTCCTCGTGTCACGTATATGTGTTCCAGTGGACACCTACGACCATGTTTACCCGAAGAATGCATGACTACAAATACTTGCCCAAGTCCTCTTGTGCCAGATTTTGGATCTACGTTTGCGGGAGGAACCTGCCCCACTTATCTTGAAGGAAACCCTCAGGATATTGCGTGTGCTTGCCCCTCATCATCCTCCTCCGCAAATTTCTGCTGCAATACAGAAACAAAAGCGTGCTATCAATCTTCTTCGAGTAGTAGTTCCATTTGCGGTACATTTGCGTCTAGTTGTTCAAACAACAGTGATTGTTGTAGTGGGCTTTGTGGACTGAATGGCACATGTGGCTGTCAAAATGATGGAGGTTCTTGTGTCAATAATAATCAATGTTGTAATAATAATTGCAATGGCGGACCGTTCTGTGGCACAACTTCTTCTTGAAGCACTAGCCCTTCATCCGCATCCTCTTGTTTAGTAGGTGCTCCTCCACTCGGCTCTCCTTCTTGCGATTCTCCGAACGGACCTCGGTGTTGTGTAGGTTTCACCTGTGTTGGAGGAATAGTGGGATGTGTCCAAGATGAACTCGTCTCTTCTTCCTCTAGTTCGTCACTAATACCTTCATAATCCTCTTCCTCTTCTTTATATTGCGAAGATAAAAATGATAGAATTACCATCAGGGGCGAGTGCCCTCCAAGAATTCCTTACGAACGCTGTCCTGGCTTTCTCTGCACCCAAGCGCAATGTTGTAATCAACCGTAGAATTCCAGATGTAAAAAGTTTTCATTTTCCATATTCTTCTGATCAAAAAATGTAGACAAATTCTAACTTTCAATTGCATACAGAAGATGAGACGAGTAGACTCGTCCGGACATGATTACATCTTTCTCTATTAGCCACTTCGTGCTCAATCAAGCACGGGGTTCCTTTTTTCAATTTGTATGACAGATTCTGAGGTTCTTCCTTCCGCTTCCGATACACGCGAAACCATTCTTCTTCTTGGCTCTGGAGCACTGAAAATTGGTGAAGCAGGAGAATTTGACTATTCTGGAAGTCAGGCGATTAAAGCCTTTAAAGAGGAAGGAAAGCGCATTGTTCTCATCAACCCTAATATTGCGACCAATCAAACAAGCGAAGGGCTTGCTGATCGGGTCTATTTCCTTCCTGTACAGCCAGAATTTGTCGAAAAAGTCATTGCGGAAGAAAAGCCAAGTGCTATTGCCTTAAGCTTCGGAGGACAAACTGCGCTCAACTGTGGAGTGGCACTAGAAGAGCAAGGGATTCTTGCAAAATATGGCGTCCGTGTTCTGGGTACGTCTGTGGATGCTATTCGCAAAACAGAGGATCGCGCACTGTTCAATCAGGAGCTTACATCCATTGGCGTTTCCGTTCCACGCTCGCTTGCTTGCACGTCCTTTGAAGAAGCACAAGCAGCCATTAGTACCATTGGGCTTCCTGTCATGATTCGCGCCGCCTTTGCCCTGGGCGGAAAAGGAAGTGGCAGAGCACAAACACAAGAAAAAGCCGAGGAAATTTTACGCAGTGCGTTCGTGGAATCTCCACAAGTTCTCGTCGAAGAAGATTTGACTGGATGGAAAGAAATTGAATACGAGGTTGTGCGAGACTGTGCCGATAACTGTATCACAGTCTGTAACATGGAAAATTTGGACCCTCTTGGTGTGCACACCGGAGAGTCGATTGTCATTGCTCCAAGTCAAACGCTCGATAATACGGAATATCAAATGTTGCGTTCGATTGCGCTCAAGGTTATTCGTCATCTTGGGATTGTCGGAGAATGTAACATTCAATACGCCCTCGACCCAAAGAGCCGAGTGTACCGCGTGATTGAAGTAAATGCACGCCTCTCTCGTTCCTCTGCGCTCGCATCGAAAGCAACAGGCTACCCTCTTGCATTTGTCGCCGCAAAACTTGCACTTGGCTACACGCTTCCATCCATCAAAAACTCTATTACAAAAGTGACCTGTGCGGACTTTGAACCATCTCTTGACTATGTTGCCATCAAAGTTCCTCGATGGGATTTGCAAAAATTTAGTTTCGTCACACATGAAATTTCTACAGAGATGAAATCTGTTGGAGAAGTGATGGCACTTGGCCGATCTCTTGAAGAAGCTCTTCAAAAAGCATTCCGCATGCTCAACATCGGCGTCACCGGACTCATCCCTTGTCCGTGGACTGTCAAAAAGGAAGAGCTACGAGAAGCAATGCGCGTACCAAGTCCGAGACGCCTCTTTGCCATTGCACAAGCCCTTGCGGAGGATTGGACTCCTGATGAAATCTCAATTCTCACTGGTATTGATCGATGGTTTTTGTATGGCATTGCACGCATGACACGCTGTGCCAGCGCACTTCACCAAACACGTGCGGAAGCACTCACTGCACCAGAGCTCCTCTCTGCAAAGCGACTTGGTTTTTCCGATGCATCCATTGCCACCATTCGCGGGGAAACAGTGCACGACATTCGCTCTGCACGCCTTGCGCTTGGCATTCGTCCTGTTACGAAACAAATTGATACGCTTGCGGGAGAATTCCCTGCTTGTACAAATTATTTGTACATGACATACTGCGCTGCATCGCAGGAAAACCTCTCGTTTCAATCGGAAAAACCATCGGCACTAGTCATTGGCAGTGGACCCTATTCCATTGGCTCATCGGTTGAGTTTGACTGGTGCTCTGTACAAGCTGTGCGAGAATTGCAAGCGCAAGGGTATACTGTCACCATCATCAATAGTAACCCCGAAACCGTGAGTACCGATTACGATGAATGTGATCGACTTTTCTTCGATGAATTGAGCTTTGAACGTGTGATGGATGTCATTGACCTTCTTCAACCAACAGCCGTTGTGGTGTCGATGGGAGGACAAATTCCAAACTCACTCACGCGCCTTCTTGCAAAGGAACATGTGCCAATTGTTGGAACATCTCCTGAGCATATTGATCAAGCAGAAGATCGTCATAAATTTAGCTCCCTCCTCGACACACTTGATATTGATCAACCTGAATGGAAGGAATTTGCCGATTTGGAATCTGCGCGCTCGTTTGCGACCAGTGTTGGATTCCCAGTGATTGTGCGTCCAAGCTATGTCCTCTCTGGAGCCGCCATGGCGGTTGTGCATAGCGAAGAAGACTTGAAGGAATACATCGAAGCGGCAACAGATGTGAGTAAAGATGCGCCAGTGGTACTCTCAAAATTTGAGACAAATGCCAAGGAAATTGATTTTGATGGCGTTGCGCAAAATGGTGAGCTCTTCCTGTATGCAGTGGGAGAGCACGTCGAAAATGCTGGGGTGCACTCTGGTGATGCGACCATCGTTCTTCCGCCGCAGCGCGTGAATTTAGAAACACTCCGCCAGATGAAAGTCATCGCAAAAAAGATTGCGCAGGCTCTCTGCATTTCTGGTCCGTTTAACCTACAATTCATTGCAAAGAACAATCGACTCAAGGTGATTGAGTGTAACGTTCGCGCAAGTCGATCGTTCCCTTTTGCAAGTAAAGTTACCGGTGTCAATTTTGCACGCATCGCACTGCAAGCCATCCTGAAGAAGGCGGATACAAGCATCCATTACAAAACCATTGATCTTGATCATGTTGGTGTCAAGGCAGCGCAATTTAGCTTCAATCGACTCAAGGGAGCAGATCCACGCCTTGGTGTGGAAATGGCAAGCACAGGAGAAGTGGCTTGTTTCGGGCATTCTCTTGAGCAAGGCCTCATCCTTTCATTACGCTCTATTGGCTTTCAGATGCCACGAAAAAACATCTTACTCACCATTGGTAAACTAGAAGATAAACTCGACTTCCTTCCTGCAATTGAAAGTTTACAAAAGATGGGTTTCAATTTCTACGCTACGCATCGTACGCATGAGTTCCTTACTTCGCGCGACATTCCAAGTGTTCTTTTGAATAAGGTATCGGAACCACGCAGCCCAAACATCAAAGAATATTTAGAAAATAAGCGCATCGATTGTGTGATCAATATTCCCCAGCACACATCGTCCACAGAGAAAACTGATGGATATTTCATTCGCAGAACAGCAATTGACCGTGGCATTCCACTCATCACCAATGTGCAACTTGCGAAGCGCATTGTCGAGGCATTGGAATACACAGTAGAGCATGAAGATGAATCTCCGCTTATTGCTTGGCCAGATGTGTTACGGAAATAATCAGCATCCTAGAGCCATTTTTTAATACTTTGAACGAAAAAAAAGATCCTCTTGTCAGCACCTCCTCTCTTCCTCTATACTACTTGAGTCTATGGCTATCTACGCAATCCGCAAAGGCGACGAAAGTAACGATCGCATTCAATCTCGTTTCAAGAAACAGTTTCAAGAAACTCGTTTGTTAAACCTTCTTCGCGACAGAAAAACAAGTAAAAAAGCTCCTACAAAGCGTCTTGAGCGTCTCCGCGCACTCAAGCGTGAAGAGTTCCGCGCTGCTCGTAAGAAGAATCAATTCTACTCATCAATGTAGTTTTGATGAAGACACTAGAGTATAGATAGTAGACAATAGATTTGATCTTTTCTAATGTCTAGAGTCTAGTATCTACTGTCTTTTTCAGTTATTGTACAATCCACTCCAGCTCTGTATAAGAGCTGCCCCAAGAGATACATCGGTAATCCAACAATGCTGGTGAAGTCTCCTTCGATATGCGAGATCATCAATTGACCGAGGCCATCAATTTGAAATGCGCCAGAACGCCCTTGCCACAAATTGGTTGCAATCCACCAATCGATCTGCTGTTCCGATAGCTCTGCAAAATGAACAGATGAGGTAGAAAGATCTGCATGCATATTTCCTTCGGCGTCGATGACACAAAGACCGGAATGAACGAGTGACACTCCCCCACTCTGCAGACGAATCATCGCACGCGCCTCTGTTTCATCTTTTGGCTTTTCAAGAAGCGTTCCATCGGGTGCTACCACTAATGTATCGCAACCAATAACCACAGTATGAGGATTGCGAGAGTGCACATCTTGTGCTTTGAGCACCGCTAATTCTTGTGCGCGTTTTTGTGGATCTTTTTCTCTGTATGCCTCTTCATCAATAGTGCTCGGAAGAACATCAAAAGGAATTGCAAGGATAGATAGCAACTCCTTTCGCTGCGGGCTCGATGACGCAAGAATCAGACGCATAGTGTGATGCAGTAGCAAAATTATCGCACAATCTCGAGTGCCCTTCTCAATGCTCCATCATCACCAATGCCACCTTGTTCAACGCGAATATCAGGTTCGATGCCCTTGCCGTGAATGAACCGACCCTTTGGTGTCAGCCATTCTGCAACGGTAATTTTGAGTGCCTCTCCACTGGGGAAATCGAGCACTTCTTGCACTGTTCCTTTTCCAAAGGTTGTCGTGCCAATAATGGTTGCACGCTTATAGTCTTGGAGTGCGCCAGCGGTAATTTCCGATGCGCTTGCCGAGCCTTTATTCACCAATACTGCAACTTTCACAGAATCTGCAATGGTCATTGGTAGATTATCCGTCATGACATTACTTGTTTCTGTTGCTGTGCGCACTTTTGCAACAATGGTTTCTTTTGGCAGGAAGTTACTGAGAAGTGCACCTGCTGCATTGAGCAACCCACCTCCATTTTCACGAAGATCGAGGATCATTCCTTTTGGATTTTTCTGCGCAATGTCTGCCATAATGCCACGAATTTTCTTTTGTGTTGTTTCTCCAAATTGCAAAATTTGCACGACTGCCACTTCTCCTTGCCATGTCACGCTAATTTCTGGAATGGAGATGGCATCACGAACGATCGACAATGTCATTTCTGTGCCACTACGCCGAATTTTCAATGTCACACTTGTGCCACGTTTTCCACGAATGTATTGCACTGCTTGATCGACACCGATATTGAGCAAGCTATGTCCATCTGCTTCAAGAATTTCATCGCCCGATTGAAGCCCAGCTTTTTGTGCTGGAGAACCTGGAATGGGCGACACGACGAGAATGACCCCTGCTTTATCTTCTACTTGTGCGCCAATGCCACTCAGTTCTCCTTTGATCATTTCTGTAAAATTCTTCGCTGTTGCTGGTCGGAAGAAATTGGTATACGGGTCGCCTGTGGCTTGCGTCATAGTTTCTGCAAGTTTGTAGGCAAGTTCGTCGCGATTAATCTTTTCACTGTGTAAGAAATCTCTCTGCAAGAGCTGCCACACTGCATCAAGCATATCCTGTTTTGGTAAGGCTCCTGTATCGACCGATTTTCCGCCAATGGTAATGGTCATATTCTGTGGCGTTGCATCAGGCACTTCATCGATGACCGCTTGCAAAAGCGTCATTGCCTGTGTTCCTGAAAGAGAGCGACTCAAGCCAAAGAAATTGGCCTGCAATGGAAGCATCCATCGATGTGCAATGGCGGTGCGTGCTAACAGTGCATCTCGATCTGTCTTCACATCGCGTAACTGGCTGACATCCGCATCTCCATCACTTACATTTGTGAGTACAGTGATGACATGAATTGCTTCTGCTCGAGTAATTTTTTTGTTCAATATATAGGTTTTGCTACTACCAAAAATAGCATCCAACCCCCCATTGGATTGAAATGCACATACTGTACCTTTCATGCCTTTTGGCGTATTCGTATAGGGTTGTACACATGTTGTCTCTTGCGATGACTCCCCGAGTGCTTGCAGTGCCCACTGCAAAAATGTCGCACGAGAGACAACTGGAAGAGAGCGGTCGACAATTTGAGGAACGGACTTTGCTTGTACCGATACTGCAAAGAGGAGCGAGAAAAGAGTAACGCAAGAAACAGAGAGGAAGCGTCGACGAACCATTGGAAGGAGGGGGAAGTGAGGATAGAAGTATACAGAAGAAGAGAGACGAAGGAAATCATCTTTTCTTACAAGCGAGGGAAGAGGGGGAATGGTGGTGTTATAGCTACACTACTATAAATGTACATACATTTGTCGCCTTGATGAGCTTTGTATTCACTGTTCATGTGCGAAGCGTAAAGCGATGTGCATCTGTTTGAGGAGCGAAGCGACGAGTCTGCACATCAGCGCGGAGCACATGAAATACAGTGATCAAAGCGAATCACGAGCGACGATTTTTTCTTTCGTTTCCTTTCTTTTGTAGCGACAAAAGAAAGGAAAGACCAGAAGAGAAATCATTATTCACGATCTTCTTCTATCAAATGATGATGGTTTGGTTCTATTGATACGAATCTCAGTCTTCTTCATTCTCTTTCAATGCTCTTACTCAATGAATAAATGTCCTTACTCAAGAATTATTTCCGCCTCTGACACTTGCCCAAACTCTTTCGCGTTCTCCGTTCGCTCAAAGAGATAGCTTAAGAGCCAAAACCCTCCAATAACATAGAGCAGTGATGGCAAGAGCGTGATGGGTACTGCTTGCAGTGTCGATGCTGGAGAAAGCTGCAAGAGTGCGCCGATGGTTGTGGGGTTACCCGGAATGACCTCTGGAAGTGTGACAATGAAGTCAAACATGCCATGCAGGATAATGGAGGAACACAAGCCAATGCCCATCATGGTTGTACGATAAATATGTGCTGTATCGATTGAGAGAATGCGATGGAAGAAGTCCAGAATGGCATGTGTCTTTCCTTGCGCAAATTGATCGCGCAGAATAGATGAGGAAAACACTGCGAGTCCGAAGAAGTATCCAAGTACGCCTGTGCTCAGAATGTGCACCATCATCGTCAGAACAGAGCGTCCAAAAATGTTTCCGATGAACGCCCCCCAATCGGGCGTTGCTGGGTTTAAGAGATAGCGTTGTACAAATCCGATGAAATAGTTGGGGTTTGCAAGATTTTCTGCAAATGCAAAGCCAATCGCAACAATGATCGAAAGTTGAATAGCATCATCAATAGAACGGAAAAAGAGGCGTCCACTTTTTTTCAGGACCCAAAATTTACTCACTTCTTCAATGATTCCCACCCAAAGATAGGTCACTAGTGTAGACAGAAGAATAGACGATGTGCCACTTGCATCTTTAAAAATACTCTCTCGTACAAACGCTTCAGACGAGAGCTGGAAATTGATGGGTGTGATGGTGAAGAGAAAAAAATTGAGTGTCATGCTTCGTACGCTCAATTCATGAAGAAAGAGGATGGGCACCGTGGAAAGCATGCCTGCGAAGAACGCGAGAAAAATGATGGAGCGACGCTCTGCGTGATACTGCAAAAAGAGAGCGCACCACACAAGGACAGGAATGATGGCAGTTGCCGCTGCAATACCAACCGCCAGAAGCTCTTGCTGTGTTTTATACCGAATGATGGCGTAAAGAACCCAAAAAAGAAATGTGCCAAGCACAGTCATTTTGACGCTCACTTGCCACGATCCGAAGAGAAATCTCCATCCGATCAAAAGAAGAATCATGCCAAATGCGAGGAGAAATGGATCGTCTCCTACGCTTGTTTCAAAAAAAGCACGCTTGAGGGCAATGATGAAAAAACTTGCAATCGTGCCAACAACAACAGCGAAGAAATAACGCGAACGATCGGATGTGCCATGCCATTCACGCAAGTCAAAAGAGCTCAAAAGCATGATCAACGCAAAGACAATGCCAGTGCGAAGAAGAGTTGATTGTGACTGGAGTGATGCAATAGTGACATTTTTTCCGTAGTGTAGTAAAAGCCATGCGATCAATGAGCATCCTATCGCAAGAAAGAGAATGGGGACAAACTTCTTCCATGTTCCTCGAGAGATGTTTGCTTTCGCCATTTCTCCATCAGTTTGCTGAAACAATTGCTTTTTGCGCATGAATAGTGATGACAAGAGCGCAAGGATGCCAAGAGCAAGAAGGAGGAGAATCTCCATAGAATCTTTCTAGTATACCATAATTTCCGCTTGAGATGAAGAGCTTCTCGTCGTAAGCTGGACATAACTATGCGCACCCTCTCACTTGTTCTCTTTGGCTTTGTGATGACCATGGTCTCAGCACTCCTTACCTTACAATGTCTTTCTCTTGCGTTTGGAGGCGTATTTACAGAGATGAACACAAGTGCATGGCATCTCTTTGAAGGTCAAGCAAATAGCCCCTCACGCATTATTCCAGCATCTCCACCGAACACACTGTCTTCATCGAGCATGTCGCAAGGGGAAAGCCCATCAAAAACAATGGAAAAAGGAGGGTATTTCCAGTATCAAACTGGTATTTTAGGCAATGGTGAAGATCTTATTCTCTTTTTTACTGACCCAGCATGCACACTCTGTGCAGATATTGATGCGCAAATCAAATCATTGTATCGATCATCAGGCGCGCCGTATTCTACCTATCGTGTTCCAATGACATCTTTCCCTTCTTTAGTGAGTCGCTTTTCAGCAACCTCAGGCTCCCTGCTTTTGATGGGGCCATCGGGAGAATTCATCTCTGCATTACAACTTTCTGCAAGTGGATCGATTGTCCCTGCGTTTCAGAACGCTTTCCATGAGTAAGGTTTTTCTTTTGTTTTCCCTTCTTTCTTCTTTTCCTTTTCCTTATGCCAGCTCCATCACTCGATGCCCTCGTTTCTCTCAGTAAGCGCCGTGGTTTCATCTTCCCTGGTTCTGATATTTACGGAGGACTTGCCAACACATGGGACTACGGTCCACTTGGCGTTGAACTGAAGAACAAGCTCAAAAAACTCTGGTGGAAGACCTTTGTGCGGGGCAGGCAGGACATGGTTGGGCTCGATGCAGGAATTTTGATGAACCCACGGGTGTGGGAAGCAAGTGGACACGTGAGTTCATTTAGTGATCCTTTAGTCGACTGCAAAAACTGTAAGCAACGCTTCCGTGGCGATAAGCTTCTTGAGGAAAAAATTGGTGTTGAGGGAGCTGCAGTGCTCAAAATTGATCAAGTCCAGAAGATGCTTCTTGCTGAGAATATCGCTTGCCCATCCTGCAAAAAAGTAGATTGGACTGAGGCAAAACAATTTAATTTGATGTTCAAAACACATCAAGGTGTCACCGAGGAAACGGCATCTCTTGTGTATTTGCGACCCGAAACTGCGCAAGGTATTTTCGTGAATTTTAAGAATGTGCTCGATAGCTCTCGCATGAAACTTCCGTTTGGCATTGGACAAATTGGAAAATCATTTCGTAATGAAATTACTCCCGGTAACTTCACCTTCCGTACTCGCGAGTTTGAACAGATGGAAATTGAGTACTTCTTCGACCCAGAAAAAACAAAATGGGAAGATATTTTTGATGAATGGAAGAAGGAAACATGGCACTTCCTCACTGTCACTCTTGGCATCTCTGAGGCAAACCTTCGCTTCCGCGATCATGAAAAAGATGAGCTCTCACACTACTCGAAAGGAACCACAGACGTGGAGTACAAATTCCCATGGGGATGGGGTGAACTCTGCGCTGCGGCTGCGTACCGAACCGACTACGATCTCTCTCAACACAGCAAATTCTCTGGGCAGGAATTGGTCTACACCGATCCTGATGACCCAACGCGTAAAATTGTGCCACACGTCATGGAGCCATCGTTTGGTGCCGATCGCATTACGCTTGCCATGATGCTCGATGCCTACATAGAGGAAAAACTTGCGGAAGATGACACGCGTACTGTGATGAAATTTGCACCAAAAGTCTCCCCTATCGACGTTGCTATTCTCCCTCTTTCAAAGAAAGAAAACCTCATCAATAAAGCACAAGAGTTGTATAAAAAACTTATACAAGAAACAGATTTGAATGTCGATTTTGATGTTACAGGATCCATTGGAAAGCGCTACCGCAGACAAGATGAAATTGGCACTCCATACTGCATCACCATCGACTTTGGTACCATTGGCGAAGACTCCGCACAAGGTGAAACCGATACTGTGACCATCCGAAATAGGGATACTCTTTTGCAGGAAAGAGTGACTATTGATGATGTACTTGCGAAGATAGGGAAATTGGTATGAAAGACTGTCTGTTTCTATATTTTTTCACTTACTCGCCTTGGCACTGCACTCGTGTCACCCTCTATCTGACCTTAAGACATCAGTAGACAAATCAATGAACAAGAGAATTGGAGCACTGTCTTCCTCGCATACTTCTTAAAGAAAGCTTTCGAAAATGCATTCCAGGCTTGTGATCATCCGTAACTACAAGCGAGGTTAGTTGCTTTAAGATTTCTGTCAATTATCGAATCTCGTACCTAGTGGCGGAAAATAATGTCTTTCTAAAAATGCTTTTATTCTTTGTATTTTTACTGGTCCTATGCTTGGTATTCTAGATAAATCAGCTTCGGTCATTCTACATACATCGCGGATAGTTGCTACGCCATGTCTTGTTAGCTTAAAAGGTATATCATCGGTGGGTAATTGACGTAGATATGTGTCTAGCGTGATAGTCCTTCCCTCTTTATCAAGAAATGGCGCTGAAGAAAACACTTCACGTAAATGAGGAAGTAGTAAATCTTGCACTGATCGCAAATATTCTTGTACTGCATTGATAAATGTTGCTTGAGCACTAGGTATTTCTACAGATGATGAAGCATTATTTATTAATCCAAATTCTTGCCCTTCTACGACAAAGCGAAGAGATTGACGGACTGCGTGTAAAGCATTTACCACCTCAAGAGCTGTGACACCATCTGGCAATGTAAATGAGTAATTTAACGCGAGTAATGGTTTTACATCATCATATGACAATCTATTCTGAAAATGCTGTTCTAATAAAATGGTAATGTATTGTTGCATATCTTGAGGAAGATCATTCCGTCGCATTCTTTGTACTATTGCGTCAGAAGTTGCACATACAACTTGAGCATTTCCTAGGTTTAAAGCCATATATTCATGATTTTTAAAAAATAGGAGTATATTTTCCTTCTATGAAGTAGAATTGTCAATGTTTTCGCAATCTTTCACTGATGAATAATATGACCCTAGATCATGTACTTGCGAAAATTCGATAATCTACTTTGAAAATCATTGCTCCTTTTTTCATTTTTTGTATAGTAGTTACTTGTGAGCATTGCTTTTTCTAATTTTGGCGACAGCAGTGAAGAATTTGATCCTATCGATAGCGCTGATCGAAATAGTGCTTTGAGTGAGCTCTTCAATCAGCTCATGGGTTTTGACTTACTTCCTGATGGATTTCTCTATCAAGCAGTGCGTCTATGTACCGATCGGCGTAAATGCACTCTTCAAGCTCGTCTATCGGAAAACGATATTCGTGCGCGTCTGACTGCATGGACGGCAGATGATATTCGGGATTGTGAAATTGCAGTCATCAATCCGCACGATCACCTTGTGAGTGATGTGCAACGTCATCAAACTGATACACAAAGAGCAATGGAGGAAGCCATTCGCAAGAGCGCTCAACCAACGCCTTTAGCAATAGAGCTTGCACTGCAAAGAAATGAGGATCTTGCAAGGTTCCTCTTAGAAAGTGGAACAGGATTGCCGGCAATACGAGAGTATGGACTTGGTTCACTCTTTGATCAATCTTCTGGTTGTTCAATACGACCATTTACAATTCTCTCCAAAGGTAGAAGAGAGATTATCACAATACCACAACAAACCTCACTCATTGATGCTGTCGGTTTGATTGAGCCATTGTGTGATGATCCATCTCTCCTTTCTATTGTACGGTTAGATGCTGTTCCTCAAATAATACATCATTGAACGCATTTTTTATTCAAATAACCTTGCATAAGTAAAAGAAACGAGTGTAAGCTATTTGTAGCTACGTCCTGTAGTTTCCTCTCTTTTCGATCGCAGCGGTCCTGACACATTCAAACAATGTGAATCCTCCGCGCCCTGAGCGAGATGACAAAAGAGTGCCAGACCCCAAGGAATCACCTCCATCGTGCGTGTTCCTCTTTTATTCTTTTTTTACCCTTTGTCCTATGGCTATTCCCTCAGCCCAAGAACTTCTCGAAAATGCGTGTCACTTCGGTCACCGCAAAGAAAAATGGAACCCAAAAATGAAACCTTACTTGTTTGGAGTTCGTCGTGGCATTCACGTATTTGACCTTGAACAAACACACGAAAAGCTCAAGACAACTGTGAGCGAGCTGAAGTCTTTTCAGAAATCTGGAAAAGTCATTCTCTTCGTCTCTACAAAATTGCAAGCTCTCCATGCCATCGAAGAGCTCAGCCGCACCCTTGGTCAGCCTGTTGTGACAAAAAAGTGGGTTCCAGGACTCCTTACAAACTGGTCCACCATGAAAAATCGTATTCGCTATTACCTTGACTTACAGCAATCGTTCCGCACTGGTGAGATTGAGAAATACACAAAGAAGGAACAAACAATGCTCCGCAAGGAACTCACAAAGCTCGATGCTGGTTTTGCTGGTGTTGCAGGAATGAAGGGTATGCCTGATGCACTGTTTGTGGTTGATGCAGTACGCGATCACGTTGCTATTTTGGAGGCAAAGAAAATTGGTATTCCGGTGTATGGTATTTGTGATAGCAATGCCGATCCTGATGATTTCAAGGTATTCATTCCAGCAAATGACGATGCTGTAAACTCCATCAACCTTATTCTTGGAGCAATTCAAGCGGAGCTTGAGTCCACAAAAAATTCTGAACCTAGCGCCTAGTTTCAGCGCCACATTCTTCATTTTTACTTTTTTCTTTTCTTTTTATGTCTATTACTGCAGAACAAGTTGGAAAGCTTCGCGCTCGTACTGGTGTTGGTATTCTCGACGCAAAGAATGCGCTTGAAGAAGCACAAGGGAACGAGGAGGAAGCAATTGAAATTCTTCGCAAGCGTGGAAAAGCTCAGGCTGTGAAGAAATCTGATCGCATTCAAAGTGAAGGAGCTGTATTTATTGCATCCAATGATGCAAAAGCAGCACTTGTTGCACTGAAATGTGAAACAGATTTCGTTGCTCGCTCTGTTCCTTTTCTTGCTCTTGGTGAAGAGCTTGCAAAGACACTTCTTGCTTCTGGCAAGGAAGCAGTCGATGCTCTCGTTGCTGAAAAAGTGCCAGCAGCGGTTCTTGAGCTTGGTGAAAATATTTCCCTTGGCGACGTTCGCGAGATCGAAAGTCCTGTTGTCGGTTCGTACGTTCACAGCAACCGCAAAATTGGTGTCCTTGTTGGCTTAAGTGGTGGTACACAAGAGCAAGCAAATGATGTTGCCATGCACGGTGCTGCTATGAACCCTCTCTATGTTCGTCCAAGTGATGTGCCAGCAGAGGCTATTGCAAAAGAGCGTGAAATTTGGAACGATCAAATGAAGGATGACAAGAAGCCTGCAGAGATCGTTGAGAAAATTATGAGCGGAAAAGAGAAGAAGTTCTGTGAAGAAAACGCTCTCCTTACACAAGCTTTTGTGAAAGATTCTTCCATGACTGTGGAAAAAATGCTTGGTGGCGTAGAAGTGAAGGAGTACGTCCGTATTGGATTTTAGATTGTAGAAAATCGATGAAAAATAAAATGGAATAATCAGGATGCTCTCTTATGGGAGCATCTTTTTTGATGATTGACTATTCGCTAATTAATGTAGCAAAGAATGGCATTTTTTAGAGCGGCTTTTCTAGCCGCGATGTCATCATACACAAAAGTATCCGCAGGTCAGCCTGTCCACCGAAGTTGAAACGAAGGAGGAAGACCTGCTCTTTTTTTATCCTTACTTCCCTTACTTGCATTATCTTCTTTACCCTTCCTCTGAATCTTTTATCTTTTCTCTTTTATCTCACATGCTATACTACTCTCCATGTCGCGTGCACGCAGAACCGTTCGTCGCAGAAGGAGAAAGACTAGTGATATCAGTTTAGAGCTTGAAGATCACACAAGAAGACAGGTGAAAGGACTTCTTAGTATTGCCTGTGGACTTGTGCTGTTTCTTGCATTGAGCAATAGCGCAGGCGCTGCTGGCTTTGCAGTCAATCGTCTTTTGGTGTTTCTCTTTGGTAGTTGGAATGGACTATTCCCAGGGGTGCTCATTCTCTTAGGGTCACTCCTCATGATTGGATCTACAGAAAATGTAGAGCTCAAGCGAACTGTTGGCATCAGTCTTTGTTTTGCAACATTCCTTGGCATTGTTCAATTGATGGCGCCCATCGGTGACATTGCACTCAAGCGCGATGAACTTGGTGGTGCCATTGGCTTCATGATGGCGTTTCCATTTGCGGCTTTCTTCAGTGCAAGTGCTGGATACATCATGCTTGGCGCGCTCTTTATCGTTGGCTTATTCATCACCTTTGAGCCCGATATTCCTACTCTTTTGGAAGCATTTAAAACCGATAGTGAACCTGCGAAGAAAAAACGAAAAGTCACCGAGGAAGAAGAGGAACCTGATGAAGAGGAGGAATCATCTCTGTTATCGATGGTTGGTGATCTTCTTGAAAAAGGCGCAAAAGAAGCAAAGGAGCCTGACCTCAATATTGTCCGTCCTGCTTTTGATAATGAACAAAAAAATAGTACAAATGAAAAGTCAAAGAAAAGGCAAAAATCGGGAGATTTGGAAATGACAGATACGCGTTTTGAGGAATGGAAATTCCCAGAGCTTGATCTTCTTGAAAATAAACGCAGTGAACTGACTGTAGATGACAAGGAGCTGAAAAAACAAGCCATGCGCATCAAGGAAAAATTGGCAGAGTTTGAGATCAATGTGACCATGCGCGATGCACATCCTGGACCAACAGTCACACAATTTACACTCGAACCCGCTGAAGGCATTAAACTCAGTAAAATTGGAGGGCTGAAGAATGATCTTGCTCTTGCCCTTGCAGCACAGAGCCTTCGTATCGAGGCACCCATCCCTGGAAAGTCACTTGTCGGCATCGAAATGCCCAATGAAATTCGTTCAACGGTCTATCTTCGTGAGCTTCTTGAATCGCAAGCGTTTAAGCAGTCCGACTCCCCTCTCACCATTCCTCTTGGTCGTGGTGTGAGTGGTGACGCGTGCATTGCAACGATTGAAGATATGCCTCACTTACTGATTGCTGGTGCCACTGGTGCTGGTAAGTCGGTCTGTATGAACACATTCCTCATTTCACTCCTCTATCAGAACGCGCCACATGAACTGAAGTTTATTTTGATCGATCCAAAGAGAGTGGAACTGATGCCCTATAACGGCATCCCTCATCTTCTCACTCCTGTCATTACAGAATCGGATAAGGCTCTGCAAGCTCTTCGTTGGGCAATCGCTGAAATGGGGCGACGTCTTCATCGTTTTTCAGAAGCAGGCGTGCGCAACTTACAAGAATTTAACGAGAAGCAAACAGAAGATGCCAAAAAACTTCCACGCATTGTCATTGTGGTCGATGAGCTTGCAGATTTGATGATGCGCCAGCATAGAAAAGATACTGAAACCATGATCGCTCGCATTGCACAAATGGCGCGTGCGGTTGGCATGCATTTGATTATCGCAACGCAACGTCCAAGTGTGGATGTCATCACGGGTCTTATTAAAGCGAATATTCCAACACGCATTGCGTTCCGTGTGGTGAGTGCCGTCGACTCTCGCACAATTCTCGACTCCATTGGAGCGGAAGATCTTCTTGGAAAGGGAGACATGCTCTTCATGACTGCCTCTACTGCGAAACCAACTCGCATTCAAGGAATTTTTGTGTCGACGAAAGAAGTAGAACGCATCATTAATGCAGTGAAAGTTGCTGGTGGTGGCATGCTTACTGAGGAGATTTCGTTAGGGCAAGGGAATGGAGATGATGAAGATGGTGCTCGTCCACAGATTGATCTTGATGCGGATGATAATGGTGGAGATGATCTGTTCTTCGATGCGGTACGCATTGTGCAATCGACCGGAAAAGCCTCGGCTTCGCTCTTGCAACGACAATTGAAAGTGGGCTACGCGCGCGCCGCTCGCCTTCTTGACATTATGGAAGAGAAAGGTCTCATTGGCCCTGCAGACGGCGCAAAAGCTCGTCGAGTGTATATGAATGAAATGGCGGAGGGAGGAGAGGAAGGTGGAGAAGCGGAGGAAGAGGAAGGGATGCAAGGGTAAGGCTATTAGCTATTAGCATATTAGCAATTGGCTAGAGAGAAGCTTTTCTAGCCTCCACAATGTTTTGGTGACAATAGATAGAAACTTGATTTTATTACTTTGATAAAATAATACCAACATCCATGGGAGCGGGTTTCTATCCGCGGTTCTGTTTTTCAAGAACATCCGCATGAAAGAATCGTGCTCCCATAAAATTGTGCCGCATAAAAACCATATTGAACTGATCATCTGTGTATTTTTCTGATACTATGCTCTCCTCATGAACCTCCTCCTCTCCACAAGCAATGCTGGAAAAATCATTGAAATGACAGAAGTGCTGTCAACTTTGCCCATCACCCTCAAAACCCCACGTGATTACGGCATTACCGAAACACCCCATGAGCATGGCACGACTTACCAAGAAAATGTGCTCCTCAAAGCTCGCTTCTACTACGAAAAAACAAAGATCCCCTGCGTGAGTGATGACTCTGGCATTGTGGTCGAAGCTCTCCACGATGAACTTGGTGTGTATACGAGGCGATGGGGTGCAGGACCCGATGCAAGTGATGAAGAGTGGATTGCTTATTTTTTAGAACGAATGGCGCAAGAAGAAAATAAGCGAGCGCGATTTGTGTGTTGTCTTGCGTACCTTGATGCTAATGGCAGTGAACATCTCTTTGAAGGAACGTGCGATGGTGTCATCACTCCCACTCTCGAAGCGAGTTACTTACCCGGTCTTCCCATCTCTGCCTGCTTCAAGCCAGATGGCTTTCCTTGTGTCTACTCTGCGATGAGTATTGAACAAAAAAATAGTACAAGCCATCGAGGGAAGGCAGTGCAGAAGTTCAAGAAATTTTTGGAGGGAAGGACTGAGGTTTCACGTTAACCACCGAATGAATTCGGGGATTTTAAATACATTTTTTGATCAAAAAGATAAATATGAATGATGATAGGATTTCTAGGGTTTTCTATTGATTATTAAAACATTTTTTTATAAATTGTCATGTATATGAAATTTGACACTCATGATCGTGATGAAGATAGTAGTGAAAGTAATGGAATTGATGACAGTGATCGAATACAGTACCGCGCATCATTAGCACGATGTCGTCGTCAAAGTACATATGGATATTCTGACTACGTTCCAGAGATACTTTGGCCATTAGAGACAATTATGGTACAACTATGGGGCGTTCGTCATGGTATTGAGGCATTGCTGCCCGAACATTTAATGAATGATGACAGTGGGCGATATAATCGCTTTTTTCATCCGTGGAAATATATGCATGCATATGACTATATTCCTCCCTTTCAAGAAACAGACGACAATGACACAGTTAATCCATCAGTAGCACTCGATCGTATTATCGATCCAGATAATGTAAGACGTCATGGAGCTATCCATTATTCCGATGAATCTGTTACCGTAGATCCTGGCGTGTATCGACATCCGCCACTCGATGCTTTACAAATCGCAGAGCTTCTCCACTTTTTGCAAACATTTAGTGATGTGTGGCATGTTGCTATCATGGCACCTGATTTCTACATTCGACATCTTCGTCATCATCTTACAGATCTCCCAGAGAAAAATCCGCTCGAATGGGCAACTAGACATTTAAAAATTATACTTGGATACGCAGCGCAGTATACTGAAAAAGGTGGTCCTCCAGATTTTTTTATTGATGTCTGGACAAAGGCAGCCAAGCATGTGTGTTCTGCAAGGAATGCTGTTCAGCCTATCAGTATTCCTCTCACACAAGACGATCAATTACTATTAAAAAACAACCTTCAGCAATTCCCTTCCGCTGTTCATGGGGACATTGTCATCATAAGCAATGCTTTATCGCTTGATCTCAGCTCAATTGATATTCATACTTCGGCTTTCTTTCAATCTCTACCAATATTACTAGAGCATGGTCTTCGTATTGATCAATTCATTACGATTGCTCAGCAAAAATCTTTCCATTTCTCTATTTGCTTCTTTTCTACTCTCTATGCCAAGGAGGCTCCATGGTGGTTTATGGAATCTACCGATCTCTCCTCTGCTCTCCTTCATAACGATGAGGAAACATTATTCTATGTAAAAAAGATAGGCTATGCATACCCACACCTTGTTGCTCTCTTTCGTGCAACACAAGGAGTATTTGATGGTATTTCTGGTATCAGTAACGAAGAGAGACAGCATTGCTACTGCACTATTACAGAGCACTATGGCATTGGCAACACAGAACGTGCACAGAATATTATACGAATGCTTGTACAATTATTGCATGATACCCCTGAAGCTGAACGATCAGCTGCAATGAGTATTTTTCTTCATCATACTATTACACAAGCTCCTGAATCGATCGTCATCAATATGCTTGAGGGTAACACCACATCACTTGCCTTCCCTGGACTTCTTCCTGTTATTGCCCATACCGTTCCATCAATCGATCATAAGACGATCGATGAATTAGCGCTTCCTACCGATGTCATTGATCATTTGGTAGCACGATTTGAACAACCAGCGCATCGCAGAGATGATGTTCATGTTGCCTTGCTCAATGGTGCTGTTTCAAAGCCACTCTTGCCTCTATCGATATCAGGGCATCTTACACATCAAACAACACAGGATGATCAGCCAAGAAAAGCTATACACGTCCCTGGAGCTCAAACTCCGGTCATCAAAATGATGCATTTGTATGCATTGGTTGAAGAGATGTGCAAGGAAAAAATGCCTGATACATTTTGGCATCTCTATTTTACCTACATTGCCCCGCATATTGCCGATCCATTCAACCCTGATCAAATCATCGTTCAATGCCTGCTCCGCTACATTCATATTCCCCATCCAGATTATGAACATGTATTTCTTGAAGATCCACGTCTTCGCGATAGGCGAGAAGAGGAAAATGCTCAATATAATCATAAAAAATATCATATCCTCAGTGTCATTCTACGTCTTGTAGCAATGAAAACTTTGACAGAGAATGAATGTCATGCTCTCTTTCTTTTTCTCACAGAGCCACCAGCTCCTGCAGATTATACAGAAGAAGAAAGGCAGCATAACGAGCGAGAAGAACAATTGAAGCAAGGGGCAAAACACTGGAAATCTGAACGAAAGCAAGAAATTGGCATCTTTATCGATCATTATACATCACACATTCGCGATGAATTGTATGCATGCATTGAACAAAGTATCGGGATGACAAAAAATACGCCTGAGCATGCATTACATGCTGAAAAAACAATGCAGATCTATCGTACGCTTGGCGCACAAAGAGCAAGAATGTATGAACTATGGCAACGAACATATTGTGATCGTGATTATTGCAGACCTCAAGGACGTCGACGTGAGCGCATTGAACAACGTCGACGCGACAGAATGGGTATTGTGCCACTGAATGACAGCTGCGACTCTCGCTACAGACCACGTTCATGGAAGACAAGAAATTATAGACGACGGAGAAAAGAGTCTATGCAACGTAATGTACACGAAAAGAATAGAGTCATGCTTCAAGAGAGAATGAAAAGTATGATTTCTCTTCATGATGTGCTCGATGTGCTCTGTCAACTTACCAATGCTACTATCCTAACGCCAGAACAAATGGTGAACATTTCTCATAGAATGCTCACTGCGCTACAAGCAAACACTGATGATATGCAAGAATGGACGGAAAGTTATGATGCATACAAGCAATGGAAGAGTCTTGCAATAGGAATGACATCGTATGCATCGTGCTACCAACAATGTCCTGATTCTCTTCGATCTTCTTGGCAACAACATATAACATTCGTATTAGCACAAGAAGAAAATCCCATGCAGATCACTCGTCAAATATTCTCTGATATCGATACGTTCTGCGCTGCTAT
This sequence comes from uncultured Candidatus Peribacteria bacterium, assembly GCA_964554435.1. Classification (GTDB taxonomy): domain Bacteria; phylum Patescibacteriota; class Gracilibacteria; order Peribacterales; family Peribacteraceae; genus CAZKOO01. Next base: position 21,547 of record CAZKOO010000008.1, read on the forward strand.
TGAGGGTATATCACAGCATATTCATGACAATCCTTTCTCAATTGATTCCGCTATGGAAATACCGTACGGTACACATAAAGAAAAAGTACTACACGCATGTGCAGCCCTTCTTGCAATGATTCCATGGATAGATGCTCATGCTGTTTCTGAGTACATTGATTATCTTCTTCAATCATCATTCAAAGAACATGGAGCATTTCTCTATGTCAACAATCGATATTTCACAAATACTGGAATCAGTACTATGAATCATAGCAATCCAACATCATCATTTGTTCATAGAAATCAATATCAGAGTGCCTCAGTAGTTCGTCGCTCCTTCGTGGTTGCTCATGGAATAGAATGGTCACAGACCAATCTTGTAAGCGAAAACTGGATCATTAACAGCCAAAATTTACCGATGTGTGTACAGGAGTTTGATCAATATCTTACTCCTCACATGGAGCGCTATCGAGCAGGTATTCTTGATGCAAGACAGAAAGGAGTGGGATTACTTCCTCTTGGAGCAAAAATTCATGTGCGCTTTACAGGACAACTCAATGCAGAACAATGTGAAATGGCAGAAAAACTTCTTGGAGTAGGCTCCTGTGTGTTTGCACTCCATAACTCCAATACATGTCTTACCATTCCCCCTACGCTCACTGTCACAGAATTACAAATTATTCTTAGCACACTCGTCAAAATGAAAATTCTTAATACTAGTAACCCTGAAGTGCAAATCTGTGCAGCAGGAAGACTTCCTGAATATCTTGTTGCAACACTTGCCACCACTACCATGCTCTGTACCGATGTTGGTGTGCAATACGATGAACATACCTTTCAAACAAATCAACCAAATGCAACAGGATTATACCTCATGGTCTACGATGCAGACGCGCCAAATCTCGAATTACCATACATGTTAGAAGATATAACAAAAGGACGCACTGATATGCTCTGTCGACGTAGTTTCTATGATGCAGAAGTGTACCAATATGTCCACACTGTGCTCATGCATGTCCACGCATATCATGCATTACGCGCGCAAGGAAGGCCAACAGACCACATTGTATTTGCTGAATTGGGCGTTGAATTTATGCAGAAACAAGCACTTATCCTCAGGAAATATGGATTACAGAATACACTCAACGCACCATGGATTAAGCCAAAAAATACAATTGGAGAAGATGAAAGTCGTCATAGGCGTCATTTTCATGATGGCATTGTGCCTTGTATGCATGCACATCAACAGTGCGCTAAGAATATGACAGGAAATTCCGCTACCGATTCTGGTATTATTGTAGAAATGCGCGCACTAGTTTCTTGGCTTCAGAAAAGCATGAAACCTATTCAAACTACTCTTCACAGCCATCCATATTTTGCACAGTCTTGCAAAGATGCATTGATGGTGTAATATATACTATACATTTTCCTTTTTGTTATGATACTCGAACGATTTCTAAATAATGAAGATAGATATGAGTGTGCACACGATCATACACATGGTGGTGGCAATAGGGTAGCAGTTGCACCACGAGCAGGTGAGGCTACATCCACTCAACTCCTTACTCAATCATCTCCTTCATCACCTGTCATTGAAACCACTGCAATGCTCACAACAGACACAAGAGGGGTTATTCAAAGCACTGTCGCTACAAGTGTGTCATTAGTTACTACAGCCACTGTTGCAACGCCAGCAGTTTCTTCTTCGTTATCTGTAGTAGAACCGGTGACTCCAGCTGATCCACAAACTGCAGAAATCATAAGAGGAAATGTCGTCAGAATTGCAACGCTCGTTTCACAAATCAAAAATTCTGCCATTGCTGCATCTGCTCATGATCGTGCGCAAGTACCAGGTAAACAAGCTGAACTCAAGACTGCCATTATTGTATTGCTAGGAGCTCGTAGTACGTGGAATGATAATCTTCTCAAAAGAGCTGAGGCAATACTGCGTGAATATGGATTCACAAAAGAGGCATCTCAACTATTTGGTGCTATAAATAAAAGAGTAAAAAAATAGTACAAGCCATCGGGGGAAGGCAGTGCAGAAGTTCAAGAAATTTTTGGAGGGACGGATGGGGAAAATACATTCTATGAAAGAAAATAATTGAACACATTTTTTGTTCAAAAGATAATTGATGCTACTATTTTGCCTGACAACATTCTTTCATTTTTCTTCGTACTTCAAGAAAATTGGAATACACATGATCTTGCGGTAGCTCACGTGCATGAAATACTCTGCCAAACATATTCATGCTTTTTGCCATTTGCTTGCTGTGTGGAAAGCCAAAGCCTGTAAAGCATACATCCACTGATTGAGGTTCAAGCTCTGTGTTCACTTTAAGATATACCTCGCCAAGTGTTATGCCTGTGCATGCATCATTTTCACAGAGTAAAATCTTCCCATTGGGTGGAACACCTGGTCGAACAACCCACTCTGGCTCATACCATTCTGAACGAGAACGATGAAATTCAATCAGCCCTGTGTTTCGAGTGCCATAGACTTGAACCATATTTGGAATATAGGCACCACTTCCAAGAATACCAATCACTGCATCGTATGCATGATCTTTCATTGTTGCAATGCAATGTGCTGCATTAGTTATTGTAAGCCATGAATCAGTATTGTCTCTTCCTTTATCTCTTTGTGATTTTGCACACATTCTTTTATACAATTTTGATGCAAAAAAACGGTTATTTGGCTCTATGGGATATCTGGCTCCGTACAGTTGCATACCATTCCATGTTGGATGCTGTGTATATGCATGAATCACTGCATCAATTTCTTCTGGAGTCCCCTTATTAATAATGCCCTCTACAAGATAATGATAGGATAAAAGATCTGTTGGCAGTACCGGTAATGATCGAGCATATGTTAAAAAAATGCTATCTACATCAAGATGTAATATCTTCCCTATATCATGAAGAATGATATGATTGTGCGGATTCTCCAATAGCTGTTGTTGATATTCCGTAAATATCCGATTACACGCTTCTCTTAAGCAATAGCCAGTATCTTTGATCTATATAACTTCTCAGGCAAGACATGATGAAGCCAGATCCTCCATATTCCTGATGTTTTTCTTTAACGAACAATATTTCTTCGTCCAAAGGAAACAATTCTTCCATTAGACTCAGGATTGTTCCCCAAAATTTTCTACTTACATCTTGCCCATTCTCTTCAGGAGATTCATTCATAAAGACAAAAGAATATCTCATCTACCTCCCCGCAACCTGATTCACTGGTTTTGCGATGACGAGGAAGCGATGGGTAATGCTATCTGGTGGCCAGCAGGTGTACAAGATCAATTCTTCACCGTTCTGATCGGGTTCAAACTCGGAACGATCTTTTGCAAGAACTGTTTTCTTTTGCGAGACTTGATACTGCATTGTTTTTCCCTCATACACAACGGTAATAAGATCTCCAATCGCTACTTTATTGATGCCACGGAAGATTTTGGTGTACGGAGACACATCCCATGGGTAGCTACTCGAGTGACCATACACAAGCACTTTTCCCCCATCTCCAGGGAAACCAAAGAGATGACCTACGCCTTTTTGTAGCACTGCCAGTACTCCTTTTTGAGTGGTTGTGTCTGTTGGATGAGTGACCGTCAAATCTTCGATGCCAATACTTGGAATGGAAAGATGAAATGTTTTTCCAGCGACATTTTGTTGTGATGCCTGAGCTACAGGCTGAGTTGTTTGAGCGCTTGTTGCTGGCGGAGTACTGCGTGTGGGCAAAGGAGCAACAGTTGTCACCATGGGTTGTGCGGACGATGAAACAGATGACGATGCGATCACTCTTGGTTGTACTGATGTAGTAGTTCTCGGAGGTACTGACAGGGTTGGAACAACCCCCGAAGATGCAGAAGATTGAATGCTAACAGAGCGTGGCGCAGGATTTTGTACAAACGATGTACTACCTTGCTGTATGCGATACACAATGTCAAAAAATTGACCACGCGTCAGGTACGTACTTGGCGTGATGATCATTCCGCGTGTTTCAACTGCGTTTTTTTGCAGTAATGCATTGACAGCACTTGTGTACCACTGACCATCGATGTTCTGCACTGTCTGTGATGATTGAAATGGCGCGGTTCCATCAATCTGCTCGGCTCGTACAATCATCGCTGCAGCTTCGGAAAAACGCACGCCTCCTTGTGGCCAAAAATTTCCATCACGATATCCTTTCACAAGTCCTGCACGAAACGCAATTTCTGCATACGGTGCATACCACGCTTTTTGATCAAGATCTGGAAAGAGCGGAAGGGGCGACAGAGAAGAGGCAACGCGTGGAATGTACGATTTGAGTGTTGGCTCACTTTCAATCAAAATTTTGATGGCTTCTGCACGATTGATGTACTCAAGCGTACGAGGATCGCCTTCTCCATACCCTTGAATCATGCCACGCGTTTCCAAAAATTGAACTGCAACATCAAAACTCTCTGGAGGCACAGCTCCTGCGCTATCAATAAAGATGATGCATGAGAGCAAAAAGCCAAGAATGAGAGATGCTTTCTTCATTGGAATGTTTATTTTATACATTTTTTCTATTTTGTCAATATTTTTTCAATATTTCCCTCAAAAAGATGATGAGAATCGTCTATTCTATAGACTATCTATGATGCATTCCCTTTCCTTGCCGGAAGTACGTCTAGCGTACAAATCGTTCTCGCTCACCATTCCATCGATCGACCTTGCTCCAGGAGAAATTCTTGGAATGTTTGGAAAATCTGGTGCTGGAAAAACAAGTTATTTAAAGCGTATTCGCGAATATTTTGGTCCTGAGCGTGTGCATTACATGTCACAATACGATGGTCTTTTTGAAGAAATTACCATCAAGCAAAACATCGAACTGGGGCTTGCGCTGATGGAAGGAGGAACCAACGATATGAATTGGATAGACACACACAAGGAGATTCTCTGCGATTTTGAGGTCGACAAACACTTGAACAAATATCCACGCATGATGAGTGGCGGACAACGAAAGCGTGCGGAAATTGTGCGTGCACTTCTCATGCAACCTGATATTCTCCTTTTAGATGAGCCATTTCTTGGCATTGGACATCTGTTTGAAGCAGTGTGTACGCGCGAAATTCTTCGTCGCAGTGAGGAGCAACAAGGTGTCAGCATCATTGTGAGTCATGATCTTACTGTGCTATGTAGCTTCAGTTCACGCATTCTCCTCATCGATGATCAAGGCATTATTGGCTTCATGCCAACGCGAGAAAAGGGATGGATGCCATCAAAACTTCGCGAAGCGTGGACGATTGGCATGGAAAACGTTCTTTCTCCTCACGATCTTTCACATCTCTCTTGTGAGGGAATAGACCATGCATCCGAGGCATCAGTTGGCATGTTTCTTCATGACAGTATATGGAATGATGGCTCTGCAGCAATGAAAATTCATATTCCATCGAACCAGATTCTGTCACATCGATCGGTGCTTCAAAATGGCTTTTTCGTTTCCTGTATCGAAGTGCGCTCCTCCGATCACACTCCACCCATCACTCTGAAAGGAAAAGGAGAAATCAACCCTCATACACCACTATTCTTAGGTGTTCAGCAGTATGCAACGTTGTACTAGTAGAGTAGTACAGCAGAAAGATGCTTGATTTCTTATGATCGCCCTCATTACTGATCACTACTCTTTTTCATCATCGATGCAATGGCGTATGAAAGAGAGAAAATGAAAGATGCTGGAGAGTGTTCATGTAATAGTATGTACTACTGTACTAGTGCACTAGTACATCATTCTATCTTTTGATCTCTTGCCATGCCTGATCATAGAGCGCCAAATCATCTCCAAGATCTTTCACGAATTGAAATTTTGCACGATCACCCTTCGATGGAAACACGCTCGGATTATTGCGTACTTCCTCAGAAATCAATGGAAGTGCTGCTGTGTTATAACTTCCAAATTTTGTGGCTTCTGTAATGTCTTTTGACACCACTGGATCGAGAATGTAGTTGATAAATTGATAGGCGAGATCGGTGTGTGGAGCATTGACTGGAATCACGAGGTTATCCATAAATTGCATGGCACCACTCGTTGGAAAGATGAAAGTGATGGCAGGGTTTCCGTCGTGCATCTGGTAACTATCACCACTGTAGCCATAACTCACCCATCCTCCTTCTTGAATCATCAAATCGACTGGTGTATCGGGTGTAATTTTCTGCACATTCAGAACAACTTCTTTGAGAAGTGCCTGCGCTTTTGCAATATCTTCTTTGTTTGTTGTATTTGGATCGAGTCCAAGCTCAAGGAGTACCGATCCAAGAACATAGCGCATATCATCCATGAGAATGATGTGCCCCTTAAAGCGTGGTTCTGTGAGAGTTTTCCATGACAATTGTTTATCTTGAACAAATTTTGTATTCACTGCAAAGCCAGCAGAACCAAATGCGTACGGCACGCTGACTTTCAATTCTGGATCAAAATATTTTCCCTTTCCATCGGCACTGATGTTTTGAAGATTTGGAATTTTTGCATGCTCAAGTGGTGTGAGGAGTTTTTCCTCACTCAAAATTTTCACCATATAATCACTAGGCACAACAACGTCATACACACCTGGGTTTGCCTTCAATTTTGCAAGCGCCTCTTCGTTACTTTTGAACAATTCGATGTTCACACTTACCCCTGTGCGCTTCTCAAAATTGGAGATGGTATCTGGCGCAAGATAGTTATCCCAAATGAGGACATTGAGTTCTGGACCAGTTTTCTTAAGAGCAAAGAAGAGAGCAGTGATGAGAAGAAGGATAGCAAAAATTTTGCGCATAAGATGAAGAAGAAAAATACAATGCATAGTGTACATCGAAGAAAGAATGCACGACAAGATCTTCAACGAAGAACCACCTGAATGAATGTAGGGATTATAGCTACACTTACTATTAATGTACATATATTGTCGCCTTGATGAGCTTTGTATTCACGATCTTCTTCTGCCAAATGATGATGGTTTGAGTTTACCTATCAACCAACTCAAAAAATCATTTATACTATCCTTGTATGCCCACACTCCAGCCCCTTCGTCTCAGCATCAATGCAATGATGATGTCTCTCACTGTACTCTCTTGTTGCATCGCACTCACAACACTCCTCGTTCCTTTTCTTTCAATTGACAGACAATTCAACATTCTCTGGGAAATAAGCCTACACAATGTACGTGCATCATTTGACCCTGTGATGATCGATGCTATACGTAATTCTATTCTCCTCTCCTCTCTTGCTTCTTTCACCGCAATTTTAAGCGGAACATCTGTTGTACGACTTCTGAAAAGATGGCCTTTTCTCATTGGAGGACTCTTGCTTTTCGTGTATACCGTCAACCCCATCACTCGTGCACTTTCTTTTGGAGATCTTTTTCATTACTACACTCCTTTTGCCAAGTGGATGGAATGGCTGTGTGGAGAATGGACTGCGCAGATGATTCTCATCCCCTCCCTCGTGCTCGGCGCACACTATTTGCCAATGTATCTTCTGCGTTTTCTGTTTGTTATTCGTAAGCCAACAATCAGCCATACACTCACTGGCCTTTTTGATTTTTGCTTTGTCACTCTTCCTGCGTTTCTCCGTGGGTTTCCTATTTCCTTCTCGCTCTTCTTTCTTCTTACGTTCTTCGACTATTGGGTCATTCAAGTGATGAGCGGAGGAAAGGCTCTCTACTGGTCACAAATGTTTGAGCAAAAAGCATTCGTCGCACGCGATATTGGCGAAGCAGGAACGCTCATCGTACTCGGACTTCTCCTCACTGTCGCCGCCTATCTTGTCACCACTCTCCTCACTCGCATACTCCTCTACCTCCTCACATTTGTGCGTCCGCTATCGTTACAACGGTTTGCGCACTTCTCTTTACCACGCGCTCTCACGCTCTCTTTTGATGCATGCATTGTCTTCATGCTATCATGGCCTCTTCTCTTTTCTGTTCTGCGACTCCTGCGTGTAAATTGGCATCAATCTACACTGCTCATCGATGGTGGTGAACGCGCCATTATTCTCACGCTCATTCTCTCAGTAGCCATTGCAAGTCTCTCAACACTTCTTGCATTTCTTCTCAGCACTTTCTTCCGCGAGCATTCAACAAAAGGTCGTTGGTGGCTTTTTTCTCTCTACTTCCTTGCGCTCGTTCCTGAAGCGGCGTATGTCCTTTTTAGTCTATGCGTCACAGGTTCAGGACTGCTCAAAGGAAGCCCATGGTGGCTTGCTCTTCTCATGATTTCCTTCACCGCTCCTATGAGCTTTTTTCTTTTCGAATCTCTCTGGGGCGAAAGTGAAGTACGAAAACTGTGGATGCTTGCCCCTTCTCTTACTTCGCGCTTTGGAGACAGTTTGATGCTCGCCTTCTCGGAATGGAAACGCTTTTTCCTTCTCACATTTGCCATCAATTTGTGGATGACAACCGATAACGTGTTCATCACCAACTTCGCCGCAGGTCCAAAGTGGAAGCCACTCTCCGCCACCATCTTCACTGCAACCAAGCGTGGCTTTTCCGATGCAGAGTTTGTCACAGGCGTCCTTGGATCTTTGAGCGTTCTTTTCTTGATCCTTCTTTTGATCTACTCTCTTCCAAAAGAGAATAGCATTGAACACAATAGTTGATCAATAAGAGAATGATTAACTCAATAACTTGCTTCTTTTTCCTATGAAAAAGAGAGGAATTGTGATATACTGGTGTGATGGCTACACGCGTCAGAACGTCGGTAGAAGGGAGTGAAGGAATAGGGGGAATAGGATCATTTGACCAGCAAGAGAATGATTCAAGATCCATAGAGCAGATACAAAAAGGTAGAACAGAAATACATGGACGTATTCGCGATCTTTCTGATGATCGATCGGTAGAAGGACGAAATGATCGGGAGCCTGATGATCCTGAGGTACAGATTACACACTTATTACTAGGCAACGATCAAGGCGCTTCTCTTGGAGAAAAATGCCTCTTTTCTGAAGGGGATCATCTTATTACTGAAGACGAACGGCGAGATTCTTGCTTACTGCTGATTGATGGAGAAGTTGTCATCAAAAAAATGATCTATCATCCAGACCTTGGAACCCACTCTGTCGTGCTCCGCACGCTTCATGCACCATGTCTTCTTGGGGAAATTGCACTGATGACAGATGGCATCGCTACTGCATCAGTCATTGCAAAGGAGAGTTGCACAGCAATATCCATCAATCAAATGACACTTGGAGAGCGTTGTTCTAATGATACAACTCTCAATGAATGCTTAGACAAAATTACCAGTGAACGCCTTACACAAACTGCACGATTTGTGCGCCACACTGAAGAACGTTTGACAAGAGCATACAAAAAAGAAGAACGAGAAAATGTGCGAGAAATTTTTTCTTTCACAAAGATGCACTCTATGGACTATACGGATACTGAGGTTGATGTTGGATCATTCTCTTTACGAGGAAGAAGAAATGATGGTAGCACAAAAAGCGCCTCATTTTCTGTTACATGTCAAAAATCACGACCCTCCAATCGAACAACAACGAGTACGAAAATGGTTCCACGACGTGGCGTTCCTCAATGGCAAATCCTCCCAGAAAAATGGCGGATGGAAACCATGACTACAGGTATAACAACTACTTCTCCCGATGGCGATGAATATCAATACAATATCTATCTCAATAATGATGCAGGTAAGCCTCAATTCATCTCTTCTTTTACCTTCTATCCAGCCGTACGAAAAGTCGAAATTTTGAAAACCGATACCGAAGCATCGGATATCGCAGACTATGGCTTTGTTTCGCAAATCTATCGTGAAGCCTTCAAAGATATCGACATCATTCAAACCACGATTGCAGAAGATCAAACAAAAACATTTCTTGATGATAAACTTGCTGATTTTGCCCGCATTCTCACAAGCGATGCGCCATCACTCTTTCATGCACTGTCACCCATTGCAGCCGCACGCGGTTCTTTTCTCACCATTCCAGAGAGACGCAGAGATCGTAATAATAACTACCCTGCCCTCTCCTATCGCATTGACTCAACCCTCTCTGACATTATGACGGTACTGCGACATATTGAACGAACATGCATTCCGAAAAATGATAAGAATTTTTCCGCAGCACATCTTTCAAAAGAACAGTTTATTGCACTCTATAACAATGAGCCTTTTACAATGTTAGATTGGGCAGAAAAACAGTACGAACAGTATCTACAATCAGCGGAATATGCCGCTCTCATACAAAAATATCCTGCACTCGAACAACCTCTCCAGCTTCAGAGAGAGCGCATTAGCGCACTCTATCGGGAAGAATTGATGGATGTTCCAGAATCGATGCAATCATGAAATTATTGAACAAATTATTTATTCATAAATAGGATCTCTTTTCACTACATTTGACATACATTCATCAATAGAACTTCTTGTATCATCAGCAATAGCATGCACGCCCCATGCTGTGAGATTAAGTGCAAGAAAGAGCTTCCAGCCTATCTTCAATGCTGGATCGATTGACCGAAATACATCAACAAGCAAATCCATCAATGAAGATGGTCCTTCTTTTTCATATGGATGTCCTAAGTGCATATTTTTTAATAATAAATCATTTAATGATAATTTGTCAAGTATCCTTTTCCCATCCACTCATCTCATCCACAATCATCTGTAGTACAGCTTGTCTTGAATAATAGTCTGTATCTAGTAGCAGAGTATTCCTTGCCAGAGAAGATTCATTTCCTATGCGTAACGTACAATCTGCACTACATTGTGCTGTTAGAAATGCATCATTATTCTCTTGTGGAATGAATGGGTGTTGTCTTCCTTTTGCCCGCTTTCTCATCGTTTCCAGAGAGCAGTAATGATGGAAATAGAAGAGATTATCGCCAAGTTTTTCACGTAACATTGTACGCACAGTGGTTGATAATGCAGAACAAGTGATAGTAACCGATCTTCCACTTTTTTGTAACTCAAGAGCAATTTTCGCAATGCGCTCGATCCATGCCACACGATGTGCATCATCAAGAGAGCCTCCATTACTCATAATATCGATATTCTGCTGCGGATGTAGTGCGTCACCATCAATGAGCGTGTGTCCAAACAGGGTTGCGATGACTTCGCTGTTTGCCGATTTCCCAGTCGTTGCAGGTCCTGAGACAATGGGAAGGGATGGTTGATTTATCGCTACTGATAACCCTTCTTGTGTTGAAGATACAAGATCTGGAAAGAGACGTGCAATACGCAGAAGAATAACTTGTTGCACTTCCTGAGAAAGCATGCAACTCAACTCATCTGATGCTCCATCATCGCATGCATGAATCAATTGCTCCATTACAGATGTATATTCTGATAATTCTGGAGAAGAAAACGGCGGTGTTGTTTGTCGTGCGCGCACATCTATTCCTGCTCTTTGTGCTACTTCTAATACCTCCAGCCCTGATAAGCACGTATGTGCTGCAATGATCTCCCGATCTGCAGCAGAAAACGACTCTGGAAGGAGGATGGACATAGAGGAGATGTATTGTACCCAATACGCACAATCATTTGCAATCTCTCCTTTATTTCTTTGAGTGAAGCGCAATGCGATTCCCTTCCGTATCGAGAATGATGGCCATATAGCCATACTCAGGCGCAATCTCCTTTTTTCCTTCTAGTATTGTTCCTCCTGCGGCTTCTACGCGCGCAAGCTCAACTGCAAGATCTCCTGAAAATGCAGTAAAATAGAGCAATGCGCCATCTTTCGATGGGCAATACCACTTATCATATTTCACAAGAGAACAACCAGAGCCACTCCCCTCTCCAAAGAAAGGAAACCACGCCATATCAACTCCGCCAAGGGTGTTGCGTTCCAATGTGTAATCGAACACTGTTTCGTAAAATTTCATAGCACGTTCCATGTTTGTTACTGGAATTTCTGTCCAGCCAACGGGGTTGTGAGTAGGGGTGGTCATAGGGGTAGTTGGTAGTTGGTAGTTGGTAGTTGGTAGTTGGTAGTTGGTAGTTCCCCCCGCGACTGCGGGGGGTTAGGGGTGAGGGGGAAATTTACAAATGCTCAGGATGCGATGGGATAATGCACTTCTCTACATCCTTTTCACACTGAGATGATACACACTTTTTTGATCCAAATCGATGCACAATGACGATGTATGAGAGCCCTGCAAATGCGCCTTGTATCGCTGCATCAACTATTGATCCTTGATGAATGAGTGTTACTCCAAGAAGTGTGCCAATTGCAAGTGTAATCATTCTCTGTAAACGCTGATTCTGTATAGGAAAAAACAGAAAGAGCATCTCAGAGCACAACAATGTGATGAACAGAATGTGAAAGAAATCGGAGCCGAACATGCGATGTACTTCTGCGGAAAAGTGTGAGGGAAATTGTGGTGACGGCATGTTCTGAGGCATGGCATTCACTGCACGCATGGAAGGAACTGTGATGGTGAAGTGCTGTGGGTTCATAGATGGTGATGAGTAGAAAGATGACGAGCGAGTATTCCTGCAAGTTCGGCGCGAGTGACAGGTCGATCGGGGTGAAATTTACCATCAGTTGGACGATCGAACAGGCCTTCATCGATGCACAATTTCACTGCTTCGCTATACCACGCAAGCCCTGCCACATCAGTGAGTTCATTGGCAGGCGGAATAGGAGACGAAACGATTGGCAACGAGAGAAATTGTCGAATGCCACGATGCAGTCCTTTTGCAAATTTCTGATCATCACTCGATGACTTGAGAAGTGCACTATCGAGCGCATTGGTCACAAACCCTGCTTCGAAGAGACAGCCAAAGGAGATCGTGTCGTCCAAAATGCCAAGACGCCCAAGACGATTGGTATTGGATGTTTTACTGGCGCGAATAGGAAGACCAGTGGTCTGCGAGACTTGCTCTAAAAGACAAGATGTCAATTGCGCTGAGTTGGCTTCACCTTTCGTGTACCACGCCTCAATGCCACGCGCAGAAGGATCAGTTGAAGCATTACAATGAAGAGATAATACAAATGCCTCATCTCGTTTCCAATTTTTTTCAGCACACACACGATTGATCTCCGAAATGTGATCGCGAAGCATCATGCGATCATTCACACCAATGTCAATAATTTGAATTGATTGAAAACTTGCGTCACTCTGAAGAAGAGTGATGAGTTGTCTTGCCATCTCCACTACTTCTTTTCTCTCTGTGGTGCCATTTCCACTCGCACCATTATCGATGCCACCGGTAGGCCCCAAGCCATGTCCTGCATCGATGAAGATCGCTCTCAGCATGGAGAGAGGATAACAAAAAAGAAGGGAAAAGTGTATACTTTTTTTGTGAATCAGCATGGACACATTTTCACCTTCCTCCTCTAACATCGATCGTGATTATCTTCTTCGTTGTAAAAATATACTAACTTGCTTTAATAATTTTGAATATATCGGCGTAGCCGAAACATGATAATGGCTTATCATAGCAATGCTCTACGAGAGAAGAATCAAAAAATTATTGAGGCAAAGCCGTATAGTACGCCAGAGTAAGGAATAACGTTTCTTTTTAGTGCGCAAGAATTTGCGTATGAGGCGAAGAGGGCTAAGAGAAAGAGAATCAATCTAATGTCCATGACCATCACCTTCATTCTCTTCTGCTCTAGGAACATCGATGACGGTAGCTCCATGATGCCCTTGTGGTTCTGGGAGATAATTGATGGAATACTGCAATACTCCTGCAAGGCATAAGAATATGATCAATGCGCCAGATGCAACCGTCCACCATTGCGTACGCTTCAACGTATCCCCTTCTTTGAAAAGATAGGCTAAAAAACCAAGCGTGAAACCAAGAGGAATGAGTACCGCAGAATAGGATGGCGTATCCACAAAATGCTGCATGCCACCACTCGCCATGCCAATACCAACAGAAAGTAGGAAGGAAAGAATGAAAAATTGTACGATGCCATGCCTGCGAATGTTGTGTGACCCACTTGCGCGCTCCTGTGCAAAGGAACCAGTGACAAAGAGAAGGACTCCAAGGGACAAAATGGAGACATCCCACACATTCACTCCTTCTCCTAAATGGACGATAGAGCCTGCAATGAAGCCTGTGCCAAGAAAGAGTGCAATGAACCGAAAGAAGGAGATAATGAGAGAGTTCATGATGATAAAAAATATGTAAGCAAATACCTCGGCATCCTCCAAGTGCAGTCAGAGGAACGTAACTTACTTCTTCTCCCACTCCTTGAGCCACGCATTCATCATGTCGATCTCTTTCTGCTGTGCTGTGATAATGTCTTCTGCCATCTTTTTAATTTCCTGATGTCCTGCAGACTTGCGTGCTTCCATTGCCATATCAATTGCCCCTTGATGATGAGGGATCATGCCTTTTACAAAAGCAATATCAAACTCTGTTCCTGTTTTTCCCTTGAGCATCTCTGCCATATCGGTCATAGACATTGCCATTGGGTCCATCATCTCATCATCCATCTGCATCATCGGCATCCCATCATTCATCATGCCTTTCATTTCTTTTCCATCTTTCATGGATTTCATCATTGGGCATTCTTTTCCATCTTTACCATCCATCATACATTGCATCATCATTCCTTTTTCGCGATTCATACTGCGGTATCCATGAAATGACAATGGCGCGAGGAGTGTTGTGAGGATACATACCACTACGCCAGCAACAAAAAGCCATACACCATATGATCGAATTTTTTCTGTACTGAGCGATTGCATGAATGCATGTGCAAGAAAGAGAATACCGAAAAGAATGGCAAGACATGCAAGCGCATGGAGAAGACCAATGCCGATGAAGAGTGGGGATGGATGGAACATAGTGAGGGGGGAAAGGATAATAACAGAGCGGCTTTTCTAGCCACGATTGGAATTGATTTTTAGTGATTAGTTGATAGTTGATAGTTGATAGTTCCCCCCGCGACTGCGGGGGGTTAGGGGTGAGGAAGCTTTATCGCACAGAGAGACCAATGGCGTGAAGCATGTCTTCAATAAATTTTTTTGAGCCCGATTGTGTCGACATTTTTTCTTTTGCACAGGTGTGCAAATGGCTTTCAAGCACTTCCGACTGAATGTGCTTGATGTGTCCTTTCATCGCAAGCAGTTGCTCTAAAATGAGTGGACAATACTTCTCTGCTTCAATCATCAACTCTACTTTTTCAGTCAATCCTTTGAGTCGCTTCAAGGCAGAAAGAGCGTCTTTTTTATTCTCTGGTTTCATAGATGCAGAGTAGGGGTAGGGGGTACGAGTATAGGGTACCCCTAGGGGGTAGGGGTAGTGCAACTCTTTTGAGTGGACAAGCAGAAAAACTATATCCAAACCATCATCATTTGGTAGAAGAAGATCATGAATAATGATTTCTCTTCGGGTCTTTCCTTTCTTTTGTCGCTACAAAAGAAAGGAAACGAAAGAAAAAATCGTCGCTCGTGATTCGCTTTGATCACTGTATTTCATGTGCTCCGCTGCGATGTGCAGACTCGTCGCTTCGCTCCTCAAACAGATGCACATCGCTTCACGCTTCGCACATGAACAGTGAATACAAAGCTCATCAAGGCGACAAATGTATGTACATTGATAGTAGTGTAGCTCTATGCACATATAAAAGAACCTCTCCACTGGCGGGCGGAGAGGTGTGTCTCACAGTATGCGCGGGGCACACTGTGAGATCTTGTTCGGGAAGTGGCACGCTTACCACCTCCCCTTCTTCCCCCATTGCTCTCGAAGAACAATGATGGATTTTCTTTCCGCCTTCCAGATGGCCGCAATGGCCTTGTCTGAAAAGCGGAGGATTGCCCACATAGCCGGAATGGCTACGAGGGCAAACATTACGGAAAGGAGGGGGTTCATTCCTCATCCCTCTTCTTTCTCTCTTGCCACCATTCGCAGGCGGCGAGGAATCTTTCCGCTAGCAGTGCTGCAATAAAGAGCGCTGCTAATGTGCCTACTATCCACGACACAAATTTCTGCGGATCACCCATGGTAATCCCCTCCTTGAAAAAAAAGAACAACAAAACAACCCCGCGGAACCTTTCCGGAGGCGTTTGCGACGTTGCAGCAGATCTGAAGATAAAAGTCAATGCCCTTAGAGGGCACTTTTCGTTCCGGCTATCCACCCTGTTGTCCAACAGATTTGTAAGCTGAAGCCTCCTGATGGTCGATCGAAGTCGAGAAGATCTCCAGTCAGAAAAAGATTGTCGATTTTCTTTGAGCGCATCGTGCGAAAATCTACTTCATCGAGAGATACTCCACCACCTGTGACAATGGCCTTATCGGTACCAAGTAAGCCCGTCACTGTCACGCGAAGATCTTTGAGTGTTTTGATGAATTGAAGGCGCTCTTCTCGCGTCAGTTGATGCACGGGCTTTTCTCCATCAATATTCGATAATTTGAGGAGAAGAGAAGCGAATCGCGCTTCGAGGAAACTCGAAAAACTATTGCTGATCTTTCTGTTTTTCTGAGCATCGAGCGCTGTTTGCACTTCCATATCGAGTAGCGCATGATCTTTCTTTGGAAAGAGATCGAGAGAAAGAGTGACATTCCCCTGCTCCAATAATTCGCCAATCATCTTACTCATATTGAGAATGGCAGGACCACTGAGCCCCATGTGCGTGAAGAGCATTTTCCCTTCACGAGAAACAATCTTTTTCCCATCCAGAAAGATGGTGATGCGGGCATGTTCAGCACTGATGCCTGCAAGCTCTGCTACCCAAGGGTTTTTCACAGTGATGGGAACCAGTGCCATATTTGGTTCGATGATGGTGTGCCCAAGAGAGCGCAGCCACGGAAACGCATCGCCAGTGGACCCCGTTTCAGGACGCGATTTTCCACCCGTTGCAAGAACGATATTTTTAGCAGAAAGTGAACCAGAAGTATGAACAATTTTTGTGATCAATCTTTCCGATTGTTCAATCGATTGAACGGCAGTACTGAGGAGTACCGTCACACCATGTGATCGTATGAAATGCTCCATCACCGTGCACACATCTTCCGATTTTTCCGTTTTTGGAAACGCTCTTTTTTCAGCTTCGATGATGATGGGAAGTCCATGATCCGTAAAAAAATCGATGGTCGACTGTGCATCAAATTGATGGAACGCGGAGAGGAGAGCTTTTCCTTTTTTCCCGTATTTTGATGAAAGAATGTGATGATCAAATTCTGCATTGCAGATGTTGCATCGACCTCCTCCTGTGATGCTCAATTTTTGACCGAGTCGTGCATTTTTCTCAATGAGGACAACACGTTTTCCAAGCTCTGCAGCTCGCCCTGCCGCCATCATCCCTGCGGGCCCTCCGCCGATGACTGCGATGTCGAAGGTGTCAGACATGGGGGGAGGATAGCAGAGAGTAGTGGGTAGTGGGTAGTTGGTAGTTGGTAGTTGGTAGTTGGTAGTTGGCCCACCTTCGCTCTTCGAGCTCCGGTGGTTAAATAGTTAGCAGTTCCCCTCCACCAGATACTCCGAAGGAGTCTGGGGGAGGGGTTAGGGGTGGGGGCAGCGTTCTAAGAGGGACTTGTACATCCGCAGGTAGAAACCTGCTCCCTTTTTATCCTTGTTTTCCATCACTTTCTCCTCTGAATCTTCTGATTCCTCTGTTTCTTCTGCATCCTTACTTTCCTTACTTTCCTAACAGCACAAATTCGGCATCTTCTCATGTACTTCTTCAATGTCTTTCAAGACATCTGGCGAGAGTTTTTGATCAGCTGTTGCAATGTCTTCTCTGAGTTGCTCCATGGTTGATGCACCAATGATGGTACTAGTGACAAAGGGTTGCGATTGAATAAAAGAAAGACACATCTCTGGAAGGGTGAGTCCGTGTTTATTTGCAATCGATTCATAGTGCTCCGTTGCAATGAGCGCCTGTGGCGTTCTATAGCGAATGCCAAATTCTGGATGCATTGTAAATCGGCCTCCTTCTGGCATGCCTCCACGAAGATAGCGCCCTCCAAGAACACCGTACGCAAGTGGTGAATATGCAAGAAGTCCAATCGATTCGCGCATCGATACTTCTGCAAGTGCCACTTCATAGTGACGATTGAGGAGATTGTATCCATTCTGCACACTCACCATACGTGGAAGATCGTTCTCACGCGCAATTCGTAAAAATTCCATCACACCCCATGGAGTTTCATTCGAAAGTCCAATTGCACGAATTTTCCCAGCATCTTGTGCTTTTTTCAGTGCACGAAGAGTCATATCGATCGGTGTTATCTTTTCATTCGATTGATGGACGTATCCTCTTTGTCCAAACATATTCACCGTTCGTTGTGGCCAGTGCAATTGATAGAGATCTATGTAGTCTGTTTGTAATCGTTGCAAGCTTTCATCGATCGCAGGGAGAATGTCATCTTCTGTGTATTTTCCTTCTGCATTACGAATGTGTTGGTATCGCAACGGTCCAGAAATTTTTGTTGCAAGAATGATGTCTTTTCGTTTTCCGCTCTTCTGAAGCCATCTTCCGATGATGTCCTCTGTATGACCAAAACGCTCGCGTGTTGGAGGAATGGGGTACATCTCAGCAGTATCGATGAAATTCACCCCTTGTGTAAGCGCATAATCCAACTGTGCGTGTGCATCGGTTTCAGATACTTGATAGCCATAGCCCATGGTACCAAGACAAATGGTACTAACGGAAATGTCTGTGGAAGAGAGGTGAGTGTAGCGCATGGGAAGAGGATAGCATGACGAATAGCTAGTGGCTATTGGCTAGTCGCTCATTGCTTTCCCTTCTGTTTCTTCTACATTCGCGGGCAGAAAGCCCGCTCTGTTTTTATCTTTGCCTGCCTGACTTTCTCTTCACTTTCCTCTCCACTTCTGCTATAATGGTACGATTATGGCTTTTCACTTCAATTCTCCTTGGCTTGAACAATTGCAAAAAGATCGACCACAATTTCGACTTGAGCGCGATCATACGTGTGACATCACTGTTGTTGGTGCTGGTATTGCCGGAGTTGCAACGACCTATCAAATTTTGAAACAGACATCTTCTTCGGTACTACTCATTGATGCAGGGCGCATTGCACATGGCGCAAGCGGACGCAATGCAGGACAAGTGGTGAACTGTGCAGAGCGACCATTTTCGAGTATCTGTGAAGAATTTGGAGTAGAGATGGCAACGCAAGCACATCTTCTTATTGAATCAGCATGGGGAATTTTAGATGACATCATCACACGCTGTGACCTCAAAACACCACTCTACAAATGTATTGGCTACACAGGCATTGCAACACTCGATGATCTTCTTGAAAACTTGGAAGAACAAGCAGCCTATAGCAAAGCAGGACTGAAAGCCGATCCCATCCTTTTGAGCCTTCATGCCAATCTCCTTGAGCAGATCCCCTCTCATCTTCGTTCGCTTGTGAGTGAAGTCCCTCATTCTACTGTTTTGCAGGCACTGCATAGTGAAGACCCTCAATTCATCGCAGCAACGTCGTCCCCCATTGGATGTACAAATAGCTCTCTGCTCTGTGAGGAGCTTGTTGCATGGATGGTCAAGCAATACCCCGATCGACTCACCGTTGCGGAACATGCCCCAGTCACAGAAGTGATTCTTCAGCATGATCATGCACACATCCATACAAAAGACTTAAAGATTACAGCAAAAAAAGTAGTACTTTGCACAAATGGATTTGAACATTTCTCGATTGAAAACCTTGCAGGAGATGCCATTAATCCATCATTTCATCGTAATGTTCTTGGTCGCATTGCCTACATGACAGGATATTTAGGTGAAGGAAACGAAGTCGCTGCAGCCCTCTCCTATAACATCACTGAAGATCCTGAAAATACACCCTATTACTACATCACACGACGACCATACGAACATGCAAAGCACGGTAAAAAAACACTTCTCTGTATTGGCGGACCCGAGCGCGATTTGCCAAATGATGCAGATTTCAATCCACAATCTGAACCACCAGCAGGTATTACCGAAGAAATTGAACGCATTGGACGCACTGTGTATCACTCCCCTCCTCCTCACGACACACATACATTCGTCTGGCAAGGGCTGATGGGGCACACGCCAAACCGCATTCGTCGCATTGGTGCAGAACCACGAAACCCCATCTTATTCTACAATCTTGGATGTAATGGTGTTGGTATTTTGGGTTCGATCTATGGCGGAAAACGCATTGCAGAACTTGTACAGGACATCCATCTTCCTCCATCAATTTTTGATCCGAAGTAAAATCCCTCACCCTAGCCCTCTCCCACAGGGAGAGGGAATTTTTACAAAGAAAATTGATGAAGCATCTTTGTGTATTTTAGATGATCAGGATCGTAA
>CAZKOO010000008.1:41841-43733 GCA_964554435.1 uncultured Candidatus Peribacteria bacterium
TTACAAAGAAAATTGATGAAGCATCTTTGTGTATTTTAGATGATCAGGATCGTAAAGCTCCACAGTACTCCAGAACTTGCGTGAATGATCCATGTGAATGCGATGCGCAAGCTCGTGAATGATAGTCGAACGAAGAATATCGACAGTCGTAAAAAGAAGTGCGGTTGAAAGCACAATTTTTCCTGCTACAGAACAGCTTCCCCAACGAGAGCGCATGTGCTTGAGTGAAACCTTCTGTAAGGACACATCAAATGTCTGCTCATTCACACGATACACAAATTTTTCAATGTCTTCGAGACACGACTCTGAAAGCAGTTTCCAGAGAAATTGACAAAATGCTTTCTTTGAAATGCGCGGAGAGCGTGTCACAGTCCATCCACCTTTTGTCTCGGTTGCAATTGTTTTTGGACCATCCACCACCTTCATGCAGACCACATGCCCCAATACAGTTTTGACTGTTAACGATGAAACAAAGCGCTCTACCAAGGGCTGAAATGGATCGATGTGAATTCTTCTATTGTGACGCTCCACCACGCGCACCATGCGTCTCATAAGGGTATCTACATGTTTTTTCTGCTGCCCTTTTGTAAGACCACGTGCAAGACGAATGATGATTTGCGAATCGCGTAATACCGCCCGAGATGTCTTATTATTCGTGTATTCAATGCAAGGGGCAAGCATAGAAAAGGAAAAAGAAGAGCTACTATACAAAAATTCTTCAAAATGCATGTCCGCGAAGAAAGTATGTGCATGATACAGGAAAAATAGTGCAATATGAAGATTGACACGTCTATTGAACACATTTTTTGTTCAATAATGATGGTACACTGATGGTTCTATGACATCTTTTCACGATGCTGTTTATTTGATTGTGTCGTGCATTCCAAAAGGAAGTGTGATGACCTACGCAGAAGTGGCGAAGGCTACTGGACACACAGGAGCAGCTCGCGCGGTTGGAAGTATGATGAAAAAAAATTTTGATCCTTCTATCCCCTGCCATCGCGTTGTTTGCTCCTCGGGCTTTGTGGGGGATTATAACCGCGGAGGCTCAGAGAAAAAAGCAGAGCTTCTGCAAAAGGAAGGAGTAAATGTGGATGAGGAGGGGTGGGTGAAACATAAAAAAATAATCCCCGGATTTCACTAATAAAAGCCCTACAAAGGAAAAAACTTTACTCCTCTCTTTTTGCAACTTTTTTGCGCCTCTTGAGCAAGGCGTATCATTTCAGTGAGTGCATGAAATTTACTTTCAACGGATGCGTATTTCATACGTCGAAGGGTTTCTTTGTCAAAGCCCGATGTGGCATTCTTTGATGGATTCATAAACCCTTTAATTCTAATAGAGCAATGATATCCTGTCTATCTTTTTCCCGATCAGAATTTTTTTTCATCTCTATTAAATCCTCAATGGAAATAACAGGAACTTCAAAGTCCCATACCTCCGCTTTCATTGTGTGGGCAGAAAATTTTTCAAATTCTGTGGATTGTGCAACTAATACATCAATGTTAAATTGTGGCTCATTTGCATGAATAAATGAATAGGCAATGAGACCTTTTTCCTTCATTAATGTTTGAACAGTATGAGAATCTCCTAATTCTTGAATAGAAATTGGAAGTCTTTGTTGATACCCTAATTCTTCCATAATAGATGCCATCTTTGCCAAATTGACGTGATCAAGAGCGAGGAGAATATCAATGTCATTTGTAAAACGCGGATAGCCATGCAAATTCACAGCCACTCCACCGACAATGAGGTACTGTAGACCTTCGTTATTAAACCTACGCAACAATGATTGGTAGTCGGTCATAGAAGGAAAGAAGATGTGTGGCTCCTCGGGTTGGGTCGTCTCCGCTACGCTTCGCCGTACCATAGATCAAACACCATTGCGGCGTAG
>CAZKOO010000009.1:0-31889 GCA_964554435.1 uncultured Candidatus Peribacteria bacterium
AGCTGATTTCAGAGCTCTTATCATGAAATTAGCAACCAAAATTTTCCATTAGGCCAAAAATACGAAAAACAGCACATACCTCCGCGAGGTCTGTGCTTTTGATGTCTCCTTTGTAGCAGAAAAAAAGAAGGGAATCAAGGATCTTAGAGCGAAATTTGCCTGACGTTAGGTTTTAGGTTTTAGGTTTTAGGTTTTAGGTTTTAGGTTTTAGGTTTTAGGTTCCCCTCTCCCAAAGGGAGAGGGGCTAGGGGTGAGGGAGGGCATTTTGCAAGTGACTTGCATTGAGATTCTCGGTGATTCTTTTTTCTATTATCTATCATCTATTATCTATTATCTTCTGTCTCTCTCTTACCACTTCCACTTCACTGTATAGGGAAGACTCTTCATGGTATCGGACTTTGCCTTACGACCAACACCAATGATGTACTCCCCTGTTTTGAAGAAGTACTCTACGCCACACTCAGGGCCTGTGAAGCCAAATTGATCCACAGTACTTGGTGTGTAGATGATGCATGCAAGGCGATCGGCGGAGCCAATGACCACTGTGCTCTTTCCTTCGCTATCGACTTTCATCTTGTACCAGTCGAAGAGATCATCACTTCCTTCAAGAGATGCAGAGACTTGCACATTTGGCTTGAGGCTCTGTGCATCCATAAAGCCATCATTCCCATCGCTACTACCAAGCACTGCATTCACAAAGAATGGACTATTTGCAACACTTGGTTGTACCTGCAATTGATAGGACCCTGCGCGCAGTGCGACGGAAAGTTTGCACACATTTTTGTCTTGTACGCCAAGGTAGTACTCATCAGCAAAGCCATCGTCTGTGAGAAGGTACAAACGACACGTCATGTCACCATCCACTTTTCCTGTTAAACCACTATCGATGGAAACGATGGTCCGTGGTGCAGTGAGCGTAAACATATAACTCACGCTCTTTTTCTCTTCAAATTGATCGGTGTCGTTCCATGGGAGGCTGACTTGCTTTACGCGATCAAAATAGCGAGGGGAAGATGATGATGCTTGGCTTGTTGTACTCGATGCTGTGGAAGAACTTACGCTCGATGTTGGTGCCTTTGGATGCAGTCCCTGGAAAATGTATGCTGCAGCCTCGGCGCGCGTGAGTGCTTTTTCTGGATAAAACTTTGCACCTGTGAAGCCGGAAATAGGTAAGATGCCCATTTTATACGCAGTGCTCACATACTTGCTGTACCACGCTGCAGTGGAAAGATCGACAAACTTGATGATGTCTTTATCGGTTTGTGTAATTTCTGTTGTTTCTATTTTCAGCACTGTGAAGAGCATTTTGAGCGCCTCTGTGCGACTGACTGGGTTACTTGGACGGAATGTTGCATCCGGGTACCCTCCTACGAAATTGTTGTCCTTGCTTGCCGCATCGCACACATAGAGTTCATACCAACTTCCTGCTTCAATATCTTTAAAGCACTTTCCATACACTGCCTTTGGCACACGATTGGTCGCAAGGTACAGAAGTTTTAAAAACTCTGCACGATTCACATTGCGATCAGGATAGAACTTTCCATCGGGGTTTCCTTTCACAATTCCTGCACGCGAGAGAGACTCAATTTCCGCTTTGAATGGATGAGAATCGGTGACGTCTGGAAACATCCCTGCAGCAAATGCAAGAGAAGAACTCATCATCAGAAGACTGATGGATGTGAAGGAGAGTGTCGAAAGACGCATGAGAAGAGTTGGAAGGATGTATCTCAGCGTACATTGAACACTAATTTTATTCAATATTTTATGACTGCAATTCTGCCTTTTTTGCAAGGCAACTTAGGAGTGTTCGTGCTGCATCAGGACCCTTCGACTTCTCCCCAATGGAGCGCGTGATAGCATCTTCTAGAACATTCACATGTAAAATTTCACACACGATTGGTTTTTGTGTATTGAGCTGGATGTCCATACACGCTCGGCCTGCTTCCCGCGCAATCATCTCTGCATGATGAGTCGCCCCTTGCAAGACAATGCCAAAAACGATGGCACCATCGTACTTTTGATGAAGGAGTTGCTGAGTGATGAGGGGAATTTCGAACGATCCTGGAACAGTGACTTCACGAATATTCTCTGGAGAGATGCCAAGGGAAACGAGAGTATCGATTGCAGATTGTGAGAGAGCACTCGTGAGCTCTCCATGCCACTCTGCACGGACAATGACAATGTTCCACATGGGATCAATGAATGATGGTTGAATAGTGGGAGGAGTGGAGGACATGGGGTAGTGGTTAGTAGGTAGTGATTAGTAGGTAGTAGAATTCGCAAAAACTAATAACTACCTACTATCAACTTCTTACTCTTAGCATAGCATACCTCCCCAGCACATCTGTTTCGATGTTCACAGAATCTCCTTCTTTGAGTGAACCGAGTGTGGTGTTGTGAAGAGTATGAGGAATGAGCGCAACGGTGAGAGACATTGCAGAGAGATTTGCAATGGTAAGTGACACACCATCGAGTGTGATGGACCCCTCAGGAATGCAGTATGGACGAAGGTGGGGTGGGAGGTCTATATGAAGATAATTGAAAGATGTTGCCCCCTCCTCCACCTTATGACATTGCTCATTCTGAGAATTTGTAAAAGATGTTGCCCCCACCCCTATCCCCTCCCCCAAGTCGCTTCGCGACTGTTGGTGGAGGGGAACAAAAGAAGTAATTTTTACAAGACATTCATCGAGATTATTCATAATCTCTTCATTTGCAAAACGCATCATCATTACACCACGATTTTGAAGATACTGACTTCTTTCATCATCCGACTCCTCCAAAGAATGATCATGATATTCACCGTCAACTTCAATACCTAGTCGCAATGTATCACAATAAAAATCGAGAATATACTTCCCTACTGGTCGCTGCCTCCGAAAATAGAGCCCTTGCAGCTTTCTTCCGCGTATTGCTTGCCACAAAATATTCTCTGCATCTGTTGGCCTTTTTCTCATTGCACGAGCATGATCGATCGTCGATGAGCATGGAAATCGTAATGAACCAATTGAACGATAGACTCTTCCAAAAATACCCCGTACTTGAATAGCATCTTCTTGCTGTTCCCCTCCACCGACAATGCCGTAGGCATTCGGGGGAGGGGTTAGGGGTGGGGGCGGCAAAGCCCTCAACGACACAACCTTCCCCACCCCCTCAATATGCCCTTGTACAATATGTCCTTCAAAGCGACCATCGGCACTCATAGCTCGTTCAAGATTGACCATGTCTCCTGTTTGCAACAAGCCAATCTTTGTTTTGCTTTTCGTTGTGTCAACAACATCGAAAGACATCTGATGTTCATTAAAAGAGATGATGGAAAGGCACACACCAGACACAGCGATGCTCGAACCAATCTTGAGGTCATCAAACTGCGCTGGCTTTGTAAGCACAAGTCGCGAACCAGTATTGTCGATTACTTCCCCCACTGCTTCGATGATTCCGGTGAACATGGGGATAGAGTAGAAGAAAGATATCTTTTGTGCTACACTATCTACATAACATCATTATGTCTATTATACATTCTCTTTCTTTGGCGGATCTACAGGAGAAAAGGGGGGATATTCTTTCTATCTCAAAACAGTACGGTGTCATTTCCATCAAAGTATTTGGGTCGATTGTTCGTGGTGAGGAAACAGGAGATAGCGATATTGATTTACTAATTACACTTGAAAAAGGCAGAAGCCTGCTCGATGTTGTCGGTTGTAAACTCGCACTCGAAAATCTTCTAGGACACACTGTCGATGTCGTAACAGAAGGCAGTCTTTCTCCTTATATTCGTTCACAGGTCTTAGAAGAAGCACAGTTATTATGAAGAAAGATACCACAGTCATTCTTCGGCATATTCTTGATGCAGTTCATCGCGTAGAAGAGTACACAAAAAATGGTAAAGATGACTTTTTTGCTTCATACAAAACACAAGATGCAACACAATATAATTTGCAAATTATTGGTGAAGCAGTACGTCATTTACCTGAAGATCTTCTTTTGCAGTTTGCCACTATTCCATGGAAAGAAATTGTCGGGATGCGCCATCTGCTTGTACATGAGTACTTTCAAGTTGAAACAGAACTCATCTGGAATGTTGTCGAAAAAGATCTTCCTACATTAAAATCGGTCATCATAACAATGATTCAGCATCATTCTCTATAATACCCCCCTCACCTTTTCTGCAAATTCTTCCATGCGTGACAGAGGAATGCCTGCAATGTTGATGCGGCCGTCGGTTGTCATGAACACATTCTGCTCTCTCTTGAGTCGATCAATTTGCTCTACTGAGAGTGGAAGCATGGCAAACATGCCAAAACCTGCAAGAGAAGCATGGAACGATTCTGGTAGATAGGTACGTAAAAGCGACCGTTTTTTCTGGAGGACTGCTCGTGCATCTGCAAGATCTTGCTCCCACGAAACTTTATAACATTTCTGTGTCTGCGCCACGACCATCTGGCCAATGATTGCTGAGGCAGAGTGAAGCTGACGGGTAATGCGGGAGTAGTGTCCTTCCACTGTTTTTTTGAGTACTGGATCTTGCAAAACCGCAAGAGCAAGGCCTGTACGAAGCCCGTAGATGGTATGATTTTTTGACGCTGACCATGTGATGAGTGTTGGAATAGACGCATCAATGAAGTGCTGAAGAATGGCAACATCTTCCCCTACACCATCTTTGAGCCCCTGATAGGCACTATCGAGAAGGACAATGCAGTTTTTCTCTTTGATGGTTGCAACAAGCGTCATCCACTCATCGTGCGTGAGATCAAGCCCTGTAGGGTTCTGTGAGCCTACTTGTAAGAGAATGCCACAATCTCCTTGAAGGGAATGGAGTGTTGAAAGAATAGCAGAGATTGTCACTTTCCCTTCGCTATCGAGATATGGCACTTCGATGATCTCTAGGCCTGCTGCAGCTGCTGGAGGACGATGATTTGCCCACGCAGGGGTTGGGAGAATGAATTGTTTCGTCTCTAGAAGATCTGCCATGAGTCGCAAATTGATGGCAAGCGCTCCGCTTCCGCCTGTTGTTGCAATGGATGCTACCATGGGCCTATTCTCGCCAAAGAGTAGCCCTTCCACCACATCTCGAAACTCTGGAAGTCCTAGTAGGGGCGGATACGCAAAACGCATCTCTGGAAGAAGTAGTGCGATGTCACGAATTGCTTTCTGTACGCTCGGAAGAACAGACACTGTTCCATCTTCATCCATCAATACTCCTGCTGTGCAATTGATGGCACTTGGCCCTGCTTTTTTCGCCTCTTCTAAGAGACTAAAGATAGGGTCTGGAGTGGGAATGGGGAGGGAGGAGAACATGGGAAGGAAATAGTACGTAAGGAAAGTATTGTAAGTATAGTAGGTATTGTAGGCATGAGCAGTGAAACCACTGAATCCTTTCTTACTTTCCTTACTTTCAATACATACAATACCTCAATCATTCATCTACCATTCCCCCAGAACACGCACACTTGCGAGATGCTCAATTTCTTCGATCACTTTTTGCACACGCATATCTTCCGGACTTCCTAAAAAGTCTACAAAGAAATTATAGTCTCCAAGACGCTTGCCTGTTGGGCGATTTTCAATGCGTGTGAGGTTGATGTCGTAGACTTTAAATGGTGTCAGCAATTGATGTAATAGGCCTGGTCGATCTTCTTCTGGTTTTGGATGAATGGCAATGCTCATGTGTGTTCTGTGCATCTCAGGAAAAGGATCGAAGAGTGAAACGACTCCAAAACGCGTGGTGTTATTCTCACCTTCGATGGACACAATGCGATGTGGTAATTGTGCTGCAATCAAGGCAGATTCTGACGCAATTGCAGCTATCTGTGGATCATTCTTCGCGCTTTGCGCCGCAGCAACTGTGCTGGAAAATGGTAAGAGTTCAGCATTTGGATAGTGCTCTCGAATCCACGATCGACACTGCTTGAGCGCCTGAGGATGGCTTGCGATGGTTTGTACTGTTGTAGGATCGATACATCCAAAGCTATGGTGAATGCGGACTTCGTGCATCTGCCAAATACGCACCTCTGTTTCACGAAGAAGATCGAGAATTTCATCTACCGAACCATGCAAACTATTTTCAATTGGCACAACGCCAATAGCACTTGGCTCTTCCGATAGTCGATCAAATAATTGATCAAAATTTGGCGCATAAGAGAGTTCTGCTTCAGGGAAAATTGTCTGTGCAGCATCGGAAGAAAAGGTATGTGCGGGGCCGAGAGTGAGGATGGTGGACATTGTGAGAGAGGGCTAGTGGCTTGTGGCAATTGGCTAGTGGCTTTTTTCTCCCTTCGGAGTGAGGGCAGGGTGATGGTCACACTTCCTCCTGAATTCTTCTCGATTCACTCAAAAGAAAATCAAGAATCATAAGTGCAAGTTCTGGACGAACCTCTTGTTCCACTGCACGCTTTTTCCAGAGTGCTTTTACCTCCTCTTCGCGGATAGGGTCGATCACTGCACTCTTCTGCACCTTCTTCAATATCCCAATATTTTTTGACATTTTTTGACGCACGCCAATTGCCATAAGAAGTGCACGATCAGTTTCATCGATCATCGCACGCAATTCATCAACCGTCGGCACTTTCTTCTCCTCCTGTGAGTCATTCTTTTTTGTCATAGAATGCTAGAATAGCAAGAGAGAAGAGAGTTGTCACTCTCTGTATGCCTGTTGATGTAGCCATGCATCGGCCAATACAAGAGCAACCATTGCTTCCAGTACTGGGATGACGCGTGGCACAATGCAAGGGTCGTGTCTCCCCTCTTTTGCCACTTGACCAATGGATGATGCTGGTTTGATGCTCGCTTGAAGCACAATATCTTCTCCCGTCGAAATGCCTCCGAGAATACCCCCAAAATTTTTGTGATCACTCACATATTCACTTCCGCGCATGAATGCGGTACCAAATCCCCTGCCGTAGGAAAAGCCTGTCACTGCACCAACACTCATGATGGCGTAAGAAAGTCGAGCTTTCAACTTTTCAAAAACAGGATCACCCAAATTTTTTGGAGGATTTTCTACCCGAATTTCGATCTGCCCTCCAACAGAATCTCCTTGTGCTTTGAGGGCAAGAATGTGCTCAATCATTTTTTCTGCGATCTCGGGGTCGGCACAACGCATGGCATTTTTTTCAATCTGAGAGAAATCAAACCTCTGAGCGTGAATATCTCCAATCTGGAGTGTATGACCAAAAATGTTCGTTGATGGTGGAAGGATTTTGCGTGCAACAACTCCTCCAATGACACGTGCAATGGTCTCGCGACCCGACTGCCTCCCCCCTCCACGATGATCTCTATGTCCATACTTTTCTGCAAACACTTGATCTGCATGGCCCGTACGAAACTCTGTACGCAACTTTTCATACGCTGAAGAATCGTGATTGGTGTTGCGCACAATAACTGCAATAGGCATGCCCGTCGTCTTCCCTTCAAACACACCCGAGAGAATTTCTGGGCCATCCTCTTCATTGCGCGGTGTTGTAATGGCACTCTGCCCGGGCCTTCTCCGCTTCAATTCTTTCATAAAATCTTCTTCAGAAAGAGAGATGCCTGCAGGGCACCCATCAATCACAGCACCAACCGCCACTCCATGCGACTCACCAAAGCTCGTGAGCGTGAGCAGATTTCCAAAAGAGTTTGATGACATGAGGGCATTGTATAGTGGAATATTTGAATTATGCGAGAATATTATTGACAAATGCTATAAAAATTTTATGATGAATATATGGAACACGCCCCTCAATCAAGCGACATTTCTCAGGAACAATTGCAACAATGGGTTCGATTATCATTTTCTGTGATCCGCAAAGAATTGCAGAATACAATGGGTGATGCGCAAAGCATTGCATTTGATACACTTGATCAACAAGCACAAGAAAATCTTATTATCTCTGCTCTTACGCTTATCTCTGATGTTACAAGAGCAACAATCCATGCTTGGATAATCGCTACAAGGGTTAATTCTCGTTTTGTTGCTGGTACATCGATATATCCAGATCTTGCTCATGCAATGACAAAAGTACCAAATCATCTCAGCACAAAATGATCACTCGTAAAGATATACCAAAACCAGAAAAACCCTTCTATGTTCCACGGAGAATCCGTCGAGAAGATGAGCTTACAATTGCTCTGAGAAGGGGCGGAGATGCAGTACTGGAAATACTAAAACAAAATGGTATTGATGCGACTCCGGAGAGTCTTGAGCATGTTGTTCGATCTATTGCCGAGACGCGCTACACCCTCATGTTGTTTCTTTTACGCGCATCTACTCAGAATACCACTCCCGATCGTATAGCATTTGACATTGGTATTCGTACAATCTTTATAGCATTGATCTCATCTAGGTTGATGGATGAGCTTGTTGAACAATTACGCATAGGTCCACGTTCTATCCATAATAGAGATGCGATTCTACGCACACTAGAAATTATTCTTCTTCATGCAACTATCGGCAATCAGGGAAAGCGCTTTGATATGCTCCTTCGGTACTATGCTGATCCACAGTCTATCCCTGAATGTACGGCTAGCATTGCTTCTTGTATGCTTGCAGATCTTGTCGGTCGCATTCGCGATATGCTTTGTCCGCTTACTCAAGCCACTCCTGTTGCTCAGTGATTTTTAAGAATACCCTCCTCTACAAAAAAAGCTGCAGTCTTTCGACTGCAGCACGCCTCCTTTCTGTCAAGATTCAGGGAAAGGAAAAAACATTACTGGGTGATTCTGTTGGTTCCAGAACCACCATTCAGAACATCGGTCCCATCGCCGCCGATCAAGGTATCATTCCCTTGACCACCGTAGATGGTGTCGTTGTCATATGACCCATCGAGTGAGTCATTCCCAGAGCCACCGTCGATCCAATCACGGCCGAATGACCCCTGAATGGTGTCATTCCCGTAAGCACCAACAAGAGAATCGTTTCCAAGTTCTCCATTGATGAAATCTCCGCCATTGCCAGCGGTGATGGTATCGTCACCATCACCACCATTGAGCGTATTTTTCGTCGTTTCAGAAGTTAAGGAAGAAATCATTCCATGGATGGTGTCATTCCCCGCTTCTCCAAGGATCGAGTCAGCACCATTGCCACCCGATAGGGTGTCGTTACCGGCGCGACCCCAAATCTTGTCATTTCCATCGCCGCCACTGATCGAATCTGCAAGTTGTGATCCGATCAGAGTGTCATTGCCGGCACCGCCGTCGATCACAATTGATGTGACAAATGGGAATTTCGTGCTGGTTACTAACTCACATGACAGATTGTCATTACCGGCTCCGCCTTTGACGACAATCTTGTTAATCGCGCTGGCGGCAACGCCAGAGGATACAAACGTACCGTTAGACAGCTGATAGCCAGCTAATCCAGTGACATTTGCGTTGACCGTCAATGCCTCAGTGGCGGCGATTGTCAATGTACCACTCACCACCGTCATGGTGGTGGGAAGGGAGCGAACTTCCAGAATTTCGGCCGACGAAGTCGCCTGACGGCGACGACGTGAGTTTGGGCTCATTCCAGCGATCCAGCTGAACAACTTCATACAACATCCTTCATGAAAATTTGTTGAAAAAAACTGAACGCACGTTCTTCGTATTCGTATTCTCCTTTCCAATGAATCCAAAGAACAAGAAAAAGGGGGTTTCTACTCTCAGCGTTGAGAGTAGTTTGATATTTAAGCAGATTTTTTTTAAAAGTCAATACATCTTACTCAAACCACTCCTGTTGCTTCTTAGCCTGAGCAAGGAGCATAGGCATGCCATCCATCACCCTATAACCACACTCTTGTGCTTTTCTAAGGAAGAACGTCTCTTTTCCGTAGCGAAGATCAATGGCACTGCATGCATGATGCGAAACAGGTGGCAACTCAAGGTCAACATCTTCTGAGATGGTGCAAATGATTGCATCGAATGAATGTTTTATGAGATCTGTCAGGGACTCAATTGTGATGTTCCAGTCACAGAGTGTCTTCTTTGCTTTTTCTGTGTCACGAGCAAAGACTGTGATCTCTGCGAGAGGACTGAGTTCTTGAAGGGCTAAGAGCACTGCAGGAACAACACCACCTGCGCCGAGAATACCGATCTTTTTCGTATCTTTGAGCATTGGGTACCCCTCTTGTACCCCCGCCACATCGCTATTCTCCGCATGCCACCCATCACTTTTTTTGATGAGCGTATTTGCAACACCCAATCTTTCTACGAGTGATGATCGGCTCTGTGCAAAATGCATTGCTTCTTGCTTGAATGGAGCAGTCACCGATAAGCCCTTGAGCCCTAGCTCTTCAAGAATCTTCATCGTTCCAGAGAAATCATCGGTCGGAAAACAGGAATACACCGCATCTCTCCCCTTTTCTTGAAATGCCTTATTGTGAAGCAATGGACTCAAGCTACGCTGAATTTGCTCTCCACCAATGATCCCATAGAGCGCAGGGTGTTCTCTGTTTTGTAGATATTGATAGAACGAGAGAGGTAGTTGCCCTTCTGCGCTTGGTGCGTAGGCGTCGAGGTACGTATAGGTGAAACAATTTTGTAGCGGAGACAATACGCGTGTCAGATGCGCCTTTGGACCCATTCCAAAGAGGGAATATTGAACACATTTTTTATTCAATAATTCGCGTATTGCTTCAAGTCTTCGAAGATCAGAATAATCTTGTATGTATGCGACAAATTTGATCATCCATGGACTATATGAACACATTTTTTGTACAATTTCTTCTGCTTTTTCCAGTGATGGCACGCAGTGATAGTCATGATGACTGAGAATGAGTTTTTGATCTTCTCCAAAAGAGGAAAATATCGCTTCTTCATCACATTCAAGATCAATGTCAATAAAGGCTGGCTTGAAACGCTCAAGAACAGATTGATCGTAGTGTCCTCGTGGGCTGTAGAGGAAAGAATGGATGTCATTATTCTTGTAAGAATCAGAAAAAAATTGATCGTCATCTGGAATGTAGATATCCCCTCGAAGCTCTACAGTAAGGTCTCGGTGCTTTTTTGCTGTTGTAAGAAATTGTGTAAGTTCTTCTCCAAAAATCTTTGGCATCGTCACGACAAAGCGATGATCTATTTTCTTTAGATCCATGATGCAAGAAGGAAAGAAGACAGCTCTTCTATTGCCGATTGCTCCTGCACAGAAAAATCCTGATTCCCATCAATCGTGATGTCTGCAAGAGACTCGTAGAGTGGATTACGCTTTTTAAGTATCTCTGGCACCTCTTCTGTATGCGACTTTCCTGTGAGGGATGGTCGCTTCTTCTTTGCATGCTCAAGACGATGAATGATGGTCGATGCATCAGCGGAAATCCAGAGTACGATTGCCTTTTCTTGAAGAAGTTGTCGTACCGACTCCGTTTCAATCGCCCCTCCACCCAGTGAGATCACCCTTCCGTGCTGCATTGCTTCTGCTATTATCTTGGCTTCCACTTGCCGAAATGCACTCCAGCCATTATGTATAATAAACGGACTCAGTTCAGAACCAATATGCTTTGCAATCAAGCGGTCGGTATCGACACATGGAAGTTGATAGAGGGATGCAATGCGTCTTGCAAGGCTCGACTTCCCTACTCCACGCATGCCGATGATGGCAATTGGTCGAGTGTTCTTCAGTACTTTTTTCAGATCTTGGAAGAAATTTGAATAACTTTTTTGTACACACTTTGGGTCTTCAATCAGGACTCCACCGCGAATCATGCCAATAATTGCAAATGCCATAACCATGCGATGATCAGCCGATGGATTGAGCGTTATTGGGTGGTTTTCTGGATGAGGAGGAATATATGAGCCATCGACAATGACTCCATCATCATGCTCATGAATGGGTACTCCGAGTTTGGATAATTCTTGTGTGATCACCTGTAAACGATTGCACTCTTTGAGGCGTAAATTTTTGGCACCAATGAACGTTGTTTTTGCAGATCGATGGGCTGCAATGACACACAAATTCATGAGTTGATCTGGTACATGGGTACAGTCAATGGTGATGTCTTCATTCTTTTTCATCGTCTCAATGATGCTCGGTAACGCTCGATCGGACTGGGTTGAGTGTGGATTGAGATTGGTAAAGGTGATGGAGCTTCGCGTGATGGCATTCAGTGCAAGCCACGGACCAGCTGCACTCCAGTCTCCTTCGATCGTATACTTTTTTGGAGAATGATAGGATTGATGTGGAATCGTATAGCAATTATTCTCTTTTTTAATACTAATGCCAAAATCGCGCATCACCTGCTCGGTTAAGCGCACATACTGTTCCGATGCAATCTCTTCTTTCATGTGAATGGTGAGACCATCTGGAAGCATTGGAGCGATCATCAGAAGCGATGAGAGGTACTGACTGCTCATGGATGCATCAATCTCTACGCTACTCTTCAGTGCCCCTCCGCCTGTGATGTGCACAGGAGGGGTTCCTCCTTCTGCAGAAGAAATGGGAACTCCAAGTGTGCAAAGTGCATCGACAAGGGGTTTGATGGGCCTCTTCTTCATGTGATGATTGCCTGTAACGAGCCACTTCCCTGCTACGATGCTTGTGAGAGATACAAGAAAACGCAGTGTCGTTCCTGCGTTGTGACAATCGAGAATGACTGGACGATGCTTCCTCTGTGTTGGCATTCCACCTTGCACACGCACCACTCCCTTTGCGCGATCCATCCACTGAATATCAAAACCCATCTTCTGCAAATTTCGAATCATGACCAGTACATCATCGCACCGTGCAACGCCGTTTAATATTGTCTCCCCTTCTGTTAAAACCGCAACAATCAGGGCTCGGTTGGCATGCGACTTCGACTCAGGAAGTGTAAGAGATACACTACTTGGAAGTCTCAACAAAGGAACAGAATAAGAAGCAGTGTTCATGAAAAAAGTGAAAAGAAAACATCTTTTTGAAGAATCTGGATGGCGCCACTCCCAAGAGATGCTGGCACAGCAATGCGCACATTCCCTTCTTGTACCTTCTTATCGGACTGCATGACATCCCACATTTCTGCTTCTCGATTGTTGAAGTATTCTGGTAAGACTGTTGGTAAGGAAAATGACTCCAAAAGAGACTTGAGCCCTAGAAGAAGAGGAGAGTTGACCGCTTCTAGTTCAAGAATCATCCCAATAGAAATTGCCTCTCCGTGAGAGAGTTTGTACCCTGAAAGAGCCTCAATAGCATGACCAATGGTGTGTCCAAAATTGAGAAACATTCGTGACCCATGTTCGTGCAAATCATCTTCTATCACTGCTATTTTTGCTTGGATTGATCGCTCTACCATGTTGATGAGCACCTGTTCATCGCGAGAGAGAATGCTCTTTTGATGCTCTTCGATCCACTCATAGAACGCCGTATCGCACATCAACGCAATTTTGATAATTTCCGCCATCCCTTGAGAAAATTGCTTTGGTGGTACTGTCTGTAACAACGATACATCGATGAGAATATTCTGTACTGGCTGAATGGTGCCAAGAATATTTTTGATGCCATGAGTATTCACGCCATTTTTCCCTCCAATTGCAGCATCTACCATGGCGAGAAGGGTTGTCGGAAGAAGTATAGTATCAATGCCTCGCATAAAAATGCTTCCAAGAAAGCCCGTGAGATCGGTGATCATGCCACCACCAACGCCAAGGAGAAGTGTCGATCGTGATGCGTTGAGAGTGAGCATCTTCCCTGCCAACTCTTCAATCGTCTGTAGTGATTTTGATTGATCTCCTGAAGGGACTTCAAGAATATGAACAGGAAGAGGTATTGTTGTAGCATACTGCTCTGTCATCTGGCGCAGAGAAGCATCGGTGAGGATGATGCATCGATCGTACGATTTTTCCCCGATGATCTGCTCAAATAGCTCTCTTTCGATGGATGGAACAATGGAAATCTGTGTCGATGCCAACTTTTCAAGCGAAGAAAGCTGAAGAGAAATCATAGTATTGTATAAAAAATTAGATCAACTTTTTTCCGATTGCTTCAGCTACTTTTCGACTACTCTGCATACAATCTGTCCAGTGCTCTAGGTCGAGTAATTGCGCGCTATCGCACGCCGATGTGTGTGGTCGAGGGTGAATTTCGATAATGAGACCATCGCACCCTACGGCAATGCCACCAAGTGTTGCATCGCGTACCCAACGTGTTTTTCCCATTGCATGGCTTGGATCGACAATGATGGGGAGATGTGTGAGTTCGCGCAGAGCTGGAATGGAGCCTAAACAGAGGGTAAAACGGACTTCTTCTTCAAAGGTGCGAATGCCACGCTCACAGAGCATGACTTGGCTATTCCCTCCAGAAAGAATGTACTCCGCAGCAAGAAGCCATTCTTCGAGTGTTGCAGCTAGGCCACGCTTGAGCATGACTGGCTTTCTTGATTTTCCCAATGCTTTGAGTAATTCATAGTTCTGCATGTTGCGTGCGCCTACTTGGAAGATGTCGATTGTTTCTTCAAAGAGCGGAAGATCTTCTGCTTTCATGATCTCGGAGATGGTCTTCATGCCATACTTCTCTCCTGCTTTTTTGAGCAAAATGAGTCCTTCATGCCCCTTTCCTTGAAAAGAATAAGGCCCTGTTCGTGGCTTGTACGCACCACCGCGTAGAATTTTGACGCCCTCTGCATGCGCCATGGCAGCTGCTTCATCCAGATCTCCTTCGCTATCGATGGAGCATGGTCCTGCCATCATCACCACTGTTTTTGGATCTCCGATGATATAGTCGTCATTCAAGTGAATGAGCGTTCTGTTTTGCTTCTCACGCGTTGCTAACTTGTAGGGTCGATTGACGCGATCGACAGATTTCACACCATCGAGCGATTTGACAAACTCAATATCGATGCCCGATGTATCGCCTGTAACAGCGACAACACGGCGGTTTTCACCAATAACATGGGACGAGAGATTGTACTTCTCTGTCATGAGTTTTTGGATGCCAAGGATGGCTGAATCATTGTTTTTTTCGTGGAGGACGATGAGCATAGAAAGATCATACTCCAATAAATCTCTGAGGTGAACTTCACTTCAATGTTCAATACGCGAAAATATTTGACTATCCATCAAAAAAGTATAGGATGTCATTAACGCTTGGGTAGTTCAATTGGCAGAACATCGCTCTTACGAGAGTGACAGTTGTGGGTTCGAGTCCCATCCCATGCATACTGCGACCTTAGCTCAATTGGGAGAGCGCTGAAGTAAAGAGGTTGTCGGTTCGAGTCCGGCAGGTCGCGTTAGCTCTCAGTCCAATCCGGATTGAGAGCTTTTTTCTTGACATTCAATCATTATCACTCTACACTTATGAGTGCTAATTTGATCTTTATTTTCTTTATCATCCGCAGGTCGGAGACTCTCTAATAGATTTTCTACCTTTTTTTCTATCAAGTCTATGGACTTCTCTCGTTTCACACAACTCGCGCAGAAAGCCATTGTCACTGCACAGGAAGTAGTGAGTGAACATCATCATAGTGCGCTTACTTCTTTGCATCTACTGTTTGGTGTGTTGGAGCAACAAGAAGGTGTGCCAGTGAGCGCGCTACAAAGCATAAAGGTCGATGTTCCATCGCTTCAAAAAAACATTACAAGTGCACTGAAGAAACTTCCGACTATTTCAGGTGGACAGGCAGGAACTGATCCTGCTGTGATGAACATCTTGAAAGAAGCAGAAAAAATTATGAAAGAGATGAAAGATAGTTACGTTTCACTAGAACATCTCTTTCTTGCGCTCCTGAGTATTGAGAGTGATGCACGAACATTGCTGAATGCAATTGGTATCACACAAGAATCGATGCGAGGCGCCATTCTTTCGGCACGTGGACCACATCGTGTTGAAAGCGACCATCCTGAAGGAACCATGAAAGCACTCGAAAAATACACCATCGACTTCACTCGTCTAGCCGAAGAAGGGAAATTGGACCCTGTCATTGGACGCGACGAAGAAGTGCGACGCACCATGCAAATTGTGAGTCGTCGAACGAAGAATAACCCTGTGCTTGTTGGCGAACCTGGAACAGGAAAAACGGCGATTGTGGAAGGGCTTGCAAAACGCATTATTGAGGGAGATGTGCCGGAAAGCCTCAAAAATAAGCGCATTCTCTCGCTTGACCTTGGCAGCCTTCTTGCAGGCACAAAGTACCGTGGCGAGTTTGAAGATCGCCTCAAGGCACTGCTCAAAGAAATTGAGGCATCTGCAGGGAACATCATCCTCTTTATCGATGAACTCCACACCATTGTCGGTGCAGGAGCAGCCGAAGGCGCAACCGATGCAGGAAACCTCCTCAAACCTGCGCTTGCTCGAGGTCAGCTCCATGCTATTGGTGCAACCACCATCAAAGAATATCGCCAGCACATTGAAAAAGATCCTGCTCTTGAGCGTCGCTTTCAGCCTGTTCCCGTCTTTGAGCCATCGAACGATGATACGCTCGCTATTTTGCGTGGCATTAAAGAGAAGTACGAAATTCACCACGGCGTGCGCATTCGCGATGAAGCACTCATTGCTGCGGTGGAACTGAGCACACGCTACATCACCGATCGTTTTCTGCCCGATAAAGCCATCGATTTGATCGACGAAGCCACATCAGGACTAAAGCTGGAAGTGGAAAGTAAGCCTACTGCTCTCGATCAACTCGAGCGAAAGCGCATGCATCTCATCATTGAAGAAGCAGCCCTCAAAAAAGAAAGTGATGATGATAGTAAAGAACGATTATCTACAACTCAAAAACAGATTGCTGATCTTACTGAACAAATTCGTGCGATTGAAACGAAGTGGCAACACGAGAAAGGCATTCATCAGAAGCTCAATGATGCAAAAGTGAAAATTGAACAATTGCGCTTAGAGCAAGAAAAGGCAGAACGTGAGGGGAATTTTGAGCGTGCGGCAGCCATCAAACATGGTGAACTTCCAGCACTTGAAGAAGAGCTTCAACAAGCGAGTGCCGACCTTGCATCGAATGGAGACTCCGCACTCCTCAAGGAAGAAGTGACTGCAGAAGACATTGCGCGTGTCGTCAGTCGTTGGACGAGCATTCCAGTTGAGAAGATGCTTGTGAGCGAAATGCAGAAACTGAAACACCTAGAAGAAGAACTTGGTACGCGTGTCATTGGGCAACACGATGCCATTCATGCAGTATCGAATGCTGTACGGCGTGCGCGAAGTGGACTGCAAGATGAGAAGAGGCCAATTGGAAGCTTCATCTTCATGGGGCCAACCGGAGTAGGAAAAACCGAGCTTGCAAAAGCGCTTGCGGTTGAACTCTGCAATGATGAACATGCACTCCTGCGTTTTGATATGTCGGAGTACATGGAAAAATTCTCCGTGCAACGCCTCATTGGTTCTCCTCCGGGTTACGTTGGCTACGAGGAAGGTGGTCAGCTCACCGAAGCTGTGCGCCGACGCCCCTACTCTGTTCTGCTCTTCGATGAAATTGAAAAGGCCCACCCCGACGTGTTCAACATTCTTTTGCAACTACTCGATGATGGTCGCCTCACCGATAGCAAGGGACGCACGGTGAACTTTACGAATACCATTGTCATTCTCACGACAAATATTGCCTCAGAAAAAATTCAAGAGATGGCAAAAGTTCGAGAAAGTAGCAAGAAAACAGTCATTGAACAGGAAGTGGCAACTCTCCTTGAAAAAGAGGAAATCTTTGCAGAGCTCAAGCGTCACTTCCGTCCTGAGTTCATCAATCGCATCGACGACATCATCCTCTTTGAGCCTCTCACCAAAGAGAACATCCGCGCCATTACCGATCTGCAGCTGTCGCTTGTGATGCATCGCCTTGCAGAGAAAGGCATTGCACTAACAATCAGCGACAACGCCCGCGACTTCCTTGGGGAACATGGGTACGACGTGATCTACGGCGCGCGCCCACTTAAGCGTCTCATTCAGAAAGAGGTAGTGGATGCTCTTGCGATGCACTTACTTGAAACACCGAAGGAGGAGTACAGGGTTGACATCAAGGGTGGGAAGGTGGTGGTGGGGTGAGGGGGATTTCGATTTCATTATCGGAATGAAAAGGCTTATATTATACTTGTTGTAGTCTCTTAAAAAGATTTTTGACTTATCTTGTTCCATATTTTAATTGTGTGTAGAATATTTTTATGACGCATAAAAATATTCATTTACTCTATAAAATCACCTTTGCAGCAATTATAACGTTGTTTGTAATGACTGTAACGGATAATCTATACTGGAATCGTGCTTTTCTAAATTCTGATTGTGTTGAGTCGGAAAGAATATTTAGATCAGAAGTAGAGAGAACAAGATATGAAAGTGGAGGATATAATACAGGAATAGGAAGCACTGTGTGTACTAAATACACATATTATCTAGATTTAAATGCAACAATGCTTTTTATACTTGGTACCATGCTTATTGCTAGTGGATGGACTATTTCAGAATTTTATCTTACAAAATCTTGATTATTGGCTCCCCATTATATAAACAGGGAACAATGGTGTAGTTTACTTGATTTATTTTTCCATTATAAATAAGACAACTCTGCTGTAAATTATAAAATCTTCCTTGTTGATTTTGGACACGACATCGAAGGTAATGATAGTTACCTTTAGTAATCTCAATAGGTAAATGTTCTGAATCGATACAATAGCACATATCGTAAAAATGAGGATAAGGGATAAAAAATAATTTTATATTACATTTTTAATAATTTCTATGCTCTTTAATTCCGACTATTCAACCTTTTGCTTATTTCTTCTTTCCCTTCGTCCGCGTTTTGATCTTAGATTTCATTTTTTTGGACTTCATATCTTCATCTCATGCACAGTATTCGCTCTTGGTGAAAAATATAATCATCACGGCTAGAAAATCTATGTCACCGCGGCTAGAAAAGCCGCTCTGTGTTCGGTAGGTTATTGAAAACTGGAGAAGGCTAGAAAAACATTCGCGGCTAGAAAAGCCGCTCTAATGTATGATGAATAATTGGTTTGTTCTTTTTCATAAAAGAACGGCTTTTTCCTTATCTTTAAAAGAAAAAATATCATTGATGTTTTTATTTTCCTACAACAGAGCGGGCTTTCTGCCCGCGAATGTGAAATGATAATTACACTATGTCACAACGCCATCCTCTTCAAAACTGCAGCCTTATGCTTGTGACTACCAATACAAAAAATCGTATTCCATTTTTTTCTGATGATGGATATGCACGTACAGCAATTGAAAATTTATATTCTATCCAAAATTTTTATCCATTTTTTCTCTATGCTTTTGTTGTCATGCCCGATCATTGTCATATTCTTCTTTCTGTGCCAGAAGGAGGATCTGTTTCAAAAATTATTGGTCTTTGGAAACGAGCAACCTCTTTTAATACGGGGCAAACTTCTTTGTGGCAAGCCAGGTTTCATATAAGAACAATCAACAATATTTCTGGCGCGATACGGTATATTCATCAAAATCCTATTGAGGCAAAATTGTGCGATGTACCTCATGACTATGTTTGGTCATCGGCGTGCGGAAAATGGGATATTCATGAATATAATGACATGTAAATTTATTCCATGTTATTTGGATAATCTTCGCTAGAAAAACAGGTAATCGTTAAAACATTCGCGGCTAGAAAAGCGTTCGCGGCTAGAAAAGCCGCTCTGAAGTGGAAAATAATAGGTTGATCAGAGCAGGCTTTCTGCCCGCGATGGTTTGTCTTTCTGCCCGCGATAGTTGGGCTTTCTGTTTCTATCAATTATCCCAGTATCGTATCAAAAGGACCCTAGTATCGTATCATTGTGATACGATTTCTTTTTCTACCCCTTCCTCATCAAGTGATGGCGGCAGTCCTTACTACAGGCGCGAATGCCTTTCGTATGGCACATCTCACAGATCTTTCGAGATGCCTGACATCGATCGCAGGAAATGAGCTGATCGGCAGGGTCGCCACAGTGAGGGCAGAGTTCGTAGCGTGCAGAAGGACGCAAGTGTTGATCGACTGATACACGATGATCGAATACAAAGCACTCCCCTTCAAACTTCTCCTGAGGACACTCTTCAAAGTACTTGAGAATGCCACCCTTGAGTTGATACACATGCTTGTACCCTTGTTTTTCCATTTCCAGAAGCGCCTTTTCACAGCGAATACCACCTGTACAATACATCAGCACTTTTTTATCCTTTGGGATGTCACAATTCTTCACATACTCAGGGAACTCATGGAACGACTTGATCTTCGGATCGATGGCGCCCTCAAACTTGCCAACTGCCACTTCGTAGTCATTGCGCGTATCGAGCACCACAGCATCCTCTTCCTCCATCATTCTATTCCACTCCTCTGACGTAATGTGGTGATGGTCGCCATTAGGATGCACATCATTTTGGTGCAAGCCAACAATCTCTTCTTTGATCTTCACACAAAAACGAGGGAATACCAACTGTTCTGCATAACTATCTTTGTACTCCACCTCTGCGCTTACAGCTTCATTCACAAGCTTCTTCCACTCGAGAATGACCTCTGGAGTAGCACATACTGTTCCATTCACTCCTTCAGGCGCAACGAGCACTAGTCCGCGCATGCCGTTCTGTTTGCCAAACTGAAGCAAACGCTCGCGAAGAGAAGGCAAATTCTCTGCCTCAAGAGCAGTGAAATGATAGAAAGCAGTGATGGTGATGGAGGACATAGATGAGGATAGTATACACAATTGGAAGGAAAAGTGGAGATTGACAGAAGTTATTATATAATGCATATTATTAGTATGCCAGAAACACTTAGAGTGTATAATGAAGATGACTTACTAGAGGCAAAAAGAGGTGGAATACTTATAGGAACAGGGATTGCTATTATAATTGGAGCAGTAATAACATACTGCATGGAAATACTAAATCGTGATAATGCATATTTTGCTAATATAGGAAAAGAGCATGTAAATGCTGTCACGGAAATTGCTATAAAATTTACTAATACAGAATCATTGACTTTAGAATATGACCCAAAAAAAGATCCATCATATTTACAGTACACTGATAAGAATGGATTAGTAATACGATCAATACGTCTTGTGTGCGTTGATCAAAATAAACAAATGATTATTGTTTTTCAGGATAACGATGGGGATACATTGATTGATCAAGATGGAAAAAGTGATGAGGAATGCTTCCCTACTCCAGAAAATGCGATGCTACACATTGAATCTTTAGCAAAATAAAATAATCATCCGCAGGTCGGAGACCTGCTCTGTTTGATATGGGGGGTTTGATGATGAGACGCGATCAATCGCGTCTCTACAGTTAGATTTATTGCCATCCGCAGGTCAGCCTGTCCTCCGAAGTTGAAACGAAGGAGGAAGACCTGCTCCCTTTTCATCTTGGCTTCTCATTGTTTTCTTTTTTTGCTTGTCTCCGCGTAACTCTTTCAGAGCGAAGACGGATTGGTTTCCTTGATTTCCTGTCTCTGCTTCCTCTTATTTTTCTACTATCTTCAATCTTGCATCTTCCTTCCCCCCTCCCCTCGACATCTCTCGTTTTTTTTGGTAGAATCCACGGGTTATTTCTCACACTTTTTCTTTTGTATGATGGATTTCATTCGAGTACGCGGGGCAAAAATGCATAATCTGAAAAATATTGATGTGGATATTCCACGCAATGCACTCACGGTCATCACTGGGCTTTCTGGCTCAGGAAAGAGCACGCTTGCGTTCGATACCATCTTTGCAGAAGGGCAAAGGCGCTACGCCGAAAGCCTGTCTGCGTATGCGAGGCAATTCATCGCGCAGATGGAACGACCAGAAGTGGACTCCATTGATGGCTTAAGTCCTGCCATTTCCATCGATCAGAAAACAGCACCGAGGAACCCTCGTTCAACGGTTGGAACAGTAACAGAAATTTACGATTACATGCGTCTTCTCTGGGCAAAAGTAGGACGTGTGTACTGCCCTATTAC
Source organism: uncultured Candidatus Peribacteria bacterium (assembly GCA_964554435.1). Lineage (GTDB taxonomy): Bacteria > Patescibacteriota > Gracilibacteria > Peribacterales > Peribacteraceae > CAZKOO01. Next base: position 21,807 of record CAZKOO010000009.1, read on the forward strand.
CGGAAAATTGCTCAGTAAACAGACGACGAGTGAAATCACCGACATCATCACAAAACTTCCTGAAGGAAAGAAGATTTTTCTCCTCGCTCCACAGGTAATCGGGCGAAAGGGCGCACATCAGAAAATTCTTGAACAGATCAAGCGAGAAGGGTTTGTACGCATGCGCATCGATGGACAGATTGTAACAACTGACGAAGAAGTGGAGCTCGACCCGAAGAAAGCACATGATATTGAGATTGTTGTCGATCGCATGATTGTGCGCGATTTTGAACCAGTAGAAGAAAAACTTTCCGACGGTTTAGTCGTCGAACAAAATAACCCCAATCGTGTGCGTCTTGCTGATAGCGTCGAGCTTTGTTTGCGTAAAGGCGAAGGGTTGATGTTTGTGCTCGATGCCGACACCAATGAACTCCTGAAATTTAGTAATACGTACGTCAATCCTGACTACCCTGAGATGAGCATCCCTGAGATTGAACCACGCAGTTTTTCGTTCAACTCACCACATGGAGCGTGTGAAAACTGTCACGGTATTGGAAACATCTTACAAATTGATGAAGAATCCATTGTGCCAAACAAAACACTCACCATTAGCGAAGGCGCGGTGCATCCGTGGGCGAGTTCCGCCGGTCGCATGAGTTACATGCTTCAAACTCTTGAGGCTGTTGCAACAAAATGCAAATTTTCTCTCGATGTTCCATGGGAAAAATTGAGTGATGAGGTGAAAAAAATTGTGCTCTACGGCTATGATCAAAAAATTGATGTTGTTTTTTCCACAGAAAAATTTGAAGGAAATTATCAGACAACATACGAAGGTGTGATTCCTAATTTGCAGCGCAGACACAAGGAAACAGATAGCGCGTACACAAGGTCACAGATTGAAGCGTACATGTTTGAGCTCCCCTGCCCTGAGTGTGGAGGAAAGAGGCTCAAAAAAGAAATTCTTGGCGTGCGTGTTGGAGGAAAAAACATTGTGGAAGGAACAACGATGAGCATTGCAGGAGCACGCGCATTTTTTGAGGGACTACGGGCAAAAAAGGAAATCAAAGGAACCAAAGAAAACAAGGAAATCAAGGAAGAGAACAATGAACGACTGACGGAATACGAGTATACAATTGTGAAGAAAGTGATTGATGAAATTGTGTCGCGTCTTCAATTCCTTGAAAATGTGGGGCTGAAGTATTTAACACTCGATCGCTCAGCTGCAACACTCTCGGGAGGAGAAGCACAACGCATTCGTCTTGCGACACAAATTGGCTCTGCTTTGCAAGGAGTTTTATATGTGCTCGATGAACCAAGTATTGGGCTTCATCAACGAGACAACACAAAGCTCATCCGCACCATCAACAATCTTCGTGATATTGGCAACACTGTCATTGTGGTTGAGCACGATCAGGAGACCATCGAAGCTGCTGACTATCTTCTTGAAATTGGACCCGGCGCAGGAAAACACGGTGGACGTGTGATGGCTCAAGGAACACCAAAAGAACTCATTGCCAATACTCATTCTGTCACAGGACAGTACCTCAGTGGAAAAAAGAAAATCCCTATTCCCATGAAGCGCCGAAAAGGAAATGGGCAATTCATTCGTATCCGTGATGCCCATCATCATAATTTACAACATATCGATGCAGAATTTCCACTAGGATGCCTCATTGGCATCACTGGTGTGTCTGGATCTGGAAAATCGAGCCTCATTCACGGCATTCTTGCACCAGAACTGCAACGAACGCTCAATAAAGCACATTCAAAAGGACAAAATTTTGGAAGCATCCATGGCCTCGAACATCTCGATAAAGCAATTGTCATCGATCAATCGGCAATTGGACGCACGCCACGCAGTAACCCTGCGACCTATACGGGCATCTTCACTGAAATTCGCGATGTCTTTTCTTCTACGCCTGAAGCCAAAATTCGTGGCTACAAGCCGGGACGTTTTAGTTTTAACGTCTCTGGTGGACGCTGTGAAGATTGTGAAGGAGATGGCATGAAGCGCATCGAAATGCACTTTTTGCCTGATGTGTACGTGCTCTGTGAAACGTGTCATGGAGAGCGCTACAACCGCGAAACACTCGAAGTCACGTACAAGGGAAAGAACATTTCTGAGGCGCTCAACCTCACCATTGCCGAAGCATTGGAATTTTTTGCGGCATTCCCATCCATCAAAAATAAACTGCAGACACTGGTGGATGTGGGACTTGGGTACATTCACTTAGGACAGAGTGCTACAACCCTTTCTGGTGGTGAGGCACAACGCATCAAGCTCGCAACAGAACTCACCAAGCGCGCAACAGGAAAAACGTTCTACATTCTCGATGAACCCACAACTGGTCTGCACTTCGATGACATCGCAAAACTCCTTGATGTGTTGCAACGACTAGTGGAAAAAGGAAACACAGTGCTGGTGATTGAACACAATTTGGATGTGGTGAAGTGTGTGGATCACGTGATTGATATTGGTCCCGATGGTGGAGATGAAGGCGGTCGCGTGATTGGTGTTGGCACTCCTGAACATATTGCAACTCTGAAGGAAAGCTACACAGGGCAGTATTTGAAGGGGATGTTGTAAGGGAAGATGGTAGATAGTAGATAGTAGATAGTAGAAAAATTTGAGAAACTAGAGCTACACTACTATCAATGAACATTAGTACATTTGTCGCCTTGATGAGCTTTGTATTCACTGTTCATGTGCGTAGCGTGAAGCGATGTGCATCTGTTTGAGGAGCGAAGCGACGAGTCTGCACATCGTAGCGGAGCACATGAAATACAGTGATCAAAGCGAATCACGAGCGACGATTTTTTCTTCTGCCAGATAATGATAGTTTGGTTATAGTTGTGTTTCAAAAGAATTTGCATGATCGATAAGACCAGTGTACATTTTCCTTATCATTTTCCCTCTTTTTCTCATGAAATATTCCCTTCCTTCCCTTGCTATTGCGCTTTCTGCTTTTGTCTCCACTGCATTTGCAGGTGGTGATATGTCTGCAAGTGTGACAACAAAAACATCTGCGAGTGCTCCAATGACATCATCTGCAGTGATTGAAAACACAGTTGGTACACCAACATGGATTGGCTACCGCAAAGCACAAACACGCGTGACAACATCAGCAGTTGCACCTGTTTCTTCCTCTATTGCATCTTGTCCTGAGGCAGAAGGCGATGCCATGAAGCTCCTCAGCCTTCAAATGGTTGGTGCATGTCCTGCACAGAAAATCTCCACACGCTTCCGTCGTTAAGAGAATGGTTCGTCATTTCACAGCAACTGCGTTCGTTCTTGACTCTCAAGGGCGAACGCTTTTACTTTGGCACAAGAGACTCAAGCGTTGGATGCCTCCTGGTGGGCATGTTGAGCCAAACGAAGCGCCACACGATACTGCAAAGCGTGAGTGTAAAGAGGAAACTGGGCTGACAGTAGAAATAATAGGAGACGATCAAATTGATCTTTTTTCGGATAACAGAGAGGAAGGAACGATGATTCCTCGTCCGTTCTTTTTGCTGTGTGAGAACATTCCTGCCTGCCCAGAACGAAACGAAGAAGCACATGAGCATCTGGATTTTTTGTACATTGCGAAGCCAAGCGATCCATCGGAAGTGTTGCAACTCTGTGAAGCGGAAAGCAGTGATATGCGGTGGTTTACGAAAGAAGAGATTGAGAGGTTAGATTCATCAACAGAAATTTTTGCGAATGTGAAGAAGTATTTGTTGGCGATTCGCTAGTGATAAAAAGTGGGTAGTTATTAGTTGTTAGTAGGTAGTTCAGAGCGGCTTTTCTAGCCGCGATAAGTGGGTTAGTGTGGGGGTTTGCCTTCCGTCTTCCATCTCTCCCTCAAACCCTGTACAATCCCCCCATGCCTTTTGACTCCATAGACCCAAAACAATCGTTTCCCGATCTTGAGCGTGGAATTTTAAAATACTGGAAAGAAGAAGATACATTTAAGCGTTCCATGGAGCGACGAAAAGATAGTGAAGTGTTTAGCTTTTACGATGGACCACCTTTTGCAACAGGGCTCCCCCACTACGGACACATTCTTGCAGGAACCATTAAAGACGTTATCCCACGCTATCAAACCATGCGCGGAAAATACGTTCGTCGCCGTTTTGGATGGGATTGTCACGGACTACCGATCGAAAATTTGATCGAGAAAGAGCAGAACCTTGAAACAAAGCAAGATATTGAACACATGGGCATTGGAACGTTTAATGATCATTGCAGAAACGCTGTGAAGCGCTACACAAAAGAATGGCGTGAGGTTGTGGAACGCATGGGTCGATGGGTCGATATGGATTTTGACTATAGAACGATGGACCCTGAATTTATGGAAAGCATTTGGTGGGTTTTTGCGCAGCTCTTCGATCAAAAATTGATCTACGAAGGACACAAACCAATGCACATTTGCCCTCGCTGTGCTACTCCCCTCAGTAACTTCGAAGTCACACAAGGGTATAAAGATATTCAAGACCAGACCGTGACTGCAATGTTTGAGATGGAAAATGAAGAGTCAGAAGGAAAAACTTACTTCCTCGCGTGGACGACAACGCCATGGACACTGCCCGGAAACCTCTTCCTTGCAGTCCATCCTGATGCGCTGTATGCGACAGTTCAATCTGAAGGAAAACGATATATCGTCGCAAAAGATCTTGCTGAAAAAATCTTTGCAAAGAAGGAATATACAATCGAAAGTGAGGTGAAAGGATCTGAATTTATTGGAAAAAAATACAAGCCACTCTTCCCTTATTTTTCTGACCGGTATGCTGAAAAAGCATTTCGTGTTGTTGGAGGAGAGTTTGTGACAATGGTGGATGGAACGGGCATTGTGCACATTGCTCCAGGCTACGGAGATGATGACTTCCAAGTAGGAAAAAAAGAGGGAGTTGATCTTCTGCAACACGTTGGCATGGATGGACTGTTTACGAAAGATGTCACAGATTTTGCAGGAAAACATGCAAAGCCAAAAGATGATCATCAGAGTGGAGATAAGATGATTGCAAAGCATCTCAAGGAAAAAGGGCATCTGTTTGCATCAGAAACGTATTTTCACAGCTACCCACACTGTTGGCGTTGCGACTCGCCACTGCTCAACTACGCTACGAGTTCGTGGTTTGTGTCTGTGGAAAAGATCAAAGAGAAGATGCTTGAAAGCAACAGTAAAACACAGTGGGTTCCTGAGCACATTCGTGATGGACGCTTTGGAAAATGGCTCGAAGGTGCGCGCGACTGGGCCATTTCCCGCAATCGTTTCTGGGGAACGCCACTTCCTATTTGGCGCAATACCATCACAGGAGAAACACATGTCATCCGCTCTCGCGATGAGCTCATGGAGATGAACCCTGAGCGTTTTACAAAAGTGATTGTCATGCGACATGCAGAAAGCGAAGGAAACGTGAAGCAAATCTACCAAGGAGCAGAGCCTGGAACACCTCTCACAGAGACCGGAAAAGAGCAAGCAAAGAACACGGCATTGCATCTTCAATCAATGACAGGCATTGCGCCATCTGCTCTCTATGCATCCCCTCTTCTACGCACGCAGGAAACTGCTGAAATTGTCGCACAAGCGTTCAACATTCCAGTTCACACCGACTCTCGCTTGCGTGAAATTTCTTTTGGTGACTACGAAGGGAAGCACATCAATTTTGATGATTTAACATTCATTCGTGAGAAACGAGCACACAAAATGAATACTGGAAAAGTAGAAAGCATCTATCATTTTGATGGCATGGAAACATGGCAAGAGAGCTCAGAGCGCATACAATCATTTTTAGATGATGTTCTTGCACGCCACAGAGGAGAGACCATCATTCTTGTGACACATGCGGATCTCATCATGAACATGAAGCAGTACTTCACCGGAGAAGATCCACATAAAATTGTACATCAACCGTTCCCAGCACTTGCTGATTCACACACGTTCTTCTTCGATCATGTAACAAAACGTGCGATGGATTTACATAAAGATACTGTCGATTCTATTGCTTGGAAGCCAAAAAAATCTGATGCATCGCTCGATGTCTCGCTCACCGTCGTGCGTCATGGTGAAACCGATTTCAACAAGAAACGTCTGGTGCAAGGCAACGAACTCGACCCATCTCTCAATGAAACAGGGCAGATGCAAGCGAAGGAACTGGCAGAGATGCTCCGCGGACAAACCTTTGACGTTGTACTTTCCTCTCCGCGAAAACGATCAAAAGAAACTGCTGATATTCTTGCGGAAGCACTTGATCTGCCATCTGTCATTCTCGATGATGCTTTCCTCGAACGTGGGTTTGGTGTGTTGAGTGGACAACCAATTGATGAGGTCATGAAGACGTACGGCCCCATCAATCCACCAAAAGGACTCACACCTGTGTGGCTTAAAATCTCGCCTGAAGGCGGAGAATCGTTCGATCAATTTGTCAGTAGAATTGACCGTGGGCTTCTCAGCATCTTGAAGCAGTATGCAGGAAAGCGCGTTCTCCTTGTTGCGCATGGAGGTGTTGTTCGTGCAACGAAATACATTCAAGGAGAGTCGTATGAAGCAGTGATGGATCAAGAGACAAAAAATTGTGGTGTGCTTGAAACAACGCTTTCTCCAACCATGAAGCGCATTCCTGAAGTGCTCGACTGTTGGTTTGAAAGTGGCTCGATGCCGTACGCACAAGTGCATTTCCCATTTGAAAAACAGAGCGATATTCCTCCTTCTTTCCCTGCCGATTTTATTGCCGAAGGGCTCGATCAAACGCGTGGTTGGTTCTACACGCTCATGGTGCTCAGTACTGCACTCTTCCATTGCCCTCCATTCCGCCACTGCATTGTGAATGGCATTGTGCTTGCAGAAGATGGAAAGAAGATGAGTAAGAGACTGAAAAACTATCCTGAACCAACTGAGATCGTTGAAAAGCACGGTGCCGATGCAGTTCGCTTTGCTTTGATGATGTCGCCTGCGGTGCGAGGAGAAGACCTTCGCTTCTCTGAGAAATTGGTGGTGGAAGTGGTGCGTTCAGTGCTTCTTCCGCTCTGGAACGTGTACCGATTGTTTGTTACCTACGCGAACGCTGCTGACTTCTCACCCTCCATCGATTTTTCACTCCGCAATGCCAGTTCAACTGATATTCTCGATCGATGGATGATTCTCAAAACGCAATCGCTCATCAATCGTATGACGAGTGAATTGGAAGGGTACGATCTTTCCGCAACCTGTGCTGAGCTAACCGCATCGATTGATGATCTCACAAACTGGTACGTGCGCCTCAGTCGTCGTCGTTTCGCCGGAATGGACGAAGAGCAATCGGCTGCTCAAATACAGAAAAATGAACAACATAATGCGCTTGATACGCTCTACCGTGTGCTACTCGCGCACTGCCAAATTCTCGCTCCATTCTGCCCTTTCATCACCGAAGCAATCTACTTAAATCTTGTTGCAGAAGATCATGAATCTATCCACTTTACCGATTGGCCTGCAAGCGCAGAAATGAGCGCAGAGGAAGAGGCAATTCTTGCAAAGATGGATGCAACACACACCATTGTCTCCCTTGGTCTTTCTCTTCGATCGAATGCGAAAATTCGTGTGCGTCAGCCTCTTGCGTCTATCAGCGTTGTTGTTCCTCCATCTCTTCAAGGAAGCATGTTAACAGAGATCATTCTTGAGGAACTCAATGTCAAAAAAGTCATTCAACTTGATGATGCGTCCATGCTTGGCAGTGCGAGTGTTCTTGTTGATGCACGCAAAGTAGGCCCACGTCTTGGAAGCAAAGTGCAAGACATCATCCGTGCTGGAAAAGCAGGGCAATTTGAGGAAACTGCAGATGGATTCATCATTCTTGGTGAAACGTTCTCACGAGATGAAGCAACGCTTGTGTATCAAGGCAAAGAAGGAAGTGAAGTTGCGTCCGATCACGGCATTGTGGTGAGCATCGACACTACTACTACACCTGAACTGAGCGCTGAAGGAGATGCACGTGAGATCATCCATGCTATTCAAAAAGCGCGTAAAGATGCAGGCATGGAGTTTACCGATACCATCACGCTTTCCATACAAAACGCCGATGACATTCTCAGTCGTTTTGGTGAGATGATCTGTGCAAATACTCGCTCTGTTCTTGGAAGCTGTAGCGATGCAGCCATCCGAACAACTGTCATGCTTGAGGCTGGTGAATGTGTCATCTTCTTTGAAAAAGCATAAGTCCTATGCTCCTTCTTCGTGTTTTTCTCACGGCAGCTCTCTTTCTTTTTTTCGATCGAGCGCTGCCACAGTACTTCGTGCTCTTTGGAGGTTTCACTGCAAGTGTGATAGTGGCGATTTTTTTTCTGACCTTACAAACAATTGTTCGTCCAATTTTATCACTGATTACTCTCCCCCTTCGTCTCTTTTTCTCGCTTCCTGTTCTCATTCTCATCAATCTTCTTCTCTTGTACTTGCTCTACCGCGCAACGTTTTTTGTGGACCCAACACTCGTCTCCTTTGAAATTCTCGGTGGTATACAAGGATGGATTGTCATCAGCTCTCTTCTCGGCGTGTTCCATTGGATGATGGAAATGGTGAGGGGGAAGTAATTGACAAAAAACTAAAATATATTAAAATAATTATATGGCTTTTCAGAATTACAGCGATCCAATTGAATATCTTCCGGATGGAAATGTAAGAGATGAAATGATTGATCCACTTGCAAGAGATGAATTTGGCACTCTTCAAGCTGCAAGCATGAATGGAATGTGCGATTTCCGACATATCCAAAGATTAATAGGAAACGATTTTACAGAAGACGATTTCTCTGAATTACTAGATCAATATCCTCACTCTCTTCCTCAGTCAGTTGTTGCATTATATCAATTAATGAAAACCCTGAGACAAAGATCTGTCCATCTTCTTTATCCACATACTCAAACTCATTCTTCTCGGGAAGCAAAATTAAGTGGAACTACCTACTGTCGAGATTGGATTGGGGTCATTGATGGTGAAATGTACCATACAAATCTACAAAAATTTAGAATGTCTGAACGTCGAGAATTCGAACCAATATTTGAGAGAATATCAACAACAAAACGGTATGATATTGATGATATTTTGCATTGGGGAAATGTGATGCTCCATAAAGATTCTTTGCTTATTGGAGTGGTTGGAGATGATTATATTATCAAGCATCGTTCATTAATTGACTGGACTGTTCTCGATAGCATGATTCGAGCAAAAAATAAACTGCAAAATTTATTAAAAACAAATGGCAACACAAGAAAAATTGTTGAAGTAGAATTAACACATCATACAGACCTCGATTTAGCGATTACCCCTCTGCCTACTAAAAAATCAGGGGGAAAAAGTGTAGTACTTGTTTCTCCTGCCGTCACTCAAAGAGGTATTACTGCTTTATCAAGTGTTTTTGATGAAGTGCTACGATGTCACGAAGATATTAAGACTAAGAGTTATAATGTCCTCTGGCTGGACCCCGAAACATGCATTCTGCCAGAAGAGTCTACTGAAGTACGTAGAATATTAGAGCAGTATCGCTACAATGTTATTCCTCTGCCAGTAAAAGGAATGCTTCAATTGAATGATTATGACGAAATAGGTATTTCTGGTGGTTTTAGATGTTGTGTGGGACCGATTCGCAGGGCACAAGATTATATATACTAAATCTTGTATCATTAAATAGGAAAGAATTTTTGCACTCCTACGTCAAAGATGATAGAATACGCTCTCGCTCTCTTACATCTCGGGCATTCTTCCTTCCTGTATTGATACTCACCAGTCCCCCTTCGCTCCTCGCTATCGCTTGGAGCTCTGTCGGACACCCACCTTCGCCAAAGGCTATGGTGGGCAAGTGCTATCTTCGGCTTCACACTGCGCTTTGCTTGCGTTCAGCTCGAATTCAACTATGGGGATGACAGGCTTTTGATAGCGTGATTTTGCGCTGAATGAGTCTCGATCTGGGTTTGTTTCGGTACCCGTTATCCACCGTACAACAACTAACTGCAACTGCAGAAATCCCAGCTGTATTCGCTAATGCAATTGAACGCGCTTTTGCTCGTACATTTGCACCAGCATACGCTTAGGTCTGACTTTTCGGACCGCGTCTCTCCCTCTGATACTCGTAGGGGGGAAGTAGGCGTACTCT
>CAZKOO010000010.1:0-29929 GCA_964554435.1 uncultured Candidatus Peribacteria bacterium
TGTCAACTATACTTTGAGTATAAAAGATGTATTTCAGCAGATCATCAACAAAAATACTGTATAAAAAATGTATTCATTATGATCTGTACACACTACCTGTGGGGTATACGACGCTAGGGGTAGGAGTGTGTAGGAGTGTCAAGGATAGAGTCAAGCCATCATCATTTGGCAGAAGAAGATCGTGAATAATGATTTCTCTTCGGGTCTTTCCTTTCTTTTCTCGTTCATCCGCAATACTATACACCTATGCGCATTGGTGTCATTAGCTACGACTACTCACCCCCCATTGGCGGTCTTGGCGTGATGCTCATCACTCTTCTTTCTGCACTGCGCCAAAAGAAGGAACATCACTATACCGTTCTTTCTCCGTCGCACAATGCTGATGATCGCGTCTCTGCTTTTGCATCCTCTCGCTGGAAGAAAAAAGGAGGATGTCCACTGTTTTCAGTGATGTGCTCTCTTTTTGTAGAGCGGATCATTGCAAGGCATCAACTTGCATTACTTCATGTTCATGCTGGTTCAGGTGGTGTTTTTCTTCTCAGAAAACCATCAATCCCACTTCTTGTCACGGCACATCATACGTATGAACAGGAGAGGAAAGAGGTGTTTGCGCGCTGGAGTATCGCGTGGATGACAAAGTGGCTCATGGCGAAGCTCGAACGACGGACCTATCAACTTGCCGATTGTATTACGTGTGTATCAGGCGATACGCGTCAGGCATTGATAGAGGATTATGCGATTGATCCACAAAAAATATGCGTGATTGAAAACGCTATTGCAGATGATTTTCTTTGCTCACTACTTCCAAAGCGAACATCGCCTATTCGTCAGATGCTATTTCTTGGACGAATCGAAGAACGAAAGGGGATTTGGACGCTTCTGTTTGCCTTCTCCTGCATCATCAAAACACACCCCAATCTTTCCCTCATTCTTGCAGGAAAAAACCTTCTTGGAGATGATGTTATTCGATGGATACAAGAAAATAATTGTACAAAAAATGTGTTCATTCTTGATGCGGTATCCGAAGAAAAGAAGAAAGAATTGCTCGATACCTCCGATGTCCTCATCATTCCTTCTACTCTTGAGGGGTTTGGACTGATTGCCATTGAGGGAATGGCGCGTGGCATTCCAATTGTTGCGTCTAATTGCGCAGGGTTACGTTCGGTGATTCAGAACGGAAAAACAGGAATGCTCTTTGAGTCACGAAGGAGTGATGATCTTGTGCGCGTGTTAGAAGAAATCATCACTCATGGCATTGATCCATCTCTCATCGAAGCTGCGTATCACGAAGTCTGCACACGATTTTCACTCAAGAGACAAGTGATGGAGTATGAAAGACAATATCAGCGAATAGCGGTTAGCGAATAGCAAAGAAAAACTCCATGTATACTACGCGCTACTGGCTAATAGCTACTTGCTTCTCCCATGCACATCCCCGTTCTTCTCACCGAGGTCATCGAAACTCTTCATCCACAAGAGGGTGAGAGTGTGCTCGATGTGACGCTTGGACTTGGAGGGCACAGTCGCGCATTGCTGGAAAAAGTTGGACCAAGTGGTTCGCTCACAGCTCTCGACGCAGACAGCGCAAATCTTCTTCTTGCGAAAGAACATCTTCAAGACTGGAAGAATGTACAGACGGTGCATGCGAATTTTTCTGAATTGCCTCAGTGTCTACCAGATCCTTCACAAACGTTTGACATCATCTTTGCAGACATTGGAGTGAGCTCACTTCATTTTGATGATGAGTCTCGTGGGTTTTCCTTTCGATTTGATGCGCCACTGGACCTTCGATTCGATCGAACACAAGGGATGACTGGTGCAGAGTTTTTACAATCAACCGATCAACGAACGCTTGAATGTACGTTTCAAGAGTATGGTGAGTTACCACGATGTTTTGCCTTTATTCGGACACTTGTTGACTATCGCTCGCGTGCATCATTACAAACAACAACCGACCTCAAAACTATTGCAACAACTGTCTACAAACACGATGCGCCAAAATACTTGCCACAAATTTTTCAGGCCGTGCGCATTGCAGTGAACGATGAATTAGGCGCATTAGAACATCTCCTGACAGTGGCTCCAACCATGCTGAAAAAAGGAGGACGACTTGGCATCATCAGCTTTCATTCTCTGGAAGATCGTCTTGTCAAAAATGCATTTCGTCGTATGGCATCAACCGAAAAAGACCCTGTTACAGGGGCGGATATTTCCCCACAAAAGTTTGATCTATTGAATAAAAAACCTATACGCGGAACAGCTGAGGAGGTACAAAAAAATCCTCGAGCACGCTCTGCAATTTTCCGTGTACTTTTTCGGAAGTAAGGAGTAGAATTGTCTCTGCTTTATGTTTCACATGGTGAAATGTCCAGTGGCACTTGATACTCATCCAAAACGAAGGATGTCGCTTGGTCGAATGGTGGAAAGTAGCACTGTGCTGCTGCTCTCGGTGATTGCAGTGCTCATTGTCGTGCTCGCATTGCTCATTCTATTCCATCACAATCTCAACGCAACAAAAGGATACACACTACGCACATTGGAACACACTCGCACACAACTTCTCTTACAGGAAGAAGTGCTCAATATGCAGATTGCAAAGGCGCAGTCATTAGAAGCGATTGCAAAAGATCCACTCACACTGTCGATGCAACCAGTGAAAAAACCACAGTACGCAGAGAAGATGACAATTCCAGCAAAGGGTGTTGCCATGGGAGATGTGGGGGGAATTGGGTACGTAGAATAGGTTGTAGGTCATAGGTGATAGGTTTTAGGGATGGAGGATCAGAGAATGAGAATAAGAAATCAAAGAATCCTACAATACCTACTATACGTACCTTGCTTGCCTTACTTTTTACTACCTACTACCAACTAACAACTACCTACTATCCAAAAGCTAATAAGCACATGCCAATCGCGGCTAGAAAAGCCGCTCTGATATCATTTAAAACGTATTACTTCACCCTCACCGCCTTATGTTCACCAAAATCGTCGCCACTCTCGGACCTGCTACCTGCTCTCCTCAGAATATTGAAAAACTTGCAAAGCTCGGAGTGACAGTGTGTCGACTGAACTTTTCACATGGAAGCTATGAAGTGCATGGTAATACCATCAAAGCAATTCGCACTGTGCAAAAGAAAGGCTATCCACTTGCCATCATGCTTGATACCAAGGGTCCTGAAGTCCGCAGTGGAGATGTTGAAAAGCCTATTGTTGTGAAGGCAAACGAGAAGGTCATCTTTACGTCACATCCAACAGGAAAAGAAAAATTGCAAGTCATTCGCGTTGACTATGAACATTTTGCCAAAGATGTGAAGCACGCTCGTTCCATTTTGATTGATAATGGAGCAATTGAGTGTGAAGTGGTGTCCATCGAAAAAAATGGTGCAGTCATTGCACGCGTATTGGAAGATGGAAAGATCGGCTCTCGTCGTCACATTAACTTGCCTGGCGCACACATTAGCTTGCCCTCATTTACGAAGAAAGACTGGCAAGACATTCAATTTGGCATCGATCAGGAAGTCGATATGATCGCTACATCATTTGTTCGTACAGGGGATGACATCAAAGAATTGAAGGCTTTCCTCAAAAAACACAAGAGTGATGCTGAAGTGATGGCAAAAATTGAAACTCCTGAAGCAGTATCAAATATTGAAGCAATCGCAGATGCAGCAGATAGCATGATGGTGGCACGTGGAGATCTTGGTGCAGAAGTGCCATTTGAAGATGTGCCGATGATCCAGCGTCAAATTGTTGATGCATGTAGAAGGCGTGGAAAGCCGGTTCTTGTTGCAACACAGATGCTCGAAAGCATGATCACAAGCCCCATGCCAACACGCGCAGAGATTACCGATATCGCCTACGCAGCTAGTCTCAAGGCCGATGCCACCATGCTTTCAGGGGAAACAACAACAGGGCTCTATCCATTTAAGGCAGTGGAAGCAATGGCTCGAACACTTCAGAAAAACGAACGTGGCGAAACATCGTTCGACCATCTCATCACTCCGCTTCTTGCAGATAAAGTAGATATCGATCTTCCACGCAAAGAGCAGTCTCTTGCTGCGGCTGTTCTTGCAACAAAGCTCCATGCCGATGCCATGATCGTCATGAGTCGTCATGGTCGCACTGCGCGTGCGGTGAGTCGTTGTCGTCCTCATGTGCCCATTCACACCTTTGCAGACACAGAGTCTGTTCAGCGAAAGATGATGCTTGTCTGGGGAGTCATTCCACACACAATTGCATTTGTGAAAGACTCAGAGAAGAACATCAAGACATCGATCGCTCTTCTGAAAAAAGAAAAGTATTTGAAGAAAGGCATGCGTGTTGTGATTGTCTCGGACATGAGTAGTACAGGAGAGCCCGTGATGAGCATTCAGATCAGAACGATTGAGTAGTGCCCCTCTCCCCGACCCTCTCCCATCCCCCTACGCCAAGGCTTCGGGGGACAAGAAGGGAGAGGAAACTACCCACTAACAACTACCAACTAATAACTAGTCAAAAGCTAATTGCTAATAGCCACAAGCCAATCGCGGCTAGAAAAGCCGCTCTGTTATAACTACCTACTAACAACTACCCACTTTTTATCACTAGCCAATTGCCAAAAGCTAATAGCTACCATGCTATTTATTTGGCCGAACAAGCGTACTCTCCTTCGCACACCCTACACACGTGAGTTCCCAGAGCGGAAGAAGTGCTCGGCGTTCCACTTGCGTCGATGAGAGCGGGATGTAATAGCTAAGCGGTCGCATGAATTGAAAGGAAAGGAAGATAGCAAGTCCGAGGAACGTCATGAGGACAATTCGTTTTTCTTCATCAACTTTCCACCATCCTAGTTGATGGATATTCATCACACTGAGACCAAAGAGAAGATACGAACATGCAAGAGGGAAGAAGTAATGGTAGAGATACATCACACGATCGAGAGTGGAGATGGCAATCATGTAGCTACAGTAGAGCGAAAGAAGGGCGCAGAGAGGAACGAGACCGGCGATAGGATGTTTTCGTTCGCCTGTCAGCGCAGAGAAAAGAATGAAGAAAGAGAAGATCACGCCAAGAAAACCAAGAGCCCAGCCAATGGGGTTTGGAACAAGGTAGAGATAGGAAACGAGCGAAGAATCGGAGCTCTCTTTTGCCCAGCGATAGTTAATCGTGCGACCGCCAAAAGGCCAGAAAAAAGAAGGGCTACCATTTTCATCGGACTTACAGAGATCCAGTCGTGGCACGCCATTGTTGTAATGACTCACAAATTGAAGAGAGTCACGAAGCATGATGGGGAAATTGAAGATCGATCGATTGGTGTGCTGAGTAAGAATGTCTTTGTATGCTGGAGACGCTTGATAATATCCTTGATCGGGCAACGCAGGAACAACGGTGCTCCCAAGCGAGAAGTGAATCATCCATATACTGCTATAGAACAGAAGGAATGTGCATCCTGCAGTACCACAAAAGAGAAGCATGCGTCGGTAGTCAGGAAGAAAAGAAAAGATGATAAATGGCAACAGAACAAGCAGAACAAGTGACACAACTTTTGTGGTGAGCGCACACGCAAAGCTAAGTCCAAAAAGAGCGCTGAGTCCAACAAGCGTTCTCGTTGAAAGATTGTTCCTTTGAAGGAGAAGAAAGGAGAGAATGGTGAGAAGCGCAAAAAAGAGGAGTGTTGAGTCGAGCATTGCACCTCTGCTGTGCACAATTTGTGCAGTGTCAAAAATATAGAGAAACGAAAGGAGTGCGGAGAGTGTAGGGTTACTCGTCAGAACAAGAAACAGAAAAAAGAATAGGATGGCAGAGGCAAAGCCAAAGAGCGTAGGGAAGAGTCGATATCCTGCAAACGATGCATCTCCTGAAAAGTCGCGAGCGTAATCGGTATTCAAAAATTGATCGGTTTTTTCATTTGGATGAAGGATCTTTTCACCAAGAGCGATGAAGAGTTTTCCAAGAGGAGGATGTTGTTCCATGAAGTACACGCCATGCAAATATTTTTGTGCAGAAGCAATGTGGTAGGGCTCATCCCAAAAGGGTGCATTTGGGGAGTTGTAATGAGCGACGTAGGTAAACAATGCCGTGAGAATCACAAATCCAAGAGGCAATAAAAAGGAGGCGCTGAGAACATGCCATTCTTCCGGACGCGAAGAAGGAGTGTGTTGTATCCATGAAGCAAGGCGTGCATGTACGCGTGCACTAAGACGAAAAAGACTAGAAAAGAAGAGTTGAAATTCACGAAGGAGAGAGTGCATGGTGTGCATTCTATCGTGTTCTTGCATTCTTCCAATGCAAGAAGGACATATTTTCTTTTTCTTTCAAGCGTAACATTCTCTTTTTTCTGTTCAGCAGGAAGGGGAAATCGTACAATAAAAAGGATAGCATCATGCAAACTCCTCAATATTTCTCTCGGCTCGTTCTCGGTACCGTGCTTGGATTGGTATTGAGTGTGTTGTGGTTTCAGTATCCAGGTGAATTGAATGATGTGAGCAAGAAAGGCGAAGTGGTAACACCGCCAGCTTCTGGTGATGCTTGTTTTCCAACGCAATCAGCGTGTGAATCAGTATGTCAGAGACCACTATGTAATTCTGATGCTGATTGTATTGGAAACGAGCCATCAATATCTTGCCTGGGTCCTAAGGATAATCCAGTGACATGTGGTGGTGTATCACCAGGAGTTGTATGTGATAATGAATGTAATACTTGTACATGCATCCCTGTAGCAGGAACGACAGGAAAAGTGTGTATGAAATATTTTGACCCTGCAGATCCTATGTGCGGAGATAGCTCATCTCCTCCTCCAACTACGATCAATCCCACAACGACAAATCCTACAACTACTGATCCTACCACAACCAATCCAACAACAGCGGATCCTACAACAACGAATCCCACAACCACGAATCCCACAACCACGAATCCCACAACGGCGAATCCGTCTTCATCCTCTTCAGCAAGAAGTATTTCTTCGTCCTCGAGCTCTTCTACGCCAACATGTGCCAATCCTCTTCCTGATGCTCAATGTGTTTGTGGTGCACGTACGGCAACATGTGCCGATGGATTTATTGATGTTTGTCTTGGTGCAGGGGCTGTGTCTCCGACGAGTTGGTATTGTGTGCCACCATCCAATGCTGGCCTAGACATTTGTTGTGGCGCTGGTTCTTCTGCGAGTACAAATTCTTCGTCCAGTGTGTCTGTTGCCTCTTCTTCACTGCCATCATCAAGCGTGCCATCTTCTACTTCTTCTCGATCTTCCAGCACGACCTCAAGCGTGCCATCTTCCTCGAGTCGTTCGTCTGTAGCAAGCTCTTCTTCTCGTTCCTCTAGTGCTACGTCAAGTATTACATCCTCTAGCTCTAGTCGATCCTCCAGTGCTACGTCAAGCGTGCCATCTTCCTCGAGTCGTTCGTCTGTAGCAAGCTCTTCTTCATCGTCTCAGTTCTCCAGCACGACCTCAAGTGTGACATCCTCCAGTAGCTCATCTCTCTCTTCTGTAAGCAGTTCTATTGCAACGTGCGCATCGCAAGGACAGTCATGTGCTGGAGGTACAGGCCTACAATGTTGCACTAACTTAATTTGTGGAACAGGGTTAACGTGTCAAGTTCCATCTTCAAGTAGTAGTACAACAAGTAGCATTGTCTCTTCGTCGAGAAGTAGCTCTTCTTCTCGCTTCTCAGCATTCTCAAGTTCTGTCATCACCTTCATTCCTCCAACAGTGCAACTTCCTCCACCATACATTCCGCCAACCACCATCCCTCCATCATCACGTCCTCCGCAGAACATGTATTGTGGTGATGGCATTGTGCAGGTGCAATATGGGGAGCAATGTGATTTTGGTTCAAAGAATGGCGTTGAGGGCTCCAATTGTGCAGTGACGTGTCAAGTGATTGCACAGGCGAAATGTGGAGATGGATCCATTGACGCGAACGAAGAGTGTGACGATGGAAATAATCGAGATTTTGATGGATGTAGCGCGCAGTGTCGCCGCGAGACAGGTGAGTGTGGAGATGGGCAGGTGCAACGAGGCTTTGGAGAACAGTGTGATCTTGGTACGCGCAATGGTTTGCCTGGAGCATCGTGTGATGCATCGTGCAAAAAAGTGGTTCCTCCACGTTGTGGCGATGGCATGATCAACGACCCCAATGAACAGTGTGACCTTGGTTCAAAAAATAGCAACACACAAGGTAGCTTGTGTTTAAAGAATTGTTTACTGCCAAGCTGTGGCGATGGCATGAGACAAAATGGCGAGCAATGTGATGATGGAAACCTCTTTGCCTTCGATGGGTGCGATGCAACCTGTCAGGTAGAGATGACTGTTCTCGCTCCACAGGACGAGCCAGAGCCAACTCCAGAAGCTCCTATTGCGTCGATTATCCCAACTCGCCCAGTACAAACGCGCCCTCTCCCAAAGAACATTCCAACCCCTGCCAAAACTCCAACTGGCCCAGAGCTGTTCCTCGTCATTCTTGTGACAGGCGGCCTTGCAGGAGCATCCATCTTCCGTCGTCGTCTTTTCTAGCCTATGCGCCTCTCTCTTCCTCCACAGTACTCTCGGCTTCTTCTTGGAGTGTTCCTTGGCTTCATCCTTGGTACTGTACTTTACCAGTCGCAGAGAAGGGAGTGGAATGTGCGGGGAGATGTAGGGCCAACGAATTCATGCATTGAAAATAAAGTAAGTAATAGCTGCCCTTCTGGTGGGGTAAATATGGGAACGTATTGCTATCTTCCAGAAGGCGCTCCATGTGATGCATTTGGCGAACAGGGGACATGTGGCGCAGGGGCATGCATTCCAGTTCCTGTCGCTTGCAATCCATCTGTTTGTGCATTAGAAGGTGTGGAGTTGTATGAATGTAATGCTATTGGCAGTCCACCAGTAATAGTTGGCAGTCCTCTTACTTGTCCAGCACCTTGCGTGAAGGGAGCGGTGACAACTACTATATGTCAAGCAACGGGTGTTGTTGATACTATTACTTGTGGCTGTCCAGCATCCTCTTCTAGTAGCGTGAATCAATGCGCAGCACTTGGAACAGCGTGTGGGACGAGTGTTACTATTCCATGTAGCGATACAGATCCTAATAATCCAATGCAACCCACTCCAACTTGTGCTGGCTTTGGTAATTATTGTGTTGCCAACACAAATTGTCATGTGCCAAAAACAGTTTCTTGTTGTGCAGGCTCAACGTGCGATTCAAATACCAATACATGTGTTGATAAACCAGATTACTGTTGCAACACATCAAATTATATGTGTTATCCTTCCTCAAGCAGTAGTTCAAGTAGTAGCTGTGGTGGATTATTTGCAGGATGTGCTAATGGCTCAGATTGTTGTTCAGGGTCTTGTAATACTACTGGTAGTTGTATGTGTGCGCCCACTGGTGCTTCTTGCTCAAATACGTCAACAGGCTTTAATTATTGTTGTAGTAATACATGTACAAATGGTATTTGTACGACAAGTAGTAGCTCGTCAATTGCATCCGCATGCGCACTGGGAGAAAGTTATTGTATCAATAACGATGGATCAACACTTTGTTGTCCATCGCCATCAACATGTGTAGACACGAATACTGATGGTAATTATGAATGTTCTGGATCGCCACCAACAACAACACCTCCTGCTACAACAAATCCAACGACAACTAATCCTACTGTTGCAAATCCAGCAGTTGCTGATCCGACAACGGTGTGTCCAGCAGGTCAATGTTGCCCTGCTTGTGGCGCTGATTTCACATGTATTACCTTAGTGCAAGGATCGCCTACTTGTATTCCAAATGATTACTTAAGTAGTACTTCCTCCTCTTCCTCGCAGTGTACATTTGGGTCTTGTGGTACAAGTGCTGATTGTTGTGGAAATAATGTTTGTCAAAACGGATCTTGTGTCAATCAAAGTTGTAATTCTCCAACTATATCGTGTGGAGATAGATGTTGCTTGCCATCCGAAGCGTGTTTTATTCAAGGTAATAGCGCACGGTGTGAAACAATATCTTCATCATCAAGCTCTTGTATGTCAACTGGTCAATATTGTGGAATGTCATGTGATAGATGTTGCTCAGGTAATGGAACTCTGTTTTTTTGTTCATGATGCTATCAAGAAAGAATGATAGTATGAAAAGTTACATATTCTATGACTCCTACCCCTCCCTCCTCTGGCACAGACAAAGATGTTCTTGAAAACAAGGATGTTGCGGCGTTTAGCTATGTGTGGATTATGAGTGTGTTCATCTACTTCCTCCGCAGAGAATCTCCTTTTGCAGTCCATCACGCAAAACAGGGAATTGTTCTCTTTCTTCTCTCTCTGCCACTTCTGCTCATTCCCGTCATTGGGCACATTCTCACTCTTCCGCTCATCGCTGCCATGATGTTTGGGTTCATTCAAGCCTCACACGGGCACTGGAGTTCCATTCCACTCATTGGAGATCTCTCACGAGGAGAGCTTCAGTGGTCGCACATTTGGGGAGGCATGCAAAAAATAATGAGCACAATGAAGAAGGAGTATAGGGAGTGGAAGGAGAAGGGTGGGAAGAATGAAAAATCATGAAGAAGATTTGTGTAATTTTCATGTTAATCAGATGAACATAGCGAGGAAAATATGTTAAAATTTTGCCTCTATTTTAACATTAATAGAGCGAAGCCATCATCATTTGATAGAAGAAGATTATGAATAATGATTTCTCTTCAGGTCTTTCCTTTCTTTTGTCGCTACAAAAGAAAGGAAACGAAAGAAAAAATCGTCGCTCGTGATTCGCTTTGATCACTGTATTTCATGTGCTCCGCTACGATGTGCAGACTCGTCGCTTCGCTCCTCAAACAGATGCACATCGCTTTACGCTTCGCACATGAACAGTGAATACAAAGCTCATCAAGGCGACAAATGTATGCCTATACATGATAGTACTGTAGCTCTATAAGTGATACGTTCATGACCATTAACATGAGCAATCATCCAGTATGGTACCCCCGGTAGGAATTGAACCTACGGCCAATAGGTTAGAAACCTACTGCTCTATCCACTGAGCTACGGGGGCGACACTACTAGTGTAGAGCAAAAGAGAGAAGAAATGAAGATGTGTTTTGAGAAAAATCTCCACCTTGTCCTCTTTCTGTCTCCTCGCTACAATTGAGACATGCCTTCTCCTTACAAACGAGTTCTCCTTAAAATTTCTGGCGAAGCCCTTGCTGATGGTTTTGGCTTCGATTACCAGAAATTACATGACATTGCAGGACAAGTGGTAGACGTGGCGCAGAGTGGCATACAGGTGATCATTGTTATTGGAGCAGGGAACATTTGGCGCTACAGAGACACAACCGAAAGTGGCATTGAACGAACAGCAAGCGACGCCATGGGCATGCTCGCAACCATCATGAATGCGGTTGCGTTACAGTCTGCTATTGAGAAACTTGGTACAGTGACACGCGTGTGTTCTGCCATCAATGTGCCACAATTGGCTGAGCCGTACTTACGTCGTCGCGCAGAACGTCATTTGGAAAAAGGTCGCATTGTCATTTGCGCAGGGGGAACAGGAAACCCCTATTTTACGACCGATTCAGCAGCTGCTCTTCGTGCACTGGAATTGAATTGCGATGTGATTTTGAAAGCATCGACTGTGGATGGTGTGTACGATAAAGATCCAAAGAAGAATGCAGATGCGAAAAAATATACAACACTCACATTCCAAGAAGCGATTGAGAAAAATTTAAAAGTGTTCGATCAGTCTGCATTTAGCTTGTGTCGAGAACAAAATCTTCCCATTGTTGTCTTTAATTTCCATACGAACGGTGCCTTGCTCGATGCTGCACTCGGCAAAGATATTGGCACACTTGTTCGTGATTAATTTTTTCTTTTTCTATGCAACACGCTCTTCTACAAGACTTTGAAACGGCTGCCACAAAAGTGTTCGATCACTTGCATCAAGAATTTGCAAAATTGCAAACTGGTCGTGCGAATGCTGCATTGGTCGAAACGATAATGGTCGAAGCGTATGGACAGAAGATGGAACTCAAGGGCGTTGCCAGTGTGTCAGTGCAAGATGCACGATCGATGCTCATTCAGCCGTGGGATAAGTCAGTATTAAGTGCCGTTGAAAAAGCAATTCTGATGGCAGATATTGGAGTGAATCCTGTGAATGATGGCATCGCTGTTCGCTTGAATTTTCCGCCAATGACAGAAGAGCGACGCAAGGGAATTACAAAAATTGTGTCACAATTAACAGAACAAGCAAAAATTGCCATTCGTCAAGATCGTCAAAAAGTGAATGACGTCATTAAAGAATTAGATGATGAGGATGAGGTAGAAAGACTGCAGAAAGATCTGCAAAAATTAGTGGATGAAGCAAACGCAACAATTGAAGATGCAGCGAAGAAGAAACAAGAAGAGGTGATGACAGTGTAGAGGAGGGTGGCAGATGACTCTTTTTGTCGCCTTGACGAACTTTGCTATCACTTCTCACGAACGAAGTGTCGCAAATGTGCTGTTTGAGGAGCGAACGATAGTGAGCGACGAGTTCACATTTGCAGCGGAGTGAGTGAAATGAAGTGATCAAAGTGAGTCACCAGCGACGATTTTTTCCTTGTCCCCCGAAGTCCTGAGCAAAGCGAAGGCGTAGGGGGATTTGTCACTTTCTTTTGTAGCGACAAAAGAAAGTGAAGAAAGAGAACAAGATTTCCTGATCCCTCAATAAAAAAAACTTCATCACAAAACCTAATTGCAAGTCACTTGCAATAACATTCTCTTGATTTCCTTTTCTCTTTCTTTCATTGTATCTTCATGAAAAAACCTCTCATCGCCATTCCGTCATTTCCAGGAAGTAATGGAGAAGTCGATAATCTCAAAATGTTTCGACGCATAGGCTGTGATGCGTTTGTTTTTCGATGGAATGATTCGCTCGAAAAATTGCATGACGTGGATGGATATTTCTTTGGTGCAGGGTTTAGCTACGAAGATCGCGGTCGTAGTGGAATGGTTGCTGCGCGCGATCCACTGTTTGCCTACATGCACGAGGAGGCAAAGCGCGGAAAGGTCATTCTTGGGAACTGTAATGGAGCACAAGTGCTCATTGAAAGTGGGCTTGTGCCGATGGGGGACGCACTACGCATGTGCTTAGCACACAATGCACGACGTTCGAGTGATGATGTATGGCAATCGCCAGGGTTTTTGAATCAATGGGTGTGGATGAAGCCAGTGTGTGCACCAGAGCGCTGTGCGACATCAAACTGGACAGGAGTCATGCATACGCCAATTGCTCATGGCGAAGGTCGTTTCACCACAAAAGATCCAGACCTCATTGCAGAGCTACAGAAAAATGATCAAATTGCTTTTTGTTATTGTAGCGAAACAGGAGAGGTATCGGCAGAAGCACCAGTCACACCCAATGGTTCTATGCTTGCAATTGCAGGAATTTGCAATCCACGTGGTAATGTGGTTGCGATCATGCCACATCCAGAGCGCACCGTTCTTGGCGATCCATATTTCTTGTCGATGAAGCAGTGGATTGAAAAAAACGGAAGAACGCCAAGTGGAACATATGAAGGGGGTTTGAATGCACTGTCTTCAACGCCAAAAATGCATACGCCGATGAAGAATGAATTATATATTGCGACGATCATTACCAATAATGAAGAGCGCACAGTGGAGCGGGCAGCTCATCGCAGAGTGCCACATCTTTCGTTACGACAATTTCGCTTTGTAGGGACCAATAACGAAAAGGGGATCGACCTACTACGATCGTTGTCATTTTTTAATCCACAGAAGGAAATGGCATTCATCAAACAAGAGGGCCGATGGCACAAATGGAATGCCGACACCAAAACACTCATTCCACTTTCGTCACCCATCCTCACAGGCATTACATTTCTCAGAACAGATGAGCCAGACACACTAGCGATTGCACTTGGTAATGGCGCAAAAACAGGAGTGGTCTATGATTGTAGAGGGGTAACAGAGGATGATGTGCACGATCCGCTCTTATTGCAAGTATTCTGTAATCCACACTCGTCTTCTATAGAGCGCATTCCTGCATAAGTTCATGAGAACCATTGTCGTCATTGCGCATAATATTCGATCGATGTGGAACATTGGTTCACTCTTTCGCACGTCTGATGCGTTTGCCATTCAGCACCTCTATTTGTCAGGATACACATCGAGTCCTCCGCGAAAGGAAATTTCTAAAACAGCACTTGGCGCGGAAGAAACCGTGCCATGGACAACAGTGAGCGATCCACAAGAGACAATTCAGCGTCTTCGATCGGAAGGATATGCCATTATTGGTCTCGAGAAGAACGAAAAAAGCATCTCTCTTTTTTCCTATCCTTTTACAGAAAAGGTATGCCTCATTCTTGGACATGAAATTTCTGGAGTATCGGAGCAACTACAACAAGAATGTGAGGCAATTGTGCATATTCCAATGCATGGAAAGAAAGAGTCCCTCAATGTGTCTGTAGCGACAGGCATTGCCCTTGCGACTATTCGATGTTGTTGATTTTTGAATAGGAAATGAATACACTATTCGTACTTTCACCCCTTTTTCATGTCTGACGATAGCACACAAGGAGCAAATCCACCACGCCCTGGCGACCCTGTTCCAACGGATGGCCTCGATCCAACACAGGTTTTTGGATCTCCACCGCCACCTCCGCCAGCACAAGGCGCAGGCGCTGCTCAGCAAGATGATGGGCAAGCAGGGGCAAATCCACCACAAGACAAAAGCCCACCTCCACCCCCAGTGGGAGTCACCGCAACGATCGAGATGGGTTATGATGAACAGGATATCAAGATTTTGGCAGAAGTAGGAGATTATCGCTTTGGTGCGATCATGGATACATTAAACAATGATCATGTCGTTGTTCCAGCGCATCCAGAGACACAGTTTGACGAACAGGTATTTTTAACATTACTTCGTGGATCTATTTCTCTCACCCGCGATGAAAAGTGGCGTATTATTCAAGCTATTCCAAAACTGAGTCAATTTCAAATTGATGAATTGCAGAAAATCTTACAAGAAGAACGAGCAAAGTTTATGCAGTTATCGCCAAAGCATTTGCAACACTTGCGTCAACTAGAAGGAAAGCACAGCGAAGATTGGAAAGATTTACAATCTCTCTTTGTGCAAGAGCAGGCAAAAGCAACAGAGCAATCGCAGGCAGACGACATTCGAAAGCAGTTAGGACTGTAAATAACTTTCTGTTGTTTGATTTTACGATACAAGGACGTCGCGCATTGCAAAGAACAGCACAATGAAGAGAAGTGCAATGCCATAGCGCGCGAAGCGATTGATGATCTGAGGCAGGATTGATGTTGCAAAGAGAAAAAGGAATGCGCTCAGCGCAACGCTGGAAAGAAACAACGAACGGAAAAAGAGCTCAGAGAACGGTATGGAGAAGGGTAAGACGCGCACCGAGGAGTAGTAGCCAATCGACGAGAAGAGCGTGTACCACACAAGGAGCCACCCTGCATAGAGACGAAGGGTATCGAGTAAGGAAGTGTACAGAGAATGTTGTGCCTCTACAGAAGAAGTAGATTTTTTTTCTTGTTGCCATCTTTCAAGATCAGGGTCAGGGAACAGTGGGGTAATACCAAGAGGAGAGAGGAGAGAGAGTGAAAGTTTTTGAGAGGAAAGGAGTCGATCAAATGCCTCTCGTTTTGTATTTCCTTGTACGGTGCCATGGCGTGTAACACCAGAAGCGTCGACGCCTTCGTAGGCGAATGATTGCACCATAGGTTCTGCAGACAATACCGATCCAGATGGCCGATTGATACGCGAGGCTTCCTGAATATCTGTTGCTTCAATAGCATTTTTTTGCAACAGTTCTTGTGCACTCTGAGCGGAAGGTGCATCGATGGTGCCAAGCACTTCTTTGCCGTCTTGAAGAGTGCGATACTGAAAGAGTGTCATAGGAGCAAGTTCGGTTAGAGTGTAGCCTCGATGGAATGAAGCATGAAGAGAATAGCTTCTCGCAGACTTGGTGCGCCTGTGATTTCAAAATGATTTGATCCAAAATCGCTAAAGCCAACAATGCTCTCTCCCTGTACTTGGATTTCCTTTGAGACACCTCCTGCAGATGCAGAAGAGCCTTTGCGAAGATCGAGAGAAATGACTCCATCTCCAATGTTTTCAAGAGACTTGATGCCAAATTCTACATGCCACAGAGAGTTCTCTTGTACGCCGAACGACTTGAAATACCAATTTTTATGGGCAGCAATGCAGAATCCAATATGCGTTGAGCAATATTTTTGTGTCCAGAGAGGGGATTCGTATTTTTGCTTTGTCATGACATCAATTTGTGCAGATTGATCTTTTGAAGAACTAAGAGAGGAAACTGAGGAGGATGATGAAGAAGGAAGCGAAGAAGAGGAGAGTGAAGATGATGATGAAACAGACAAAGAGGAGGATGAAGAGCGTGAAAAAGAAGCAGATGATTGAAGAGAGGATGAAAGTGATGAGAGTGTATTACTACTGATAGAAGATGATGATTCTTGAGAAACAGGAATACAGACACCAGCACAATCGGCACCACCATGCTCAGGGTCGCAATCGTCCTCTAGGTCATCGGTACATGTAAAGCCAGTACTGCATTGTATTGCTGCGATGCCACCACACATTTTTCGCATCTGAGAAATGGAAGAAGAGCTCGATTGATCCATCACAATGACCTCACTCACACGGAGAAGTTCTGTTCCATCTGACTGAGGGATGCTCGATCCTCGGGCTTCAATTTTTTTGCCAAGATATTTTTCGAGCGAAAGCGCACTATCGAAAGGAGAAAGAGAGACGAACGATCCATCTTGCAATTGCAGACGATGTGTTGCATTAGGCGTTGCTTCCGCAGTAACGACAACACCGATGTAACTGACATTTTGCGTCGCAACAAGAGATGATGCGCTACTTGAAAGAGCCACAGAATCGGTATTTGATTGAGAAGCACAAGCTGTGCAAACAAGAAGAGAGAGCAGTGCAAGAGAGCGAAGAGTAGGCATGTGAGAGAGGGAGAAACAAAACAACATGCAGTATACCTCAAAGAAAAAGAGTTGGAAACATCGAGAATTTTCTCTATTCTATGCAAGATGTACACTCCACACTCTTCCATTCTTCAGAAGTACGCACAGCTTTTTCTTGCATTTGCATTACATGAAGGAAAAGGCGCACAGAAAGGTGATGTTGTACAGCTATCTGTCCCCGATATCGCGAAGCCATTGCTCCCATATCTTGTCGAAGAAACGCTAAAGATTGGAGCACATCCAAAAATTCACTATATTCCTACATTGATGGATAAGGTCTTTTTTGAACATGCGTCACAGGAGCAACGAACATTTTTTGCGGAAGCCTTTAAAAAAGCGGAGGTAGAATTGATTGATCATAGCGTCAGCATCATCGCAGAGGCTGATCCAAAAGAGTTGGCACAGATCGATCCAAAACATTTATTTGAAGCCATGGATGCTCGCAAGAAAACAAGAGATTGGTTGAATCAGAAAGAATTGGAAGGAAAATTTAGTTGGACACTTGGGCTGTATGGAACGGAGGCCATGGCAAAGGAAGCAGAGATGTCTCTTGAGGAGTATTGGGAGCAAATTATTCATGCATGTTTTTTAGATGCAGAAGACCCTATTACCGAATGGAGGAACATTCAAGCTGAGCAAGAACGTATTAAAGCCGTACTAAATGCATTGGAAGTAGAGTGGCTACACGTCGAAGGGGAGTCAATTGACCTCAAAGTGCAAATTGGAAAAGGGCGAAAGTGGCTTGGTGGAACAGGAAGAAATGTGCCAAGTTTTGAGCTCTTCATTTCGCCCGATGCACGTGGTACGGAAGGAAAAATCTTTTTCAATCAACCACTCTATCGGTATGGAAATATTTTGCGTGGCGTATCACTCGAGTTTCAGAATGGCATTGTTGTAAACGCAGATGCAAAAGAGGGAGCAGATGTACTTCAGGCAATGATTGAGCGAAAAAATGCCAATCGCATTGGTGAATACTCTCTGACCGATCGCCGTTTCTCGCGCATCACCAAATTCATGGCCAATACACTCTTCGATGAAAATATTGGCGGAGAGTTTGGAAACACGCACGTGGCACTTGGTCGTGCCTATAAAGAGAGCTACACGGGAGATCAGACTAAGTTAACGGAAAAAGATTGGGAAGATCTTGGGTATAATGAATCACCAGAACACACGGACATCATCTCAACAGAAGATCGTACAGTGACTGCAACACTTGCTGATGGTTCAAAGAAAGTGATCTTTAAGAATGGAGAGTTTCAGGTGTAAATCGTAGAACCGCTCTATAACGTGCCTCTGCTCAAGATTGAATCTTGAAAACAATGCATTAGAGCAGGTGTCCCACCTGCGGTTTTGTTGATAAATTTCTTCTCTATTCATCTTTCCTTTCTTTTGTCGCTACAAAAGCGTGGAATTTGAAGGCAACGAAAAGACGGGATTAATCGCGTCTCTACAATAAAATTGCTCTACACCATCTGCTTCCTCTGTTTCTTCTAAATTGCTCCTACAACGCTCCCAAATCTAACTCCTCATCAATGCTAATTTGTGAGAGAAACTCTTGATCGTGAGTGACGAGAATCATCCCTCCTTCATACTGATTGAGGGCCTCTGCAATCACAGGAAGGTGGCGGAAATTGATGTGGTTAGTGGGCTCATCTAAAATGAGGAGTGTTGGACGTTGTAGCATGAGACGCGCAAAGCAGAGGAGTCCTTTCTGTCCTTCAGAAAGAGAGATGGCTTTTGTTTGCACTTTTTCGCCAGGAAGGAGGAAGCGCGCAGCTGTTTGGAAAATATACTGATGGTTCGGCACTTCCATCGCAGACTCCAAAATTTGGTATACTGTTTGATCCATCGGAAGTCCGGAGAAATCTTGTTGGTAGTACCCCACTTTTACCCCAGGCGTGATGACAGCGCCTTTTTCTTTTCCATTGGCCATTGCTTGAAGAAGGGAGCTTTTACCAATGCCATTTGGTCCAGTGATGAGCAAACGATGCCTCCTTCGAACAGTCACATGCGTATTTTTCTTTACAGGCTTGTGATCTTTCATCACAGTCACAGAAGAAATTTCCACAAGTGGCTTCGGGAAAGGATCTGCCTCAATGGTAAACGGTGGAATGGTTTTATCTTCTCTTCGAACATCAACCTTATTTTCCTCAGCTTCCTCTACCGCAGTGCGCATTTTACTGGCGAGTTTACGCATTTTTCCTCCCTTGTGTGAGAAGAAGTTGATCTTCTCTTTTTGATCTTGCATCTCTTTTTCCATGCGAGCGTTTTGGCGTTGTTCGCGCTCAATTTGTGCAGCAATGTTCTCCACTACGTCAAAATAGTTTCCAGTGTATTGCTCAACTTGATGTGTAAATGTATCGAGGTACAAAACGCCTTCTGTGAAGCTATTCAAGAAATTGGCGTCGTGGGAAATGACGATGCATGTCTTTTCGTACATCACAAGGAAGGTTGTCAGATGATCAATGCCCGCAGCATCAAGGTTGTTTGTTGGCTCATCTAAGAGGAGAATATCCGGCTCTTGAATGAGGGCAAATGCAAGGAGAAGGCGCGCTTTCTGTCCTCCGGAAAACTCTTTGAGCTTTTTGTCTTTTGGCGCATGCAGATTCACGGCATCGAGCACGCGAGCAATATCTCGATCAATATCATATTTCTTTTCAGAGAATGCGCCTTCAAAAAATTCCAGTACAGTTTTTTCAAGATCTTGCGGTGCCATCATTTGTTTTGCAATACCGATGGTCATTCCTTTTTTCTTGTGAATCTCACCTTGTTGTGGCTTGATCTCACCCATCATCATCTTAAACAGTGTACTTTTTCCTGCGCCATTTTGTCCCATGATAGTGAGCTTTGCGTGTTCACGAATGTTAAAATTAACATCTTTCAGAACATATTTTGTAGGTTCGTATGCGAAGGTAATATCTTCAAAACGGAGGATGGTATCGCCGTGATCTGGAGCCATAGGAAAAAGGAAAAGGAGTGCAGAGCATAGACGAAAAGAGGGGAATTGACAAGAGAGAAAGGCACGAAAAGAATCACAGGAACAATAGGAAAAAGAGGATTGTCTACTGTCTATAATCTATTGTCTAGCGTCTCTAGTTGCCTCTCCTTCGCTCGGACACAATTGCGAATGAGACTTGCAACAGTGAGTGGCCCTACTCCTCCTGGAACAGGAGTGATAGCAGAAACATGATCCTGCAAATTCTCAAAATCGGTATCTCCACAGAGCGTGCCATCGGCAAGTCGATTGACGCCAACGTCAATCACTACTGCGTCTTTTTTGACCATATCTTTTGTGATCATCTTTGGTTTTCCAACTGCAGCAATAAGAAGATCTGCTTGCCGTGTGATATTTGCAAGATTCTTCGTTTTACTATGACAAATACTAACAGTCGCACCACGATTGAGAAGCATCATCGCAAGAGGCTTGCCGACAATATTGCTTCGTCCAACAACCACTGCGTGTTTTCCTTCGATCTCAATATTGTAGTACTTGAGCATCTCAATGACTCCAGAGGGCGTGGCTGGAGGAAGATGTTCAAACTCTGCACTCAGGAACATCTTTCCAAGGTTATAGGCACCAAAACCATCAATATCTTTTTTCGGATCAATCGCACGAATAATCTGTGGCACAAAAGCTTGTAGATGATCTGGAAGAGGAAGTTGAACAATAAAACCAGTCACGTCATCATCAGCATTCAAGTCATCAATTGTTTTCATCAACACATCGAGTGTGATGGTACTCTCAAGATGAATGTGCTCATGACGCAACCCAACAGCATCACAACTCTTCAGTTTCTGCTTGATGTAACTCGCACTCGCAGGATCTTCTCCTACTTGCACAACAACGAGCTTCGGGTTTTGTCTCTCAACATCATCTTTGAGAGACAAAAGAAGCGCATCAGCGACAGGACGACCAAGAAGAAGGGTGGACATATGAAGAGTATATCGCATTCTTTTATCAATACTCCAGAGATTTATTGAATGAATGATCGGATTTTTTGAGAAACCTCCTCCTTTCCTTTTGATGTATCACAAAGTATTGTGGATTCTCATTTGGCGTTTCAGATACTCTGGAATCGGAGACGCTTGAGAAGAAGAATTATTTTCTCTCCATTGTTTTAGTTTTGCATCCCTTTGTAATACACTCAGCAATACTTCCATAAACTCACGATGTGTATCATTAGTTATTTTTTGAGTAGCTGCCTTTACATCTATTTCAAAAGTCTCCAGATCATTTACAGATTGTTGTTGAATTGCTCTAAGAGTTGTTAATTCACTATCCTCTCGAGGTAGTCTTAGTATATCTCCTGCAAGCGCTTCATCATTAAGAGGAAGATTTTCACCATCTTCTCTCGCACGAAGCATCCCTTTCACAGTAGGTAATTCTGAACGAATAAATTGTGCTGCCAATGATGGTTCTGAATTGTTCATACATTATATAATAAACTATTTTTAATAATATGTCAATTTAAAATTGAAGCAAAAATAGAATGTGCCACCTCCTCTTTTTCTTTTGATGTATCAATCACATCAATCTGATTCTCCTCCGCATATTGCTTGTAAAGATCGTACACTTTTTTCTGAAACTCTCGTTTTTCAAGTACGTCCTGAAACTCTCTTTTTTCCATGCGTTCCATGCACGTTTCAAAAGGAGGAAGACACAGAATAAGAGTTGCATATTGATCAATCCTCCTCCGTCCCTCGACAAGCTCGGGGTCTCCGGCGGACGAGATGTCTGATGGAGCAAAAGAGGGTGAAGAATTTTTTGCGTTATATATATCAGTGATTTTTTTGTTCATACTTTCAAGCCATTCTTTGTCAATTCCAAGAGCCTCTCCATACACAATAGTAGAGAGAGAAAAGCGATCTGTAATGACAGTTTTTCCAGCCTCAAGTGCCGGCCGAATGACGGTATCAACGTGCCACGCGCGATCGGCAGTAAAGAGCAGTTGAAGTGCAGCAGGAGAATCGATCTTTTCTTTTGAGAGTTCACCACGAATGAAGCGACCAATGGGGCCATCGGTTGGTTCACAGGTCAACAAAACATCTCTTCCTTCTTTGCGCAGTGTTTCGGCAAGTAACGCACTATGTGTTGTTGTGCCAGAGCCATCGGGGCCTTCGAGGATAATGAGGGGCATGGGGTAGTGGTTAGTAGATAGTAGGTAGTGGTTAGTAGATAGTAGAAAAAGAAAAACTAATAACTACCAACTACCTACTAATAACTCGTTATATTCTCGTAATGAGATCATTCAAAATTCCCGTTAGTCCTTTGACAACGCCTTTGATCGGCATCTCTTTCATGGAGTATACAATATCCACTTGCTCACCATTTTGAAAACCAAGAACGATGAATCCATTGGCATTGATGTTTTTAAGGAATGCCTCACATTGTTTTTGAATAGCAGGAGTATCCATAGATGAGAGTAGATAGTTGTTAGTAGGTAGTGGATAGTATAACAGAGAAAAACAGCAGAAAGATATTGATAAAAAAGTTAGCCCCCGAATTAATTCGGGGGCTAACAACATTCAATTATTTCTTTTTTTGATGTTAAAAATCCATACCTCCCATGCCACCACCTGGCATTTGAGGAACTGGAGCATCCTTCTTTGGAGCATCGACAATGCCTACTTCAACAGTGAGGAACATTGCAGCAACGGATGCAGCGTTCTGAAGTGCTGAGCGAGTGACTTTCTTAGGGTCGATAACACCGATCTTTACAAGATCCTCGACTTTTTGTGTTGTCACGTTGTAGCCCATTGTTACGTCTTTTGCGAGTTTCACATGCTCGACAATGACAGAGCCTTCCAGTCCTGCATTTTGTGCGATGTTCTTGAGTGGGTACACAAGAGCCATCTTCACAATATCGATACCAATTTGCTCATCTCCATTGTTTCCTTTGAGAGACTCAAGAGAGTGAAGAGCATGGATGAGAGCAGAACCTCCACCTGCAACAATGCCTTCTTCTGCTGCTGCGCGAGTAGCGGAAAGTGCATCTTCCACACGGTGCTGAAGTTCTTTTTGTTCAACTTCTGTCGCTGCACCAACTTTGATGACTGCAACGCCACCACTGAGTTTTGCCATGCGCTCTTGCAATTTCTCACGATCAAAATCGCTCTTTGTCATTTCCATGGATGTTTTGATCTCCTCAACACGAGATGCAATAGCAGACTTTTCTCCATTTCCATCAACAATGAGCGTGTTGTCTTTTGTTACAACAACCTTCTTTGCCTGACCAAGATCGGCGAGCTCTGTGTTCTCGAGCTTGAGTCCAACCTCTTCAGAAATCACACGACCACCAGTGAGGATGGCAATATCTTTGAGCATCTCCTTGCGACGATCGCCAAATGCAGGAGCCTTGAGAGCAACCGCATTGAATGTGCCACGGAGCTTGTTGATGACGAGAGTTGTGAGTGCTTCACCTTCAATATTTTCTGCAATAATGACGATCTCCTTGCGGCCAGATTGTGCAAGTTTTTCAAGTACTGGAAGAATTTCCTGAATGGAGCTGATCTTCTTATCAGTAATCAAAATGTACGCATTTTGGTACACAGCTTCCATGCGAGCAGGGTCAGTCACAAAGTATGGAGAAATGTATCCAGAATCGAACTGCATTCCTTCGACATATTCCTTTTCAAGCCCCATCGTTTGTCCTGCCTCAACAGTCACAACACCATTGGAACCCACTTGATCCATCACATCAGAAATGATGACACCAACCTCTTTATCTTGTGCAGAGATGGTTGCAACGGCTGCAAATTCTTCTTTCGTAGAGATTTTCTTTGCCTGCTTTTCAAGATCAGAAATCACAGTTTCAACTGCTTTCATAATACCATTCTTCATGGAGATGGCATTCGCACCAGCAGTGAGGAACTTAAGCCCCTCAGAGATGATGCCTTCTGCAAGAACAGTAGCAGTAGTTGTTCCGTCGCCAGCAGCGTCATTGGTCTTTGTTGCTGCTTCTTTTACAAGTTGAGCACCCATGTTTTCCCATGCATCTTCAAGCTCAATTTCTTTTGCAACGGTCACACCATCTTTCGTGACAGTTGGCGCACCGTACGATTTTGCAATGAGGGCATTGCGACCATTCGGGCCCATGGTTACACGAACAGCATCCGCAAGTTTGCGAACACCGCGTACAATTTTGAGACGAGCATCGTCTCCGAAGGAAAGTTGTTTTGCTGACATAGAAGAGGGGGAAATAAGTAGTTAGTAATGAGTTGATAGTGGGTAGTAGTACCAGCCTACTAGAGAGCGGGCTTTCTGCCCGCGGAAACGAAGAATGAAATGCAAATAGCTAATTGCTAATAGCTACAAGCTTACTTACTTACCACCCCAAGCACAGAATCGAGGTGGAGAATTTTGACTTCGATGTCTTTTCCGGAAGTGCTCTTGAGTTTGACTTCATCTCCAGCGTACTTTCCGAAGAGAACGATGTCGCCAATCTTGAGGAAGTCCGATGGATTCACGCAATCTTTTCCAGTTCCACCAGTACCAAGAGCAATGACGCGACCTTCTTGTGGCTTCTCTTTGCTTGCAGTGTCTGGAATGACAATGCCAGATGCAGAAACCTGTTCACGTTCAAGTGGTTGTACAACAACACGATCACCAATAGGCTTGATGGTGACGGCAAGTTCGTCTGTATGTGACATAGAAGAAATGGGGAAAGATGAATAAAAAGGCGAAGTGAGATGATCTCAATCATCGATCACGCAACTTCAATTATCAGTCAAGAGTCTAGAGTGATAATTTTGGAAAGTCAAGAACATTCCCCAAAAGAGAATCCACACACCAATAACGATTGAGGCAATAGGAACACTATAGTGTGTGGCAATAAAGCCAACCACAGGGTAGAGGAGAGCAATGACAAGGCTGTCACAGAAAGAAACACAGGAGAGTGCTGTAGCACGAATGGCGCTTGGTGTATGTCTATTAAAATAATCAGCAAATAATGGGTCGCGAATGTTGGCTGCAATATCGGTAGAAAAAAAGAGGAGAAGAGAAAAAATGGGGTGAATGACGAGGCCCATCATCATCCAGAAAATGCCTGGCAATACAGTAATGAGAAATAAAAGATGACGATGAGTAAAAAAGCGCTCTAGTGTATGGCTCCATACTTTTGCGCTAGCAGTCAACACAGTAGAGCAAAAAAAGATAACCCCAAACCACTGAAGAGGAATATTGGCTAAAAGGAGATATGGTTGTGACAAGTAAAATAATGCAATAACAAAAGGACTGGTAAGAACAGAGAGGAGAAGGAGCGATCGAAAGATTGGCGTTGTGCGAACAAGCGTGATGGCATAACGCATAATGTGTACAGATGATAGATGCTCTTCCTTTAGATTATTTTGATGAGGAGCATCAGCAAGAAAGAAGAAAATAATGAAGCCAATACACTGAGGAATAGCACTATAGATAAAGAGTTTATCTACTACTGTTGAGTCAATGTCTGAAATAAAAAAACCACCAATGAGACTGCCTATGCCATATGAGAGTGTGCCAAGTGCAAGGTACATTCCATAGATTTTTTGCATCTGTTTTTCCCTGCCTTGTGAGAGAAGATGTTCATACATAAATGCTTGTGTGGCACCCGATAGAAACGCACTACTAATACCCCATAAGCCATAGGAGAGAAGGTACAAGCTATATCGACCATCAGCAAGAATCCAAGGAATCCATGAAAGTGCAGAAGAAAATGCGCCCGCTACAATACTCCATTTTCTTCCATATCGATCGGCAAACACACCTGTTGGAATTTCAAAGAGAATAGAGATGATATACCGAGCACTTTCAAGGAAGAGGATACTTGTCATCGATACGCCGTGATAGAGAAGGAACAGGCTTAACACTGGCGCACAAAAATAGAGCCCACTAATGCCTTGACCCACAAAAAGAATCCAAATATTTCTCATGAAACGCTAGTGTAGCAGGGAGGTGTTCTGATACACTAGGGGTATATGCACACTATCCTTACATCGCTCATTGCTTTTCTCATCATGCTGAGCATCGATGCAGTGTGGCTCATCACAATGTTCAAGCGATTTTATGGTTTGCATCTTGCGCATCTTCTCGCGGAAAAACCATCACTCCTTCCTGCGGCTCTCCTCTATCTCTTGTACGGTGCTGGCATTACATTCTTCATCGTTCAGCCCTACAAAACATCAGCACTCTGGCAAGTGTTCTTGATTGGTGCATTTTTTGGACTCATTGCGTACGGATGCTATGACCTCACCAACCACGCAACGCTGAAAAATTGGCCAATGATTGTGACAATTGTAGACATGCTCTGGGGCGCAGTGCTCACAGGAACCGTCAGCGTCATTGTGTCGATGATTGCACGAAAGTGGATGTAAGTTATTGATAAACTCGAATGTTCATTCGAGCGGGAAGTTGAATATTATTTACTGGTGGGTTAATTATAGATGGCATTGATGAATTCTCAGTATTGTTCGAAGTATTTTTTGAAGCAAATATTGAGAACAAGCCAATGACAATAAAAATAACCAATGAGATAGTAATAATAATAAATTTTTGAATATTTCTCTCATTATTGATGAGATAATCTAAGATTAATATAAATCCCATTAATAATGCAGCAAAAATAAATACAAATCCCATAAGTTGATGCATATTAGAAATGGTTTTTAAAATTTGAACATCAACCGATATAAAGGTAAATATTGCAACAAAGATTCCACAAAATTCAATAAAGCTGATTTTGGATTTGTCGATCTCCCTCTTTACATCTTCAATCTGTATTTCAAGATCCTTCATTTTTTTTCCTAACTTTTCGAAATCAACTTTGTCAACATTATGTGTTGAAACATTCTCTATAACGCTCATATTTCCCCACATTTTTTTTAGATCTTCCCTTACATCTTTATTATTTGTACTCATTATTTTTTATAGAAAGTAATTGAAACTTGTAGGCATTTTGTATTACCACCAACTGACTGTGCGTACAATGAAATATAAATTTTTCTACCATCTTCCAAACTAATTATTGGCGCTCTTTCTGTCATGGCAGAACCGAGTGGATTTCTCATATTTACAAGAGTTATCGTGCTTTCTTCTGTTCCGCCTTTAATGCTGTAAATAGGATTTTCACCTTCCTTTTCTTCAAATATCAAAACAATTTTTAATCCGTTTATAGTGATTCTCAAGCGATCATCATAAATATTAAAAATATTACTATATACAATCTCATACTCGCCATCTTTTGCTTCTATATTTTGAATCATAACAAAACCAGTGTAATCATAATTTATGGTTTATCAAATCTTTTTTCTCAATCGGATCACTCACAAATACCACTTCACGACGTTCTTTCTTACAGTTTTTTGCGTCATTGTCACAGAGTCGATGTGATTGAATGATGAGAATTTGTGTTCCTTGTGCGATTTCTTTTTTGTATCCCCAAATACTGCCAGTCGGACCATCTGCAGAAAGAAGAGGAGAGGCTGTCCATCCATTTTTCTTTGCCCAGTCTGCAACTACTGTCATCTGATCTCTCTCAAGATGTCCATCTTTTGTCACGATTGCATATCCTTGCACTGTTCGCGCAGGAAGTGTTCGAGTGCTTGAGAGCTGAATGCTATCTTTATATAACACGCGTGATGGTTCAGTAAACACAGTGTCAGAAAATGACGCACGAAAAGCAAGGAGAGTTGGTAGCACTGTGCCAGAAGAAGACGCATCTGTTTCAATGGCAATGGAATGCGCAGAACTTGAGGAGTTTGCACGAGAGACATCTTCCTGAGAAACGGATGATGTACTACAACCAGAAAGGAGTACAAGGGCAAGGAGTAGGAACGATGAACGCATGAGAGTAAGAGGAAAATGATGGAAATGCCGTGGTGCCGACGGAGAGACTTGAACTCTCATAGGAATACTCCTACACGCTTCTGAAGCGTGCGCGTCTACCATTTCGCCACGTCGGCACATCGGTAGTATAGCAAAAAATCAAAGAACATCAAAACGAAGATCCTCATTCAATAGGGTACACAATCTTCTTGATATTACTTGAAAAAAGAGGAGCAGGATTCTTCCTGCGGTTATTATAGAAAAATGAATCTATTCAATATCTGCTATTCTATCCTCATCCATGAAAAAATTCTTTCCTTCTCTCGTCGGTTGTATCAATCTACTCCTCCTCTTTTTCATCCTCTGGAAAGGAGGAAAGGCACTGGACGCAGTGTGGATGTTGGCAATCGGTACATCGATTCTTGTTTTTTTTTCATCGTGGAATATCATCAAAAGCAAAGAGCCTATGCGATGTTCTCGCCTGCAATGGAGCGCGATCATTGCAACACTTGCATTTCTCTTCTGGACAATCCTGAGCTTCATCTTCTCCAAAACACAGAACTACGGCTTCGATGAAGTCTTGCAAACTGCGTCCTACGCTCTGCTCTTCATCTCCCTCATCCTTCATCCATCGCTTCCATCATCTCTTCAGAAAAAACTTCCTCGTACCATCGCCATTGCCCTTCTGCTTGCGTGTGGAGTCGGTGTATTCCTCTACCTCACACAGCCCCTCACGCGGTTTGTAGGCTCATTCTTCGACTATCGTTTTCATACCGACTACTGGCCCAATGCATTCGCAGAATTTTTCCTTCTTGCATGGCCATGTGCTCTTTATGCAGTGTATAAAATTGAACAAAAATTGTGTTCAAAAAAAGATATTCTTCGTCTCATTGTACTCGGCTTTCTCTGTGGATGTTTTTTCCTCACCTACTCTCGTGGTGCATTCCTTTCATTTGTTGTACAGGTGTGCATTGGAGGAGGGATGATGTTCATACTTGAAAAGCCATCCCCTGAAACAATGCAAAAGAGACTGCGCGATGGAGTGCTCATTCTCTGCATCGCACTTGGGTTTTTCTTCTCGATCAATGCCGTTCGATCGCAACATTTCGTCATCGAATCGGTTCTCAAGAAAGCACAATTTGAATCGCAAGAAGGAAAATCTTCCATCGATGAACGCTCACAATTTTTTTCACAAGCCATCACTCTCACAAAGGAACATCCACTTCTAGGCTGGGGTCCGTATAGCTTCCGATTTGTGCAACCACGCTTGCAAGAAGGCATTCTCGCAACATCGGACCATCCACACAATGTACTACTCAAGCTTGCAATGGAACGAGGCATTCCGAGTGTCATGTTCTTTTTGATGATCCTTATTCTTTGTACTACTGCATTAGTACAGAAGATGATTGATACAAAAACAAGCGATGAAGAAAAAAAGATGATGATCATATTTTTTGTGTCTGGAATTGGCGTACTTGCACACAACATGATCGACTTCAATCTGCAATTCATCGGCATCACACTACCAATTGTTCTCATGATGGCGTGTGTGATGTCATCAGAATCATCAGAAAAAAAATATGATGGAAAATATGCCTCAATCATCATGATCATTCTGAGCATCATTCTTGGAGGTTTTACTGTCATTGAAGGGTATTTTCTGACGATGTCTTCCATTGCACGACATCAAGAAAAAATAAATCGAGATCTTGCAGTGTTATATTATGAAAAATCACAAAGACTTTCTTTCTTTGATGGTCGCTTGCAATTATCATCTCTCTTTTCGCGAGATGCATTGCTATCAGAAGGAAATTTAGTGAGGGAGCGTGGAGATTATTACGGCATACAAGAACCACTAGAAGAATATAAGAAAAAAAATACAGAAGATTATCGTTTGTGGAAAATGATGGGGTACGTAAATAGCATTCACGAACAAAGAGATGAGGCTCTTAGTAATTATGCAACATCCTATCAATTAGGTGGAAAGTGGAATGATCCGGAAGTAGCATCTTTGTATGTTCAGTTACTATCTTCTTTTCTGACAAAAGAAGAATTTCTCAAAAAATATCGCTTTGAGTTCGACTCTCTCTTAAATGACTATGCGTACGCTATTCTACAAAATTCTCATTTCATTGCTCTTGGTGACAACGTCGAGAACACCATCA
>CAZKOO010000011.1:0-28517 GCA_964554435.1 uncultured Candidatus Peribacteria bacterium
CACAATTCTCCGCACTGGAAGCGGACTCCTTCTTTCTGCGCCTCTTGCGGAAGATAGTGTCACAATTGAACTTTTGATGCGAGAATAGATCATGCCAATGGTATCGCATGACACGGTGATGAAAATCTCTCGCTTCTTTCAGGAAACATGGTGTATTTGTACTGCCCTCCATCTTTTTTTGTACTATACTCCATGATGGATTTTTTTATGCTCTTATGCTCTCTGCATTCTTTCGTCATCACCGCACCATTGTGATGACAACTGCAGTTCTTTTCAGTGTTGCGGGAATAACGCTTGCAACGCTTGAACGCTCTTCTCGTACGGAATCTATTCCTCTTCCCTTTGCACAGCAATCTGGGAACCTACAGGGGGCACTGACATTCTTTGAAAAACGCAATGCTATTGACGTGTATCAAGTCACATTTACCGCCGGAGAAACATCGGAAACATTTGCAGAAAATACAATCTATCTTGTGCATACACCCTCGAATGTTACATCTCTTTCGATGGATGATGCATTCACTCTTTTGAGTGGACAGCGTGCGGTGCATTATTTTGGCTATGAATATATGGATAGCACTGCCAGTGTTGAGCGAGCGCATATTCGTGACACGCTCTTTCGCGATCGCTTCCCTGGAAAATTT
Organism: uncultured Candidatus Peribacteria bacterium; assembly: GCA_964554435.1. Classification (GTDB taxonomy): domain Bacteria; phylum Patescibacteriota; class Gracilibacteria; order Peribacterales; family Peribacteraceae; genus CAZKOO01. Next base: position 645 of record CAZKOO010000011.1, read on the forward strand.
TTTGCATCCCACAAAGCACGACTGGAAGATGGAACTCATGGCAATACGCTCTCAGCTTTTGAATCGCGCAATAACGTGACATTCCTTGCAACTGATACAGGCGCTCTCTCCCCTCGTCTTCGTGCAGATTGGCTTTATGTTTTTGTGGTGAATGAACCTCTTCGTGCACAATTTTTTCCAGGCGGCGTAGCAGCACTCTGTGGCAACGGCACGCGCGAGGGAAGTGAACAGTGTGATGATGGAAATACTGTCAATACTGATACTTGTACCACTACTTGCACTCTCTCTGGTACTCAGAATGCGATCTGCGGAAACGGCATCAAAGAAGGAGCTGAGGAATGTGATGATGGAGACACAAACCCTCTCAATACCTGTCGTAACGATTGCACGCTTACGTTCCCTATTCCATTCGATTCTCTTGGTAGCACCTCATCTTCCTCTTCTTTTCCTTCTTCTACCTCATCGTCTCTTGCAGCACTTGCCCTTCCGTCTCTCTGTGGAAATGGCGTGCAAGATCCTACTGAAACCTGCGATCAGGGAAATGGCAATACTGTTGCTGGAGATGGTTGTAGCTCTGTGTGTGCCATTGAGCCTGACTTCCGTTGTACCAATTTTCCTTCTGTATGCGTGCCGTACATCGACCTTGTACGCTCTCTATCTGATGCAAATGGCGATGGTACCGTGAGTGAACTGGAAGCATTTACCACGCTTCTTGACGTCACGGATATTGATCTTCCATCTTCTCTTCATCAAGAATTTGACATTACAGGAGATGGCGTTGTAGCCAGTGAAGATAGTAGTATCATCCTCCGTTTTCTTGACATTCTCTCTCCATCCTCATGAAACGCTCTTCTCTTCTTCTTGGCGCACTTGTGATGTTGATCTGTCTTTTCTTTGCGAGAGAACAATGGACATCGATACGTGGAAGCTTGCTTGCTGACCCACCATCACCCGCTCTTGCGCGCATCGCACTTCGCATAGATCCAACAAATACTGGACGCACTATTCGTACAATGAGAATTCTCCTTCGCACTGCGTTCGCGCACGTGCAGTCTGCGCAGTCGTTTCAGGCTTTTACAGCAAATTGTGGAACAGATGCCTGCCCTCCTAGCTCGCCTTCTTCTGATGACTTTGATGAAAATGGCAGACTCGATCAACAGGACATACAGATTCTCTCTGCATCGCTGCGCACGTTACTACGCTGTGGAAATGGAAAACGTGAAAGCGCAGAATTGTGCGATGACGGAAACACTGTTTCGTTTGATGGATGTAGTGCACTGTGCGTTCCTGAGCGCACAACTCATGGTGTGTGTATGGGAACTGGTATGTGCACTCCTATGCCAGGAAGTGGCCCCGATGAATGTCTGAGCAATGATGACTGTATGCCATCGACATCGTCCTCTCAAGTATCATCGTCTGAAGAATCGTCTTTTCCAACGACTTCATCGAGTGATTCTTCATCGAGTGACACATCATCATCTGACTCAGCTCCTCCGTGGATGCTTGATGCTGAACGTATGACTCTACACTTTGAGGCACTGCCCGCGCGCACTGTTACTCCAAGTCAAAAGAATGTTCCACTCCTTCGTTTCCGTATTGCTGCAAAGTACATGCCTGTTGCTCTGACTCAATTGCCATTTACCATTGTTGGCACCAATGCACTCTATAACATTCACGATCTTCGCTTAATGGCAGATACGAATGGAGATGGTATTGTTGATACATCCGTTGCACATTTTCATCCTACCGTACTTGCATTTGATGAATATAGTAGTCGTCAGGCAAAAGCATCGTATGATGTGTATATTGGTGGATTGAGCTTGAACGACTTGAGTGACAATATTCTTGTATACAACAATGCGCCAACTGTTTTTGAAGTGCATGCGGACATTTCATCGCATCCAACAACCTCTTCGATTGGTGTGAGTCTTGATGCCCTTCGTCGCGAGCCTCACGCTCTTGGTGCTGTTGCAGATTATTCTGCGGTAGGCATGCAAAATCTTACGGCTGTTACGATTCTTCCTCTTCTTAATGCGACAATCGATTCGCCTTGTACATTCTTCACCCCAATGATCTCTTCATCTGCACCGATAGCCAGTTGCAACATTCGTGTCTCCACAGAGCAAAGTACGACCACATCATTCTCCATTCAGCCCAATCTATAGACATGAAATCTTTTTTCTCTGTTCTGTTTGGCGCCTGTGCTCTCTCACTTCTCTTCTTCTTTACTGAGTCATCCTCGTTTCGTGGCATGATTCTTTCTACTCCAACAGAACAATCTCTTGAAGAAAAAATTCATGCATTCTGTGACACCTCTCCTCAGAATGGCATTCTGACTCTTCGGGAAATGCGTCAAGGACTTCTGCGCATTATTCAAGGAGTGACGATTGGTGATCGTTCTATGGATTTTTCTGGTGATGGTGCTATTAATCGTGTTGACCTTGTGCAAGCCATCTCTGCCTTTCGCTTTCTCCTCGGTTGTGGCAACGGTGTGCTTAGTACCGCTGAGCAGTGTGATGATGGGAATGTACATGGTGAAGATGGATGTAGTGCCGTGTGTCGAGCAGAGCAAGGATATACATGTATCAATTCTCCTTCTCCGAGCGTCTGTACGAACACTTCTCGCGTGATGTGTTCTTTGCCTCAGGTTACAGACGTTTCCTTCCTTTCTGATTCCACTACCGCACAGATCATCAAACCTCTTGATGGATACACTGGCACACAATCGTTACTCTTCCGTTCCTTTGCACTCACCACTGATGATGTCCTTGAAAATGGTCGATCGGTCATGCTTGGCGGATATACATCGCAAGATACGAAGAGTGCAACAGGGCTTGGCTATCAAACACATGAAGCAATTCTCGATCAGTATGGCACTGTCCTCTACTCCGTCCCTTTGAACGAACATGTGTATGACATTGCTCTTGCGTCACTTATTGGTAGTGCTCGAAAAGATATTGTTGCCGCGTTCTTTGGAGGAACATCTCTTGGTACAACCGTTGCTGTAATCGATCTAGATACTGGCCTACGAACCACTCTCTTCACTCTTCCTAGCCTCCCTTCGCATCTTTCATTTGCCATCGCAGATGTTGATCGAGATAGTGACATCGATATTGTGCTGACGCAGACTAGTACGACTTCTGCAGGTGAAACACTCTGGATGGAAAATGAGAGTGGAACGTGGCGCAAGCACTCTCTTCTCGCTCGTGGCGCTGATGATGTTGCTGTTGCACTTCTATCGCCCGATGGACTTCCGGACATTCTCCTTCAATCTGGAACACAGCGAGAGCTTCTGCGTCAGGTTCAATCGTGTGTGACGCCTATTGTGCGCCCACCAAGCACTGTTTCCTCCGTTCGCATTGCGAATCTTACGAGCACCAATGCAGATTCTGTTGCTTTTCTTGGTCAGCGTCATCTTTTGGAATGGATGAGTAATGAAACACTCTCTGAGGATCTTCGAGGTGCCAATATTGCATTTGCCCTCGAGTACTCTCTCGATCACGGAGTGACATGGAAACACTTTTTCTATCAAGCATTTGGAGGGCTTTCTTTTCCGCAGAATGCGACACGTCTTGCGACCGTATGGGTAGCAGGTCAACAAGGAGAGCGTGCTACTGACACCATCCTTTTCCGCGTCTCTGCTGTCGATCAATCGAGTGTACCAGCGACGATCGATCGCTTCATGCGCCATCCTGCTATTCGACTTCTTCCTGTTTCTGCGACTTCCAATGAGTTACAAATTCTTCCCGATTGTGGGAATGGCCTCATCGATGCAAACGAGAGTTGTGATAATGACATCGCAACGAGTTTTCCTACAACGTCCTCCGATCGAGGAGGGCACATCCCTCCCAAAAAAGGTGATGGATGTAGCGATAGCTGCACCATCGAAACAGGGTATACATGCACAGGAACAATCGGCACACAAAGTGTGTGTCGTGCATCACAATAAACGCTTCACAGTCAAATGATCTATTTAGAGCGTGGGCTTTTTCGTGTGACATTGTACTGCTTGCTCAAATGCGTATGCAGCACGCAGGAGAGATGCTTCTCCGAGTTGTGGACCCATCATCTGCAAGCCAATGGGCAGTCCTCCTTTCGAAAACCCAGCGGGAACAGAAAGGGCTGGAATACCACCCATCACTGCTCCATCCATAAATGCATCTTCCAGATACATGGCAACAGGATCATTGACATGTGCTCCTACTGCAAAGGCAGGAGTTGGCGCAACGGGGGAGACGATGATGTCCACTTGCTGAAATGCTTGATCAAAATCTTGACGTACCAGTGTGCGAACTTTTTGGGCTTTTAAGTAGTAGGCATCGTAGTAGCCTGAGGAGAGCGCGTAGGTTCCAATCATAATGCGACGCTTGACCTCTTTTCCAAAGCCTTCACCGCGGACACATTCGTAATAGTCGAGAAGATTCTCTGCATTTTTCTTGGAGCGGCCAAAGCGAATGCCATCGTAACGCGCCATGTTGGAGCTCACTTCACACGGACACAACACATAGTACGTTGCCAGTGCATATTTCGTATGTGGTAGTGAAATATCGATGATGGTAGCGCCGAGGGACTTAAGTACTTTCACGCTTTCTCGCACACTCTGTTCCACTTCTTCATTCATCCCTTCTATGAAGTATTCTTTTGGCACACCCACTCGCACTCCTTTGAGATCTTTTGTAAGAAGAGATGTATAGCGCTCCACTGGAGCCATGGATGTTGTGCTATCGAGTGGATCGTGACCTGCGATTGCCTCAAGAACGAGCGCAAGATCGGTGATGTCTTTACACATCGGTCCAATGGTATCGAGTGAACTTGCCATACTCATCACTCCATAGCGACTGGTGCGTCCGTATGTTGGACGAATGCCTGCGATGGAACAATAGCTTGCAGGCTGACGAATGGAGCCACCAGTATCGGTTCCGAGAGCAAACATGCATTCATCTGCAGCGACAGCGGCCGCTGAACCTCCTGACGAACCTCCTGCAACGCGCTCTGTGTCCCACGGGTTTCGCGTCACGCCATAGCATGATGTTTCTGTGGAAGCACCCATGGTAAATTCATCGGTATTCGTCTTTCCAATGGAAATAGCACCAACATCCTTGAGGCGCTTTGTCGTGGTCGATTCAAAGGGAGGAATGTACTTCTCGTTTTTTCCGCTTCCAACATCGTTTTGTAAAATACGAGAACACGCGGTTGTGGGCACACCCTCTTCGCAGTACACATCTTTTGCAAGATAGGGAATGCCAGTGAGAGGATGTGAAAAATCGCCTTTTGCATCAATTTCTTTTGCTCTCTTGAGTGCCATCTCTGTGTTGCGATAGACAACAGCATTGAGCTTTGGGTCGACTGCCTCTATGCGGTCGATGCACGCTTGTGTAAGCTCGAGAGATGATATCTCTTTTGTTCGTAGTTTTTCGTGAGCCTGTGCAATGGTGAGTGAATGAAGAGACATAGGAATTATCCGTGAGCAGATGGGGCGCTGATTTGATGATCGATGAGTGGAAGTGATGAGCAAGCGAGTAACGCATCAGGAGAAGCGCTTACAGGACACACAACATCATCACGAAGGACAGTTGTCTGACCAACGACTTGCGCTGTTGGCTCGACGGCACTGGTGTCGAGCTCCGATAGCATATCGATGTACCCTAAAATGGAACTGAGTTCCCCTGTCATCGACTCAATCTCCTCATCGGAGAAACGAAGTCGAGCAAGTGCTGCAATGTGACGGACTTGATCGGTTGTAAGATGCGCCATGAGTGTATGATACAACATAGAGATCGATGCACGCTAGAATGAAATAGAAAATATTTTCTCTATTTGTCAACTTGCACCAATCCTCCTTTCTATGATATGATGACGTAATAGAACCTAGTGTTGACTATCCACTTCTTTTGGTGGATGGTCGATTTCTGGTATACTCCCCCTATCATCTTTCCCCTTTCTTTCTATGCGTGCCACATTCCTCGCTGCGCTCAACCAACTCTGTGCTGAACGCAACGTCAAACCGGACGATGTTCTTGAGGCTGTAAAGCTCGCGATTGCCACTGCATATCGTAAAGATTTTGGAAACAAGGAACAGGAAATTCGTGTCATTTTGCGCGAAGATCAGGATATGCCTTCTGTGCTTGTGGTAAAAGAAGTTGTGGATGATGTGGAGAATGAAAACTTCGAAATTAGCTTGAGTGATGCAAAGCGTGTGAAGCCACACGCAGAAGTAGGCGATGAAATTGAGATTGATGTGACTCCCGTTGGCTACGGACGCATCGCTGCACAGTCAGCAAAGCAAGTCATCATCCAGAAATTACAAGAGGCAGAGAAACAAAGTTTGTTTGCGATGTTTAAAGATCGTGAGAATGAAATTCTCACTGCAACCGTCACAAAAACTGAGGCAAACTGGGTGACTCTTGAAATTGAAGGAATGACTGTGAGCCTCCCTTGGAAAGAGCAAATTCCAGGAGAACACTACTACACTGGAAAGCGCATTCGTGTGTACCTCGACACTGTTGAACTTACTGGAAAGGGTCCGCAACTCCGCATTTCTCGCACCCATCCAAACCTTGTGAAAAAACTTCTTGAGCTTGAAATTCCAGAAATTCGCAATGGTGATGTGCAGATTATGGCAATTGCTCGCGACCCTGGCATGCGCTGTAAGGTTGCTGTGAAGAGTGATGATCCTCGCATTGACCCCATTGGTGCGTGTGTTGGACAGAAAGGCGTGCGCATTCAAACCGTGATGGAGGAAATTAATGGTGAACGCGTTGATATGATCGAGTGGTCTGATGATCCTATTAAGCTCATCTCCACCGCGCTACAACCTGCGTCAATCTCTGCTGTCATTATTGTGAATGGCGAAGTACATGAAGATAGTGATGGTCGTCTTGTGAAGAAGCGCGCAGCCGTCTTCGTAGAAGAAGCGCAACGTCCAATGGCAATTGGAAAGAAAGGACAGAATATCCGCCTTGCTACAGATCTCACAGGTTTTGAGCTCGATATGTACAACTACGAAGAACTCCCTGCATTCAAAGCAAAGCTTGCTGAGCTCAAAGGCGAGCCAGTAGAAGTTGTGATGATGACACCTGAGGAAAAGAGTGATGACACTGCGTCTGAGGAGGTGTAAGAAATGTACATACATTCTGCTCCGCAGGCGGAACGCCTGCTGCTGAAGTAACTGTATGTGTGAATTGTAAGAAATATGACACATTCTCTTCTCTTTCCTTGAAAATCTTCATGTCTTCTTTTCTTCCTTCTCTTCGTTTTCTCGTTCTCGACACGGAGACTACTGGCTTTGTACCAAAGACGCATCACGTCATTGAGTATGCTTGTGAGGTCATTGAAAACGGAGTTGTGACAGATGCGATTGATGAACTTCTTGCACTTCCAGAGGGCGAAACCATCCCTCAGACTATTGCACAACTTACACAGATCTTTCCAGATGACCTCAAGGGAAAGCCTATTTTTGCGGACATCCTGCCACGACTTTCATCTCTCGTTACAGAAGACACCATTCTTGTGGGGCAGAATATTCCCTTTGATCTTGGTATGCTTGCAGGGGAAGGATGGGACCTACGAAATCATCCGTGGATTGATACATCCATGCTTGCGTCGATTGTATTTCCAGAATTAGAAAGCTACTCCCTTGGATATTTGAGTGAAGTCTTGCATTTGAACCACACACCAAAACACCGCGCACTCGGAGATGTTCGCGCGACTGCTGAGCTACTTGAAAAAATCACCATTCGCCTGCAAGAACTTCCGAAAGATGATCTGCAGAAGATGGTGGATATCGCACAGAAATCGTCGCAGGGCTACGCTCGATTCTTTGCGTCACTCCAGAGCACCAACACTTCTTCCGTGCGTCCGGCATGGCTTTCTATCGCTTCTCGTACGCTTCAAACATCGGTAGAGGCACTTCCTCTGTCTGCACCACCAGTTGGCACTGTACAACTCCTCTGTGACGAACTGCCTCCGCGCACAGAAGCAATTCTTTCTTCTCTTAAAAACAATGAATGGTTTGCGGTGAAGAACATGCATTCCACACTCTCGCGTGTGACCCCACCAACGAACGTGACACTGCTCAGTAACCCTGAACATCTTCTTTCTCGCACAAAATGTGATGCACTCCTTGCGCTCGCGACCATCACTGTTGATGAGATGACACTGTTACAGAAAATTGCACTCTATGATGGGAAGTGTTACCGCGATTTTCCAATTCATGGTGGAGAGAAAAATGTGTGGTACGGAAAACTCGCATGCACAAAGAATGACAAAGAGTATCGCGATCTTCTGGAGACAGCGATGCACACCCCAACACTCCTTACGCATGCACATCTTCTGCGTTTGATTGGTGATACACCGGAGATACTTAGGAGTGACACCCACATCATTGTTGATGATGCATCCATGCTCGAAGACACCGCAACCGAAGCGTACGGATTCTTCTTTGTTTGTGCCACGGTACGCGCAGCAGCAGAGGGAAATGAACGTGCCATGCGCTTACTTGACTCCATTGAGTTATGGGCGCTACAAACAAGAAATGGGATGGATCTTCGGTATCTGACAGATGCTGATCTTTCGCTTGATAGCACGCTCTCATTCAAAAAAAATCTGGAAGAATGTCTTCTTCTGAGAGATGCCTTTCCGCCATCTTTTCTCTCTAGTCTTTCGACACTTCTTTCTATTCTCGATCCACTGCGTCTTGATACATCCATTGTGTGGATTGAAGCATTTCAGGATGGAAGTCAGTCGATCAAAGCAGTGCCATCTTCCATTGCCACACTTCTCTCAAATACGCTCTTTCAGAAGCATCGTGTATCACTCATCGTGCCACCCGAGAGTTTTGATCGTTTGCAAGCCATTCTTCACGATGATATTCCCGTTCAACATCACGCAGAGTACACGCCATCTCCTCTTACCTTACAAACAAAGAATGTACCAAGTCTTGAAGCACTTCTTAAAAACCCACCAGACGGAAAAAGCATTCTTCTTGTTGCAAGCAAGCGGAGCATCGAAGACATCTATGTTCGCTATTACGATCTCTTTTCTGCGCAGAATGCAACACTTCTCTGTCAGGGCTTTGCAGGCGGAACAGGGCGTATGCAAGCGGAATTTCTTATGGCACAAGGAACTAGTGTGATGGTGATGACGCCGTGGATGTACGAAGGACTCGATCTTCCGCCTCATACTGTTGCTCATCTTTTCATTCAAACATTGCCGTTTGACCACCCTTCACATGCAGTGATCAGCAAGCGCGCACTTCGTTTTTTAGATGCCTTCACGGACTACTCTCTGCCTCGTCTCACGCAACGCCTGTTCCGCTTACTACGGACGTTCTCACTCCATGCAACACAAAACGGTACCATCTCTCTTCTCGATGATCGTCTTGAAAAAAAGGAGTACGGCAAAAAATTGAGAACCTATCTGGAATCGTTGTTTGAAAAGAAGAGTGAAAAGAAAGAAGGCGTGGAGCAGATGAGGTTGTTTTAGGAGTGGATATTGCTTTTTTTGAAAAGAAGTATATGGTAGTATTGTATGGCGATTGACTCTTCTAATGAACCACCATCTCTTGAAGATTTACGGCTTGTTAACGAGCATTTCCCAAGCAATGATACCCAAGCTGAAAGAAGACAATATGAAAGATTTGAATTAACAACTTCTGCTTCAATTATACGAGCAAATGGAGCTACGCTATCAGTACGACAACGCGATCTTTCTCGTGGTGGTGTTGGCATGATGCACATTGGTTCCATTGGAAATATTGGCGATCAGATCATCTATAAAGCATCGAGTGATACAATGTCCTATACATATTGTGTGGTCTTACAGTGGCAACGCCAAATTCCTGATACCAATTTTTGGATCAGCGGTGCAAAAATTCATTCAGGAATTACAGACAATGAAGATCATCATAGATATCTTAAGGCAGCAAATACTCCATTTTCTGCATCATCTGTTCAAGATGAAGTAAAGTGTGCACATGATCGCATTCAATCTATATATGGTACTTTCATAGAAGATGAACATCCTTTTACTGGAGAAATTGATGGTACATCTATCGTCATTCACACTGAAAGAAATAGAACAATGCCCATGGATGAAATACTCCCAATCGAATTTCGATATGATGGTAAGAATGATATCTGGAGTGCGCTAGTTGTATGGGAAGTAATTGAATCAATTGGAAAAACACAGATGAAAATTACTGGTGTGTTATCCAATCTAAGAATCAACAACTAATCCGCACCTTTTCCGAAGAGGACGACGAATAGCGTACGCCAGAGAATCCAGAGATCTAGGCCAATCGACCAGCGCTCGATATACTGCATGTCGAAGGACATCTCTTGTTCAAAGGGGAGATCGCTCCTGCCTGACACTTGTGCAAGTCCGGTGATGCCGGGTTTTACGAGGAACACACGATGATGGTGAGGACGGTAGCGTGCTACTTCTTCTGGGAGATGTGGGCGCGGGCCAACGAGAGAGAGTTGACCCACGAGAACGTTGAAGAGTTGTGGGAGTTCATCCAACGAAAAACGTCGTAAAAGTGCGCCGAGTGGCGTGATGCGCGGATCGTTCTTCATCTTGAAGAGTGGGCCATCGGTGCGATGATTGAGGGCGAGAATTTTCTCTTTCTCTTGATCGGCATTGCGTTTCATGGTGCGGAATTTTAGCACAGGAATGGTACCCCTACCCCCTACTCCTACCCTGCGACTAACGTACATTATTGGAAAGCCCATCCACAGCAGAATGATGATGCTGATGATGAGTAGTATTGGCGCAAGAAGAATGATCAGAATCACTGAAAGAATGATGTCGATGATGCGTTTCCAGACACGACCCCATCCATCTAATGATGTCATTTGAAGCGAAAGAACTCGCACGGTTCCCATCAATTCAAAAGAGAGGAGATGGGGAAGTTTCGCAACAATGGGCGGAAGAAACATGTACTGAATGTGTGCGTTTCGACAGTACGCAATGAGCGATTCACGATCTTCTTCTGTGATGTTGTCCTGACGATCGATGAGGCGATCGATGTGAGTGTGTTGCGCATAGTGCCTCACATCATCCTGTGACGCGCAGTAGTGCAGAGAGTATGCAGGATGGCGCATTTGACCTGCGAGAAATTGGTACGACTCATCGCTTCCGAGGAGAACAATGGACTCCGTTCCAATGCCATAGCGGTACGCGATGCGCTCCAAAAAAGTGATGCACACATGACTGATGATGGTGAGAAAAACGAGAAAGAATGTGGACTGGACAAGGAGAATGCGCGAGAAGAAGAGCTTCTTTTCGATAAGGGCGTACCACGCTAAGAGCAGTGCAAACCAGAGAAACGATGCAAGGAGGATGCGCCCCATTTGCTTCCATGGGCTGTGGTGGATGCGCAGTGCATACAAACCAAAACATGCGAGAAGCATGACAAACACTCCGCTCCACGGAAGAGCGTACGTTTGAATGTACGCTTGTAACGATGGAAGCGAAGGAAGGAGGGAAATGAATTGAAAGGAGGGAATGAGATCGATGCTTTCTTGACGCAAGAAATAGGCAATGAGAAGCGCACCAAACGCGAAAGCGCTATCGAGCACGACTTGCAGAATGCCGAAGAAGAGACGTGAACGTTGCATCGTCAATCATATGGTACCATGCATCTTCTCTTTACTGAAGGATGTTCTGCCATTGTAGCATAGCAAACACACCAAGAACGGTGAGCCCTCCAATGAGGAGGCACGCGACTGCAATGGAGGTTGTCGCAAGAAGGAATGGCGCAGTGAAAAATAGCACCAATGCGAGTGAACAAGAGAACATTAGAAGAGAAAGCCATGATCTCTGTGGCAAGGATACTGGAAGCACACGAAGCGCCTGCGGGAAGAGTAAAATTGTAAGGAGAAGATGTGTGACAGACGAAGAGATTGTTGCGCCAACGAAACCAAGTGAAGGAATGAGGAAAAAATTGAGCGACAGCGAACAGAGAACGCCAAGAGCCATGGACCAGACGAGTGCTTTTGAGCGATGCAATGCGAGGAGAGAGTAAAAACTAAAGACAATGAAGCCATTCAAAAACATCGGAATGCTCAGGCGAGCAAGGGCGGTATCGGAGCCAACTGCTGTTGCGGTAGAAAGGTACGCACTGCTCGTGAGTAGTTGAATGAGCGGACGTGCCCAGAAGAAGGCGAAGAGCGCACTTGTGATGCTGAGGAGGAGGATGAGGAACAACGTCTTCCCCATCATGACTCTTGTGTCTTCTCCATTGTCGATGCGGGTACTGAGCATTGGTAGCGTGGAGTTGAGAAGAAATGTTGGCACAAGATACGCCATCTCCGCAATGCGCTGCGCAAAACCATACTCTGCATTGAGCACAGCAAAATCATCTCGCAGATAGGCAATAAGAGAGAGATCGCTCTGTCTATAGAGTGCTGTTGCGAGAAACGCGAGCCCAAAGGGGAGCGATCTTCTGAAGATGAGAACACATTCATCAAAATCAAAAGAAAATATGAATGGATGGAGACGAAGAGAAAAGAGTGATGAAAAGAGAAAGAGAAAGAGAGCGCCAAGCCCTCCTGCGCCAATGAGAAGGAACAAATGAGATTGATTCTCTGATGCAGTCATGTGGAGTCCAAACACAAGCCCAAGCATGCAGAGCACTGTGAGAACACGCTGAATAGTCTCTGCTATGAACACGACATGCATGGTGTAGGTCACCTGAAAGACTGTACGAAAGACGCCAGCAAGAAGTGTAAAAAATGGCACAAATGCTGCAAGAAGGATGGATGTACGCAGTGGTGTACTGGTCCACGATGGAATGCTGTAGGCGATGAGAAGTGCGGTGCCAAGCGACAGGAAGATCATGCACGTACGGAGCACGAGGAGTGAACTTAAGACAGCCGATCGTCGATTCTCTGGGGCTTTACTCAACTCTTTCACGGCAACAGCATATAAACCAAAGTCTGCAAGAATGCCGAAAATTTGTAAGTATCCGTACGAGGAATTGTAGTACCCCACCAACTCTTTACTGAGTGCAACAGCAACAAGCTTCGATGACACAATGCTCATCATTGCCATGAGGGCTTGGCTTGCCATTTGCCAGAGGGTTGAGGTGAGAACTTTCTTGGAGGACATAGGGGGAAGCTAGTGGCAATGTGGCTAGTGGCTATTTTCTAAGATGATTCATTGTAAAAAATAATATTTGAATACTACGATATCTCTCATTGTACCAAATTTTTCGAATCTCTTTCTATTGAAATAAAACAATGCAAGAGTATAAAGATACTCGTTCCTAGTAGTGATCCGCAAGTATACATTCAAAAACTACCGATTAGTCACCTGCTACTCATTACACCTCCACGATAATTGGCATGATCATGGGTTCGCGTTCGAGCTTTTGACGGAAGAAGCGGAAGAGTGCACCTGTGACCTCGCGCTTGAAAGTGGAGATATTCTTCTCGCCACGCGTGAGTGCTTCTTCATAGGCTTTACGAATGACGAGTGTTGCCTCTTTATTCACACTTGCTTGCTCCGTTCCGTAGATAAAACCACGAGAAAGAAGGAGTGGATCGGACACTAAGCGAAGTGATTCTGCATATACTTTGAGGACTGCAACGAAAATACCTGCACCGTTCATGGTTTTTCGATCATCCATAATACTTTGACCTTCTGCGCCTTGTGAAGAACGACCATCGATGATGATGTCGTTTGTCGTCAGTTTTGTCTTCGATTTTCGTGCATTCCCTGCGGTATCAAACTCGAGTATTTCACCGTTACGAATGAGGTGCACTTGATTTTCGGGGTACCCAATAGACTTCGCAAGTTCGCCGTGTGCCGCACGCATGTATGGCTCACCGTGCTCAGGGATGATGTGTTTCGCACGCACGAGTCGATGCATGAGGAGGATGTCATTCTGGTAGCCGTGACCTGTCGTGTGCAGTGCAAGCTCTTGATTGGTGAATACACGCGCACCCATCAAATTCAAATTATTCACCACTTTCGCAACAGCGCGTTCATTACCAAGAATGGGGTTGCTACTGAGGATGACCGTATCTCCTTTCTTCGTGCGGATGTGTGCATGCGTTCCAAGTCCAATGCGTGCAAGACTTGCGCGCTCCTCTCCTTGCGAGCCTGTGGTGAGAATAAGCACTTCTCGATCGGGGATTTTTTCCATTCCAGGACCCACTTTTCGAATCATGCCACGTGGCACTTGGATGTAGCCTAAGTTCTGTGCAATTTCGATGTTCATCTCCATGGAGCGTCCTGACACATACACTTTCCTGTTCAATGTTTTTGCATGTTCAATGACTTGTGTAAGACGATTTAAGAGTGAGCTAAACGTAGAGATAATGAGGCGACCTTTTGCATCACGCATGAGTTGAAAGAGCGTCTCGGAGATCTGCTTTTCTGAGAGAGAATTTCCCGGTTTTGTCGCATTTGTTGAATCGGCAATGATGGCAAGAACGCCCTTGTCTCCCAGCTCTGCAAGACGTTGAAAATCGGCAGGAGGTTCGCTGACTGGAGTAAGATCAAACTTAAAGTCTCCGGTGTGGAGAATGGTGCCATAGGGAGTATGTACAGCAATGGCAGAGGAGTCGGGAATGGAGTGTGTGACACGTAAAAACTCTACTTTCACTTTTCCAATTTGGATCATCGTCTTATAGTCAACAGTGTGTAGCTTTGCTTTTTGATTGAGTTTTTCTTCTTCAAGACGTTTCGCCACCATCGCCATGGTGAGTTTCGTTCCGTAACACGGTGGAAAGTGAAGTTGTGGCAGGAGATGTTGTGCGGCACCGATGTGATCCAAGTGACCGTGTGTAAAAAGGACTGCCTTGATGCGATTTTCACGTCCGCGAATGCTCGATACATCTGGGATCAAGTAGTCGATTCCTGGCATATCTTCCTCGGGAAATTGCAATCCAAGATCGATAATGTAAATGTCTCCATCCACTTCAATCACAAAACAGTTTCGGCCGACTTCTTCAAAACCACCGAGGGGATAGACTTTGAGACCTGTCAGTTTTGCAGGAGATGCTTCGGTATGTGTTTTAGGTTGTGGGTGTTGATGTGCAGGCTTCTGTGCGGATGGCGAATGGAGCACTGTATGTGAAGAAGCATTTTTTGGCTGTGCGTGCGATGCCGATTGAGGATGTGCAATTTTCTGTGGATGTTCTTTTTGCGGTATTTTTTGCGCCTGTTCTGCTTGAGGCTTTTCTGGCAAAGAATGTGGCTCTGAGCCAACGAGTTTTTTCATCCAGTCTTGTACTGATTTCATAATGGGGGGAGAGGGAATAGATCTTTTTTCTTTACGAGAATTGTACTCTTCTTTTCTTTTTTCTGCAATGATTTTTTTGTTCTTATGACATTTTTTTGGCTAAAGATCAATGAATTATTAGAGATAGATTATAGACACTAGAGTGTAGACAACAGACATAAGATGGATGGTGTGCACACGAAATCTTTCATCGTCTCTCTTTCTTCTTCCTTCACTATCTACTACCAACTATCAACTATTTACTATCAACTACCATCTCATAAACTGAAAAAAATGCCAGAGACTCTTTTTGGAGAATGATGGGAAGAAGGGTACAATGGGAAGGATGATCCCATCCTCTTTTCAGAGCATCTTCTCTTCCCTCGCACAACACGATCGCGAGGAAAAGAGTGCTGTGCAAGAGCGTTCAGCAGAAGCATCTTCTACTACGACAACATCATCTCCTCAGAAAAATGGCGTAGGACAGGTGGCGCTCGATATTTTTGAATTTGAGAATTATTATATTGTCAAAGCTCCTATTGCTGGCGTCAAACTTTCTGATTTAGACATCGATATTCAAGAGAATCGCATCACTATTCGTGGCTCACGAAAGCAAACAGATACTGTTCCTGAGGGGAAATATTATGTACAAGAATGTTTTTGGGGGGACTTTGAGCGATCGGTGACACTTCCTTGTGCCATCGACCCAAAACGCGTCAAAGCAACGTTTAATAAAGAATCAATTCTCAAAATCATCGTTCCAAAAGAAGAAGAAAAAGTAAAAATCATCCGTATTAACGATTAATTCTTTCCCCAACCTCTCATGCGTCTGCTCTTCGTCTCTTTCCTCCTCCTTCTTTCTGCGTGCTCACCTTTTGGCTCTTCTCAGTCTCAAGAAGAAGTTCTTCACACAACTATGACTGTTCCAGAGCTTCAGGAGGCAACAAAAAAAGGAAACACTGAAGCCATGCTCACGCTAGGGTATGCATACCTTCGCGGTGAATTAGGGTTAGAAAAAAATAGTGCGAAAGCAGTAGAGATTTTTACACAGGCCGCAAAAAAAGGGCATATCGATGCACAGTATAATTTGGGTTTGATGTATGTCCGTGCAGAAGGTGTTGAAAAAGACATGAAGAAAGCAGCAATGTGGTTTGAGCGTTCTGCTATGCAAGGGGATGCCGGTGCGCAGTACAACATCGGTTTAATGTACTTCAATGGCGAGGGTGTGACGCGCGATCTTGTGAAGGCATGCTTCTTCTTCCGCCTTGCTGCAGAACAGAAGTATGAAGGCGCTCGTGGCGCGATGGTGCTTGCAGTGCAACAACTTCCTCCTGATGTTGTGGAAAGTTTGGATAGCAAATTTGAGCAATTTAAGAAGAAAGTGAAGAGGGAGACGCTAGACACTAGATTGTAGATAATAGACAAGTAAGGATTGTGTCGCCTTGACGAACTTTGTTTCACTTCTCATGAGCGTAGCGTCCGCAAATGCGCCTGTTTGAGGAGCGAACGATAGTGAGCGACGAGTTCGCATTTGCAGCGGAGCGAGTGAAATGAAGTGATCAAAGTGAGTCACGAGCGACGATTTTTTCTTTGCTTCCTTTCTTTTGTAGCGACAAAAGAAAGGAATGAAGGAGAGATAAAAATACAACAACCGCAGCCGAGAACGGCTGCTGCTAAAGGAAGGGAATAAAAAAATCTTTTGAAAAAAAATATACATTTTCTTTCGTTATTTCTGCTATCCTTCCCCTCATGCACGTTCTCCTCATCGATAATGATGATTCCTTCACGTGGAATTTGGCGCAGCTCATCGTGAGTCAAGGAGTGGAGTGCACTGTGAAGCCTAATACCATCTCTCTTGCGGAGGTTCGTACGCTCAATCCTGAGCGTATTATGCTGTCACCAGGGCCAGGGAGACCCGAGGGAAGCAAAGTATCACTCGAAATTTTACAATCTCTTTCAGAGGAAGTTCCCACTCTTGGCATTTGCCTTGGTCATCAAGCAATGGCTTGTGTCTTTGGTTCGAGCGACCTTGTCGTGTGTGCGCCAGAGGCAATGCATGGAAAGACAAGTGCGATTCTGCACGAAGGACGATCGATCTTGCAAGGCATTCCTTCGCCATTTTCTGCCGCACGATACCATTCACTTCTGGTGAGAGAGGTTCCTCCCTCTTTTGAGCGACTCTGCTACACGTTCCATCCAGATGATCCATCCAAAGAACTCATTATGGGGATGATGCATACGCGCTTTCCAATTGTTGGACTGCAGTTTCACCCTGAATCATTTCTTTCAGAACATGGAGATGCTATACTTCGGAACTTCCTTCATGATGCATGGATTCCTTCACCTCACTTGTAAGCGGCACGAGTCAACAATTTTTTGCGAAGTTATCTGAGAGTGAAGCGCTACCATGCTTCGTTCGAATCGACGACTGTGTGTGGATCAGCTGGAACCCAGTGGCATCTTTTTCTAGCACCAATCGAGAGCGATGTTGGGGTGACTTTGTAGAGTGGAAGGAGAAACACGCGTCATCATCGAAACATCATTGTGACTTTTTTCTTCCGCGGATTGTGGGGGCAATTTCGTATGATGTAGGATTACCACTTCATCATCTCTCTTCACGCTTTGAGGAGAAGAGTGATGTGTGTATGAGCTTCTCTCTGTACGAAGAGGGTGTACTCATCAAAGGATCGAAGATGATGATTGTAGGAAGTGAGGATTTTCAGAAGAAAGTACATGAGATTGATGCACGGCCGATGCCTGTAATAGATGTCCAAGCACTCGATTGGACTGCATCATGGACAGAGCAAGAGCATGCGGAGCAAATCGAGAAGATTCTTTCTGATATTCGCATGGGTGAGTACTATCAACTGAATCTGACGTATCAGATGCAGACACACTCATCGGTCAATCATCGACATCTTTTTTCTGTGCTTGATGCTCGTTTTACCCCTCGAGCTGGCTCCTATCTTTCAGGAGCTGATGGAACACACATCCTCTCACTTTCCCCTGAAACATTCATCGATATTGATGGACGCTCTATCAGCACGTGTCCTATTAAAGGAACGCGAAAACGTGGGATGGACGAGAGGGAAGATGGAATGATGCAAGAGGAGTTAGTATCGGACGAGAAGGAAAAAGCAGAACTCTCGATGATTGTCGATTTGCTTCGCAATGACCTTGGAAAGATTTGCACTGCTGGGTCGGTGCGCGTTACGAAACATCGTGAGATGCTTGCAGGGCCACTCGTGTGGCACACGGCTTCTACCATTGAAGGGACACTACGTGATGATCTTTCGAGCCTCGACGCACTCCGTGAGATGTTCCCTGGGGGTTCCATTACTGGCTGCCCAAAGCGAGCAAGTATGCGTGCGATTGATGCGCTAGAAACCGCTCCTCGTGGCTTCTACACAGGCACAATGGTTGCGTTTGATCAACAGAATAATGTACGCAGTTCCATTCTCATCCGTACGATTGTTGCAAAAAAAGAACAACTCTCACTTGGAGTGGGTGGTGGCATTGTCATCGATTCGATTGCAGAGAAAGAGTGGGAGGAAACAAGGAGGAAAGTAAAACCATTTTTAGAACTTGATCATCAGTCTTCATCAACCGTGGGTAGACACCCGCTCCCAATTCAAAGGTTACCTTCCGAATTCATTCGAGGCTTAACGTGGATCAACGGGAAAAAAGTAGAGAATGATGATCTGCGCATTACACTACTTGACCCTTCCAATTCAAATGTCTTTGGTGTGTTTGAAACACTTCTCTGTACTGACGCACTCGTACATGACCTTGATGCACACCTACAAAGATTGGAACAATCTGCGCATCTTATTGGCATCCAAATACCACAAAGTCTCAAGGAGATCGAGAACGATATCGTCACAATGATGTTCAATGCTACAAATGGAAGACAGAAATTGAAGATCGTCTGTACCAATGAAGATGTCATTCTTGCGCTATTCCCCATTGAAGGGGTACCCCTACCCCCTAGGGGTACCTCCGCAATCACTCTGATGATGGAACGCAACATTCCACAGGCAAAAGCACTCCCGTACACAAAAGAATATAGTGCTCATCAGAAAGCCATTACACAAGGATGTTCTGAGGCAATACTCCTTAATAGTAACAACGAAGTCACAGAAGGTGCATACTCTAACGTCTTCTGGGTGAAGGATGGAACGCTCTTCACACGTGAGAACGATGTTTTACAGGGCATTACTCGCGCGAAGGTCATGGAGTATGCAAAACAATCGGCAATCCCCTTTCGGTTCGCCACCATCTCGCGAGAGGAGTTACTCATGATGGATGAAGTCTTCATCACATCATCACTCCGAGGCATTAGAGCAATTCATCAGATTGATGGTGTGAGGATTGGAGATGGAGAGATGGGTGAGGTGACGAAGGAAATTGAAAGATTGTATAGTAGTCATTCTCTCAAGTGTTCGGATTCAAAAGAGAATTTACTATAGCCAAACTACTATAATTTTTCATCAATCGACACGAAGAATGATGCTACTGTTCATTTCCTTTCTTTTGTCGCTACAAAAGAAAGGAAAACAAAGAAAAAATCGTCGCTGGTGATTCGCTTTGATCACTGTATTTCATGTGCTCCGCTGCGATGTGCAGACTCGTCGCTTCGCTCCTCAAACATATGCACATCGCTTCACGCTTCGCACATGAACAGTGAATACAAAGCTCATCAAGGCGACAAATATACGTATCTATATTTGATAATAGTGTTGCTCTATGATGCATCATCTCTGTTTTCAGAATAAAGAGGATTTTCTTTTTCCTATCATTCATTTTTTTCCTCTTGTTCCTCTACTTCCTTTGAATCCTTTGTTTCTTCTGCATCTTTCTTCTATACTCTCCTCACTATGGCTTTGAAGCAGGCAATACTGGCGGTGGCAGGATATGGAACACGGTTTCTGCCGTGGACAAAGGTGGTGCCAAAGGAACTCCTCCCGATTGGAAATGTGCCGATTATTGGGCTTCTTGTAGATGAATGCATGAGTGTTGGCATTCGTGACATCTGTTTTGTGATTAGTCGTGGAAAAGAAGCTATTCCACAGTATTTCTACGCACAACCACACCTTGAACGCGAGCTTGAAGCGCGTGGCAAAAGCCATCTCCTAGAAGAACTCACAAAATATCACGAAGTGAATTTTCACGTTGCGTATCAAGATCAAATGCTTGGTGATGGACACGCTATTTTACAAGCAAAAAGCTGGGTAAATTCAGATATGATTGCCGTGTTGTATGGAGATGATCTCATTGCAGGAGAAAGGAATGGCATGGAGCAACTGGCAACTGCATGGACAGAAAAAGGAAGTCCATCGGATGCTGCGTTCCTTGCACTCGAAGACGTGGAGAGGCACCTTGTGAGTAAGTATGGCATTGTCGAGATTGAGCCCGATAATCACTCGAGTCGCCTGCGAACCATCAGAGGACTTGTTGAGAAACCAAAGCCAGAAGAAGCACCATCCACTCTTGGTATTGTTGGAAAATATCTTGTTCCAAAATCAACGATTGATGCACTCGAACGAGCAGAAAGCTCACATCATGATCAGGAAATTCGCTTGATTGATGCACTGAAATCGCAATTATCGACAAAAGAAATTGCACTCTATGGCTATGAATTTGAAGGACGACGTTTTGATACAGGGACACCCGAAGGGTATTCTGAGGCGGTGAGGTCGATTCTTTCTCCCTCACCCCTCCTGCGTCCTGCAGACTTCGGCGGGCAGGCCTAGCCCTCTCCCGAAAGGAGAGGGAATATATGCATGACACATTCTCTTTTGTTGTAGATAGAGTATACTTTCCTGTGAATGGAAATTCGTGTTCATCTTCCACGGCCGCTTGTCACACTCTCTCTCATTGGGCTTTTTCTTGCGTGGTACAGTGGCATTCTTCGCATCGAACTACCACATGCATCGTCAGAGGATGGCATTGGTGGCAATCGTGCATCGCTCACCATCACGGAGAAAATTGAAGACATCAATCGAGAACGCATTCGAAAAGCGGTTCTTGAACGTCGAGAAGAGACGCTCCGCTATCAGTTTGCAGTTCTTGAACAAGAGGCACTCGCATCCAAAGATGACCCTGAGGCACTCGAGCGTGTGAACGAAGCACGATCTGTTCTTCTGAGTATTATCAAACAAGAAAAAACATCGTCCGACCTTCTTTTGCTCTCACTCAATGAGCTCTGGGAGGCAGAAGGAAGTGCGTTTACACTCAAGGGAATTACAACACAGACAAAGTTGTTTTGGCCTGTGTCGCCACGACTGGGAATTTCTGCACATTTTCATGATGAGGGGTATGAAAAACGTTTTGGCTTCCCTCATCTTGCTATTGATATTCCTACATCACAGGGAACTGCCATTCAAGCTCCGCAAGATGGCGTTGTTCTGAAAGTTGTTGATAATGGACTTGGGTATAGTTACGTTGTATTACAGCATGCAAATAATATTCAAACAATTTATGGTCACATCAGCGATGTGATGGTGCGAGAGGGGCAGAATGTTGCTGCTGGTGATGAATTTGCGCGCACTGGCGGAATGCCTGGAACGAAGGGTGCTGGTCTGTATACCACTGGCCCACATCTTCACTTTGCGGTGCGCATCAACGGCGTCCTGACCGACCCCCTCACGCTTCTGCCCTCCATTTAACACTCCTGATTTTTCATGAACGCCTCCGATTTTGTCCATCTTCACTGTCATTCTACCTACTCTCTTCTTGAAGGACTTCCTTCACCGGAAGAAATTGTGTTGCGTGCAAAAGAATTGGGGCACAATGCCGTTGGTCTTGCGGATAAGGGATATACATACGGACTTATTGAGTTGTATAAATCAGCAAAAAGCCATGGCATCAAACCTATTCTTGGACTCGAAACATATGTTGCCGTGCGCACGCGTTTTGACAAAGAAAGCTCTCTTGATACCAAGCGTTACCCTCTTGTGCTTCTTGCAGAAACAGATGAGGGATATGCCAATTTATTACAACTTGCGAGCAAGGCCGCACTTGAAGGAATGTACTACAAACCGCGCGTCGATGCGGAATTATTGAAGCTCTACGGAAAAGGACTTATTGCCTTGAGCGGGCCTATTAGTAGCGCCATCTCACAAGCGATTCTCGGTGAAGATCTTGAGCGTGCGGCGAATATTACACGAGAGTATCAAGACTATTTTGGCACAGAAAATTTCTATTTTGAATTGATGGACTTGCCACATGTTCCAGGGCAAGCCGAGGTGAATCAACAACTCATCGAATTGAGCACGGCTCTCTCTGTTCCTGTTGTTGCAACCTGCAATAGTCATTATTGCTCTCGCGATGATGCAGAAGCGCACGATGTTCTTCTTTGTATTCAAAAAAACTCACATGTGAGTGATACAGGGCGTTTTAGCATGCGCGACTCCGATTTTTCGATGCGTCCTTTTGAGGAGATGCAAGAAGCATTTGCGCACATTCCATCGGCCCTTGAAAATACACGCATCATTGCAGATCGTTGCTCGGTCTCGCTTTCCTTTGGACAGTATCGCATTCCTACCTTCCCTGTCGAGAAGGGTCAAACTGAAACATCACTGCTACGCGAGCTCTGCGAACAAGGCATTGAACGACGATATGGTGCACAGATTGCCAACGATGAAGCAAAGAAAGAGATGCTCTTGAAACGACTTTCCTATGAACTTGGCGTCATTGAAAAAATGGGATTTTCAGGATACTTTCTGATTGTTGCTGACTTTATCTCTGAGGCAAAAAAACGTGGCATTACCGTCGGCCCTGGACGTGGTTCAGCAGCAGGATCAATTGTGAGTTATGTTCTGGACATTACGACGCTGGACCCCATTGAACACGGACTGCTGTTTGAACGTTTCTTAAACCCTGAGCGCATCTCGATGCCAGATATTGATATCGACTTTGCCGATACGCGTCGCGATGAAGTACTTGAATATGTACGTCAAAAATATGGCAATGATCGCGTGATTCAAATTTGCACATTTGGAACCCTTGCAGCCCGTGCTGCGGTGAAAGATGTGGGCCGTGCATTTGGTGTGTCATTTACAGAGATGAATGCACTTGCAAAAGCCATTTCCGATCGCCCAGGAACAACGCTCGATGAGGCGCTAGAAACCGATGAATTACAAGGAGCCATCAAAGGCAATGAACTCTATCAAAAAATTATTGCGATTGCACAGAAGCTAGAAGGGAAAGCACGTCACGTCTCTGTGCATGCGTGTGGTGTTGTCATCACTCCTGAGCCTGCTACGCACTACACCGCACTTCAACGAGCACCAAAAGATGAACACACCATCATTACGCAATACGATGCAAAGCCTCTTGAAGCGTTAGGGTTACTGAAAATGGACTTTCTTGGACTCAAGAACCTCACCATCATTGAACGTGCGCTGGTGAACATCAAAGCACTGCACAATACAACCGTTGTCATGGCAGACATTCCGACGGATGACGCAGAAACATTTGCGCTCCTCTCTCGCGGAGAGACCACAGGAGTGTTTCAGTTGGAATCTGCGGGAATGCGCCGTTATTTGAAACAACTCAAACCAACCGCATTTGACGATATTACGGCGATGGTGTCGCTCTATCGCCCCGGACCGATGGATAAAATTCCGGAATACATCAAATGTAAAAATGGAGAACAAGAAGTGCGCTACCCACACCCAGATCTTGAGCCAGTGCTTCGTCCAACGTATGGCGTTGGTATTTACCAAGAGCAGATTTTGGAGATGGCGCGTGTGTTTGCAGGATACTCCCTTGGAGAAGCGGATTTGCTTCGTCGTGCTATTGGAAAAAAGATTAAAAAAGAACTCGATAGTCAACGCGAGATGTTCATTGGCGGTGCAAAGAAAAAAGGGTACACCGAAAAATTGGCTGTCATGCTGTTTGATGATGTCATCACGCCATTTGCAAACTATGGTTTTAATAAATCTCACGGAGCGTGTTACGCGCGTATTGCCTACGAAACAGCCTACTTAAAGGCACACTACCCCACGGCCTTCATGGCAGCGCTACTCAGTAGCGAGAATGGTGATACTGATCGTATTGCCATTGAAATTGATGAAGCACGCCTCATGAACATTCAGGTTCTTCCTCCTGATGTCAATGAATCTCTTGCCGATTTTACCGCTCTTCCGGATGGAACCATTCGCTTCGGACTCCTTGGCATTAAGGGTGTTGGCGAAAGTTCTATTGAACAGATTATTGCACTTCGTCTACGCGATGGAAAATTCCGTTCTATTGAAGATTTTGCGAAGAGACTTCCTCCAAAAATTCTGAATAAAAAACTTCTTGAATCTCTTGCAAAAGCAGGTGCACTCGACTCACTTGGAGATCGTAGTGTGTTCGTGACTCAATTTCAAACCATCATCGATTTTAGTAAAGGCAGTAGCGATGCTGGCGCTCTGCAGACCGATCTTTTTGCATCCCTTGGAGAAGATGACGCAAGTAGTCGCATTCATTTTGATCCTCAGGAACCGATCTCAAAATCGCAACAACTCTTATGGGAAAAGGAAACACTCGGACTGTATGTATCGAGCCACCCGCTTGCGGGGCTTAAAAAATATGTTGGGAAAAAAGCACGACTCATTGAGAGCATTACGATGGATGATGGGGGTCGAAAAATAAATGTTGCAGGTATTGTTGAGGCCATCAAAATCATCCATACAAAAAAAGGTGAAACAATGGCGATTGTCACACTGGAAGACCCGACTGGTCGCATTGAAGTGACGCTGTTTCCAAAAACATACGCGCAGTATAAGGAGATGCTTGAGAAAAAAGATGTACTCCTTGTTGTTGGAGGAAACCTCGAAATACGTAGTGGCGCTGCGCAGGTTCGTGCCGATGCACTGAAAGCTGTGTCACTCTCTCTCCTTATTGAAAAGGCACAAAAAGAAGGCATGTATTACCCTGACGAAGTTGTGACACGCAGTACTACACTGCTCACAAAAGCAGAAAAAGAGGATGATGAACCAAGGGAAGACAGTGTGCCACCTGCACCAGAAGAACATGCCCCTTCCTCTGAACCGCAGCCTACAACACCTCCTTCTCATGGCCCACTTGGTACGTGGATTGCTGCAGGCATGCCTCCTCAGGCGCCTCTTGAAACTCTTGGAATGAATGAGTACACACTTGCTTCACACACATCGGAAGAAGATCAGAACGTCATTTCGGTGCGTACTATTACGCTTCCAGATACTGCTCCAAAAGAATTGCTCTTCACACTCAAGACCCTCTTTGAGCAACACACAGGAACTGAGAAAGTGCAACTCTGTATTGGCGAAAAAACCATTCCTGTGCCAATGACAATTTCTTTTTCTTCTGATCTTGAGCAAGCGATTGATAACGCCATTGCTCAGTATCGTGTATGATCATCCTTCCTCCTACTGACACTGGCATTGATGAAGCTTTGCAGATCTTGCGACGTGGTGGCGTTCTTATTCATGCCACAGAAACGTGCTATGGCATTGCCTGCGATTTGCGCAACATCGATGCACTCAAGCGTTTATTTGAAGCAAAAAAACGACCCCTTACTCAAGTAGTCAGTGCGCTCATGGCAGATCAGAACATGGCAGAACGCTATGTTGAAATTTCTCCACATGCGAAAATTTTGATGGACGCGCATCTCCCAGGACCCCTCACGATTATTCTTCCTGCAAAAGACAATCAGGAACAGAAGATTTTTGTGTGTCCTGAATCCCCTCACCCTACCCCCTCCCTGCGAGGAGGGAAAACTACCAACTACCAACTACCAACTACCAACTCAACTATCGGTCTTCGCATTTCTTCCCATCCACTTGCATCTGCACTTGTGACTCGCTTTGGCTCGCCTCTTGCCACCACATCGGCAAACCTTCACGGACAAGAGAACCCCTACTCACTTGCGGACATTCTTGCGCAGTATGGGGACAACCCACCCATCGATGCATTCATCGATAGTGGTGCTCTTCCTCCCGTTCCTCCTTCTACTGTAGTTGAACTTCAGGGAGAGAAGGTTGTGGTTCATCGTCAAGGGACGACGAGGATGGAGATGTAGGGTCGATTGCAGGAGTCTCTTGAGTATTCTGCAAAGCCAAAGCGCCAAGCGCTTCTTGTATGAGCATTATTGAAATCTCAGGCCTAATGGAACTTTTTCTGGGTTGAAATAGCTGATCTTTCTTCCGTATTACCAATCACTTGCATTTACATATCTTCCTCTTGCCACGCCTTTGCGACTGCACTTCCAATGCGCTCGAGCAAGCGTTCATCGAACGGCTTCGGTAAAAGATATTCACGACCAAAGGAGAGAGATGGAACGTGATAGAGATCGCACACTGCCTGCGACACTGGTTCGCGCGCAAGAGTTGCCAGTGCCTCACACGCTGCACGCTTCATGGCAGGAGTGATGCGTGTTGCGCGTGCGTCGAGGGCACCACGGAACAGGAATGGGAAGCAAAGGAGGTTGTTGAGCTGATTGGGGAAATCGCTTCTGCCTGTTGCAAGGATGACATCGCTACGAGTGGCTTTCGCAAGATCGGGGTGAATTTCTGGGTTGGGGTTTGCCATCGCAAACACAATGGGGTTTTCGTTCATGCTTGCAAGCATCTCTGGAGTCAAGCAATCTGCTTTTGAGAGGCCTAGAAACACATCTGCATTGACGAGTGATTCTGCAAGTGTGCGATGCGAAGTCTGCTGCGCAAACATCGCTTTATAGCTGTTCATCCCCTCTTCTCTTCCTTGGTAGATGACTCCGATGGAATCGAGAAGAATGATCTGTTCTTTTTCAATGCCGAGTGTGAGGAGCATTTTTGCAATGGCAATACCAGCACTTCCTGCGCCGTTAATGACAATGTGTACCGATTTTCGATCTTTCCCTGCAATGTCCAGTGCATTGAGCAATCCTGCACACGCTACAATGGCTGTGCCGTGTTGATCATCGTGAAACACGGGAATGGAAAGACGTTTCTGCAATTCCTCTTCAATCATAAAACACTCTGGTGCTTTGATGTCCTCTAAGTTGATGCCTCCGAAACTTACTGCAATTTTTTCGATGATCGCAATCATTTCGTGTGGATCTTCTGTTGCTATTTCAATATCGATGGCATCGACCTTTCCAAAACGCTTGAAGAGCACAGCTTTCCCCTCCATCACTGGTTTACTTGCCAGCGCACCACGATTACCAAGGCCAAGGATCGCCGTTCCATTACTGATGACTGCAACGAGATTTCCTTTGTTGGTATAGCGATACGCATCATCCTCATTCTCTGCAATGGCAAGCACCGGTGCGGCCACTCCGGGGCTGTAGGCGAGCGACAAATCTTCCGGAGTATTGAGTGGTTTTGTTGGTGTGATTTCAAGTTTTCCTTTGGGATGCTTCTCGTGAAGTGCCAATGCTTGAGAGGAGAGAGTGGAAGACATGGGGGTAGTATACAGAGGTGAGACAATAGACACTAGAGTGTAGATAATAGACAAGTAAGGATTGTGTCGCCTTGACGAACTTTGCTATCACTTCTCACGAACGCAGCGTCCGCAAATGCGCCTGTTTGAGGAGCGAACGATAGTGAGCGACGAGTTCGCATTTGCAGCGGAGTGAGTAAAATGAAGTGATCAAAGTGAGTCACGAGCGACGAGTTTTCTTTGATTCTTTCTTT
>CAZKOO010000012.1:0-26255 GCA_964554435.1 uncultured Candidatus Peribacteria bacterium
ATCCTTTATTGAACGAGGAATGCTCTTCCTTGCGATCAGAATTCAGCTCCGCCTTTACGGAGTTGGGTTCTGGTTCGCATTGAAGCCTCGATAGATATATTGTTATCTTTTCTCTGTTACACGATGATATGATCGGGCTTTTTTGTTGCACGAAAAAGGATAGAAGACAGAAGACAGAAGACAGAAGACAGTCTTATTTTTCTAGTATGAATAAGCCACAAAATCTACTCTATAACAGTTCTTTCTTGCATTTTTTTTGAGGATGGATAGAATGTTGTACATGGAATCTGTTCAAAAATATTCCGAAGGAGAATTAGCTAATTGTTGGATAGAAGCAATAACCTGTATTGCAGAAAGAAATAGAAGGTCTTTTCAAGATCCTGCTATTAAAGCATGGGTTGAGGGTGCGCTACAGTTATCTGGGTTGTCTAAAAAGGCAGAACAACCTGCGTAATGCATAGACGTTCTATTCGTCGTTTTTTATCTCTGCATCACAGCAAGAAATGCCGCTCTGCAGGGGTTTTTGTAATCCAAAATTATCCCACCAAAAGCTACTAGCCAATTGCCAATAGCTTCTTTGCAATACATTTCTCTAATACACGTACAACTCCTCCGCCTTAAAGAAGCGTGCGACTTCTGCTTTTGCTGCTTCTGGGCTGTCGGAGGCGTGAGCCACGTTCACCATCATAT
The DNA here is from genome assembly GCA_964554435.1 of uncultured Candidatus Peribacteria bacterium. Lineage (GTDB taxonomy): Bacteria > Patescibacteriota > Gracilibacteria > Peribacterales > Peribacteraceae > CAZKOO01. Next base: position 691 of record CAZKOO010000012.1, read on the forward strand.
CCACACCAAAACTCGCGCGGATGGTGCCTTCTGCAGCATTTCGGCTATCTGTAACACCGAGCATGTCGCGGATGATTGTAATGCAGTTCTCGCCCTCAAGTACGAGTGCAATGACTGGAGCAGATTGCATGAACTTCTCGACCTCTGGGTAAAATGGCTTTTCTGCAATGTGACTGTAGTGATCTCTGAGAACTGCTGCATCCAAATTCATCATCTTACATCCCCTGATTGTGAGTCCTGCACTTTCAAAACGATCAATAACCTTTCCGCAGATCTTTTTAGTGACTGCGTCTGGCTTTAGGAGGATGAGCGTTTGTTCCATGAGGATGATGTGAGAAATAGAGTAAGAAGATGGATGTATTGTGCGTGAGAGGGGGGAGGAAGTCAATCATTCTCCTTCTCTCCCCCTACCCTATCAGCTTTAGGAGCTTCTCCTCGTCCTTTTCCTTTCCAATGACCACTAAGCGCATGCGGTCGGTTACAAGAAGGCGTTTTGCGAGGGCATCGACTTGCTCTTTGGTGACTTGTTCGACTGCCACAAAGTATTCATCCAAATTCTTCACTTTTGGGTAGAGGAGTTTTTGCTTGCCAAAGAAATGCGCAAGGTCTTCGGAGTCTTCCATCGAGAGTGTGATCTTTCCCTTAAGATAATCCTTTGCCCTACGTAGCTCATCTTCTGCAACACCCTCTTGTGCTGCAAGGTCATACTCATGTTTGATGGCGGCAATGGCTTCGTGGAGGCGCGATTGATCAACTCCTGCGCGAGTGGAGAGAAGACCTGTGTCGAGATAGTTATCGGTTGAGGTAGAAATGTAATAGCACAACCCTCGGGCTTCGCGAATGCGCAGGAACATGCGTGAGCTCATAGAACCACCGAGGATGATGGAAAGGAGCTTTTGCGCGTAATGATCTTCATGAAGAGATCCTACACCCTCTACGCCGAGCACAAGGTGTGCCTGCTCTGTTTGTTTTGCGGTAAGGAAAACTTTCTTTCCCTCTTTTGGAGTGTACGGAGCCATTGCACCATTTTTTGTGCCGTGCAATGATCCGAAGAATTGTTCACCAAGCTCCTCTGCTTTCTCTTTTGTAATATTTCCTGAAAATGTCAATACTAGGTTATCGGGGGTATAGAGGGCGTTTTTGTGGTTCTGAAAATCTTCCTGTGTGACAGATCGAATGAGTTCTTCTGTGCCAATCGTGTCCCATCCAAGAGCTTGATCGCCATAGACGAGTGTTTCAAAGTCCCATCCTGCTTGGTACATCGGCGTATCCTGATACATGCGATATTCTTCGATAATCACTCCACGTTCTTTCTCAATTTCCTCTGGAGGAAAGGTGGCATGAAGAAGCATGTCAGAGAGAACATCGCACGCGAGCTCTGTGTGCTCTGCTGCCACTTTGACGTAGTATCCCGCATATTCTTTTGCGGTGAATGCATTGAAATCTCCACCAACCGCATCAATTGCCATACTCACCTCTGCCGCATTCTTGTACTTTTTTCCTCCTTTGAAGAACATGTGCTCAAGGAAGTGGCTAATTCCACGATTTTCTTGCACTTCATAGCGTGATCCAGCGCCTGCAAACATCAGAACTGTGACGGCTTTTGTGCCTTCGACTGGCGCAACTACAAGCGGTAAACCAGATTTGAGAGTTGAGAGAGAAACCATAGGCGCATAGCATACAGAACTTTTCTCTACTTTTCTATTTGACTTTTACCATAGTTCTTCTGTACCCTAGTTCGGCTCTATGCTTGGAAAGCTTCGTTGGCGTCGGCGTCTTCGTACACACGGGTTCCTCTCCCGTACTGCGACACGAAATGGACAAAAAGTCCTTTCACGTCGTCGTGCACAAGGACGAAAGCGACTCACTGTTCAAAAGAAACTCAAATAGTTTGTCGTGAATAGTGTGTCGTATCTGTGTTCGTGCTGGTTGCATGTCATTTTTTTTGCTATGCTTTTCCCATGGACGTACTTCAATCTGCATCAGGACGACTCTTTTTTGCCCTTGGAAGCACTGTGCTTCTGAGTCTTTTTATCGTGCAGAGTGGCCTTTTTCTTCCGTTTTTTGATACAATACTCGCTCTTCTTGATCTCCCTCTTCTTTTTGCTGGTTGTGTGTTTGCAGGGTCAAGTTTTCTTTCTACTATTGCACATCCTGCATCTCTCAAGACGCACATTATTCTCTGGTCTCTTCTGGGCACATTTTTCCTTGGATGTGTGATCTGTAATTTCGCCTTTCCATTTCAGGTGTACGGTGGTTTTTAAGAACGTTTTAGGCGTACTTCTGTGTCGGGGATGTTTTTTGATGCATTGACGTACCGCGCAAGAACAAACAAATAGTCACTTAAGCGATTGATGTAGATCAACGTTGATGGGTTAATATCTTCTTCCTCTTGGATGGTTACAATCCACCTTTCTGCTCGTCTACAGACTGTTCTTGCAAGGTGTAGTAAGGACGATGCTTTGCTGCCCCCTGGCATGATGAACGTTTGTAGCGGGGGAAGATGTGCTTCATAGGCATCGATCCAGTGCTCTAGTACCTCACTCTCCTCTGTTGTTGTTCGATGGATGGGCGCAATGCTTGTGAGAGGTGTTGCTAGATCGGATGACACAAAAAAGAGGGTGTGCTGAATGTCTGTGATCTGTTTTTGAATGCCCTCTTCAACATCCTCAGAGAGAAAGAGCGCAAGAATTGCATTGAGCTCATCGAGCGTGCCATAGGCATGAAGACGAGCGTGCGCTTTTGTTACTTTTTCTCCTCCAAAGAGCGTTGTTTTGCCTCTGTCTCCTGCTTTCGTGTAGATTTTCATAGGCGGAAAGGAGAAAGTTGTACACCCTAGGGGTAGTGTAGGACGCTCGATCTAGCGTGCCTTTGGGAGGATGGTGAGTACTTTTTGATGAATGCTTTCCACCTCTTCTTGTGTGAGTGTTCGATCGTTCGCAGAGTAGGTGAGGCGAATGGTGATAGTTTGGACACCATCTTTTTCATAGAGGTCGACGAGGCGCACTGATTGAAGAAGCGGATCGATTGTGAGTATTTCCTTCTTCATCTTTTCAAAGGATGGTGGCAAGGGAAGCGTTTCGTCGAGTTCAATGGCTGGGAAGAGAGAAAGAGGAGTTGGGATGGTGACTGATGGGGTGAGTGTTGCAAGAAGATTGAGATTGATGGATGCGCAGGCGATTGTATAGGATGTGTCATGTGCTTCAAGAAGCGCAGGATGGATCTCACAGAGAATTCCTACCACTATGTCTCCAATACGGATGTGCGCACTCTTCTGTGGATGAGCGTACACAGGTAGCTTCTCGCTCGTTTGCACGAATGTACACTGGTGACCTGCGTTTTTGAGCGCCGTTTCGATTGCCTGTTTTACATGTAGGATTTGATTGTTCTGAAGCGTCTGCTTCTCTTTTGTCATTCCCATGAGAAGGAGCCCAGTGTTTTCGCCACACGTTTTCTGGAAGACGTTTCCGTATTCATAGCCAAGAAGTGTCGATCGATCACTTTTCTCTAGTTCTCGAAGCATTGTTTCAAGAACTGAAGGAACGAGTGAGGGGCGCATGAGTGAGAGCTCTTCGCCAATTGGGTTTTCGAGAGCAATGGCATCACTCACGTCATAGCCACATTTTTTCCATTGATCGGGGCTGGTGAATGCAAGATGTAAAAATTCGATGGCACCACTTTCCTTCAGGCTATCGCGCATTTTGTGGATGCGATGATCGCGCTTGGGTGGAGTGATGTTCTCCTCTGCCATGATGAGAGGGATGTCTTTATAGCGATAGATGCGTGCGATTTCCTCAATGAGATCTTGATCCATACTCACATCATTTCTCCATTCTGGCACAGTGATGCGAAGCGTTTCTCCTGTTTTATTCACTGTATATCCAAGGTCTGAAAAAATGGACATCATCTTCTCTTCGGGGATGGAAATGCCGATGAAGGAGTCGATGCGCTCTTTTGGAATGCTAATCATCACGTCTTCCTTGTTCTGTCCCCATGTTGTGAGGCTGGAGGAGATGGTTGCATCGCACAACTCTTTGAAGAGCTCGATTGCACGACACAACCCTTGTTCTGCAGTGCCATAGGTGAGGCCTTTTTCGTAGACTGTTCCTGCATCTGTTCTGTGCCCCATTGCAATCATCGTTTTTCGAATTGCCATTGGAACGATGATTCCTGCTTGGAGGAAAATCTTTGTTGTGTCTTTTGTGCTTGATGTGCGCTTTCCTCCCATGATGCCGAAAAGATCAAAAATCCCCGCATCATCATTCATAATGATGGCACCTTCAGGTAGTTCGCGCAGAGCGCCATCGAGAGTTTCAATTGATTCGCCTTTCTGTGCCTTACGAATGACTGGAGTGCCCTTGAGGTCATCAACATTGAACGCATGAAGGGGCATGCCCATCTCCATGAGAACGTAATTGGTGATATCGACGATGATGTTGATGGATCTCCAACCGGTTGCTTCAAGTCTTTTCTTCATCCACTCGGGCGTTTCTTTTGTGCCATCGAGTGTTAAGATGCATCCAAGGTACGCTGGAACTTGATCGGGGACAGTATTCTGAATTGTGAATTTTTCTGTACGAAATGTACAATCATCTTTACTTTTTAGGGATGGTTCTTTCTTCCATTGTGCAAGTCCAAGAGCGACGAGTTCGCGCGCAACACCAATGTGGGAGAAGAGATCGGGGCGGTTCGTAATGGCGTGATTGTCGATATGGAGAATGGTGTCATTCATTCCTAACACTTCCTTGAGTGGCGCACCAACGACGAAGCCTGTGTGCGTGAGATCGATGATTGCTCGCTCGCCATCTTCTGGCTTTGCAGGGAATTGTGAGGTGAGATCAAGTTCCTCCGCTGCACAGATCATTCCACTACTTTCTTCGCCACGGATGCTGGTCTTTTCGAGTGTAACCACATCATCTCCATGCCATTTCACGGTTGCGCCAACGTGTGCAAAGGCAACGAGCATGCCTTCATGCAGATTTGTTCCACCACACACAACTTTTTGCACTCCCTTGTCTGTTTCAACCTCACAGAGTGACAGGCGATCTGCCTTTGGATGCTTTGTGATCGTGGCAATTTTTCCAACAACACAGTGCTTTAAGTATGCTCCTTGCTCTTCCACTTCGTCGATTTCTCCAACCGCACGCGTGAATTCATCCGCAATTTTTTGAGGGTCCTGTTCAAGGAGGTTAAGATAGTCCGTGAGCCAATTGAGTGAGATTTTCATGAAAATAGCATACTTGAAAATTATTTTTTACAAAAGAGATGATGAAGAAGCGGATCTTGTGCAGAAAGTGGGCATCTACGATTGTTTTGTTTGTATGAGATGATGCATCGCTTTAGCTTCTTATGCGAATATCATGTGGATTGTATTCTGGCGGAGAGGGAGGGATTCGAACCCTCGAAGCCCTTTCGAGCTTACACGCTTTCCAAGCGTGCGCACTAGGCCACTATGCGACCTCTCCAGATTTCCTGCATAGTTAACAAGGAAATAAGAAAAGAGACAAGAGAAAATCTTATGACCATTTTTTTAGTACTCCAATGACCATACATCGTATTCCGTCTTTCATGGTAATTTTCTTGCCATCTTTTTTTGCCCTTGGCTTGTATTGAATAGGAATTTCCACAATTGGTATTTTTTTCTTCGCTAATTCTATTGTTATTTCTGTGTCAATTCCAAATCCTTTTTCATTCAGTTCTAATGTTTTCATCACATCTGTTCGTATCAATTTATAGCAGGTATGCTGATCTGTTAGACGAATTCCATAGAGAATATTTGTCCACCATGTTGTGCATACTCCTCCAAGATAATAGAGGATGTGTGCGTATTTTTTTTCATGCACCATTCTTCGGGATCCAAATACTGCAGTGTGGCTCTCTTGCAGTGCGACTTCTAATAAATGGAGGATGTCTTCTGGGTTATATTCCAAATCGGCATCTTGGATGATGCAATACTCTCCGGTAGCACACTGTAGACCTCTTTTTACTGCAGATCCTTTTCCCTGATTTTTTTGTGTTATCACACTATCTGACGTTCGTTTTTCTTTGTTTATTCTTAAGAAAGACTGATCTGTTGAGCCATCATCAATCAGAATCATTTGCGCACTTGGAATATGTTCTTTGATTTTTTGCATCACAATATCAATTGTTTTTTCCTCATTGAATACAGGGATAATAATAGATAACGAATACGTGTCTTGCATATACTTACAGTATATCAGTAGACTATTTCTATCCTCCTTTTGTGATATGCACATTCCTTCCTTTCGATCTTTGTGGCAGTCACTTATTTTCTTCTGCCTTCTTTTTTTAGCATATCAGTGTAGTATAACATTTTTTTTCCCTCGTATTGAATATTCTTCTCATAATTCTTCACTTCAATATCCACATCTTTCTGGCCCTGAAAATTCTGTTTCAGAAGCTTCCTTTACGCTTACCTTACAAAGTTTTTCTCCTCGTACATTTTTTATACGAGCAGACGATTGCCTTGAGGGACTTACTATTAATGCAATCGATGTGCCAGTTGCATCAGATTGTCCACGGTTTCAAACTCTTCATTTATCCTCATTATTACACGACGGTGACAATGTTCTTCATGCTCGTATTCGTAATTTCTCAGGTCCTCTGTCCATTGAATTCTTTCCATCTCTTTTTGACGTATCAACGTTTTGCTTTCATCTCTTCTTTTTCCTTTTGTTAGGAATCATATCACTGTATTCCTATCCATTATTTCTCAATATTTTTTCTGATAAACGAATAGTACTTTTTTTCTTTATTGGAGCTGTAGTACAACTTTTTTATGTGTTGAATACACATTTTTCCATTCGTGCGTATGATGTTGATGGGCATTTGACGTATGTTTGGCATGTTTTACATCACTGGACAATTCCTCCGTACAATAGTTCATGGCAAGCATATCAGCCTCCTTTGTATTATTTTCTTTCAGCTCTTTTCCTTTTGCCATCTTTTCTTCTTGGTGCGCAAGAGCCTCTTCTTATTCTTTTTCTTCAATTATTCTCTTTTCTCCTCATTTTGATTGGATTTTTTGTGTATTATTTTACTCTTTTCGAGATATTTCCACTTCAGAGTCAGCTTTGGATTCGTCGTCTTTCAGCTCTTTTCCTCTCTTTTTTTCCTGGTGTCTTTTTCTTTTCCTCTCGACCATCAAATGATGTTCTTCTCTTTCTTTGCTCTTCTCTTTTTCTCTTTTTCTTACTACGCTTTCTTCGTTTTTATAGAAAAAAAGATTGGGTTTTGACTTTGCTCATACTTATTTGTGCACTATTAACAAAGGCAAATGCATTCGCCTTTATCGCCGTTGCTTTTAGTATTTTATTCTTTGTTTGTAAAAGAAACAATCATTATCAATTTTTTCAATTCTTTATTCCATCATTATTAGCCTTACTTTTTTTTGTTGGATGGTATTATGTCTTTCGATTTTTCTTCGAAGGACAAACCCATATTGTTGGGAACATAGCGGGTAATACACCTAATTTATTTACGCCAAATTGGAAGCCAGCAAATCTTTTTCTCTTTCATCCTTTGGAATTTTTCCGTATGCCATATTTCAATGCATTTGACGATTCTACGGGTAGGCCGTATTTATTTGAGGTCATTTTAAAGAGTGCTATTACGGGAGAATGGAACTTTGGAGCTATTGGAATTGTTGTATTACGCATTTTTTACAGCATTACTCTTCCAATTCTTTTTTGTGGAATTTGCCTTGCAGCCCATCGTCTTATCATCGATCCTTATAGAGATGCCACTCTTTTTTTACTGGCATTATTGACGTTTTGTATCCTTAGTTCAATGATGCTTCTTGTGATGAATAAGCATAATGGAGGATTGCAAAATTTTCGCTATACTCCAATTCTTATTATTCCGACACTATTTTTCGTTGGTTCTTTCTATGATTTATTTTCTGCGAAAAAAAGCATTCAAAAAGCATTACAACTTCTTTCTTCTATTGCTATCTGCATGTTAGTCATACTATATGGCATCATTCTTCGGTCGATGTAACATTCCTACACCTTTCCTTTCTGCATTCTCTTTGCGAGAGTACGGAGGTAGGACGTTGCAACACGCATTGTTTTCATAGTCCCTGTAAGAGGATCGAGCACGCGCTTTTTGACAATATTTGCCTTATAAGTGCGCTTTGTTGCACGAAGGGAGTGGCTACGATTGTTTCCGGTCGAGCCTTTTTTGCCGGTCATTTGACAAGTGCGTGACATAGGGTGCAAGCATTATACGGAAGATGAAAGATGAAGTCAATCTACTTTTTTAAGCTAGTAGAAGGCATATCCAAACCATCATCATTTGGCAGAAGAAGATCGTGAATAATGATTTCTCTTCGGGTCTTTCCTTTCTTTTGTCGCTACAAAAGAAGGTGATAAATCCCCCTACGCCCTCGCTTTGCTCAGGGCTTCGGGGGACAAGGAAAAAATCGTCGCTCGTGATTCGCTTTGATCACTGTATTTCATGTGCTCCGCTGCGATGTGCAGACTCGTCGCTTCGCTCCTCAAACAGATGCACATCGCTTCACGCTTCGCACATGAACAGTGAATACAAAGCTCATCAAGGCGACAAATGTATGTACATTGATAGTAGTGTAGTTGGTAGTTTTTTGAATGAGAGAATAGGATTATTCACTCTTCATTCATCTCTCGTCGGGGATAAACTGTAGCGTAGCCCCATTGATGCAGAAGCGCTTTCCGGTTGGCTCTGGGCCATCGTCGAAGACGTGTCCGAGGTGTGCACCGCTTTTTGTGGTAACTTCTGTGCGAATCATGCCATGGCTTTCATCGAGTTTGAGGCTAACGGCAGCGTCATCAATCGGTTTTGTGAAACTGGGCCAGCCTGTTCCTGAGTCAAATTTATCCTCCGATCGAAAGAGGGCTTCACCTGTATCGACTGCGACAAATGTTCCTTTTCTGTGTTCAGAATAGAGGGGACTGGTGAAAGGAGGTTCGGTTCCTTTGCCGTAGAGGATCTTTCTTTGTTCTGGTGTGAGTGGGACACAGCCATCTTGCCCACAGGAAGAGAATTGATTCATAGAGATATGGAGTATACTCTTTTCAGACGATTCTTTCACTTCTTTCTTACATTCTTATGTCGCATCTCTTCAATCCGCCTTTTCTCATTGCCATGCTGTTTGCGCTTTCGTTTCATGAGTGGGCACATGCATTCGCTGCCGATCGACTAGGGGACAAAACAGCGCGCCTTGAAGGACGCTTGACACTCAATCCGCTTGCGCACCTCGACATGACCGGAACCATCCTTTTTCTTCTCATTGGCTTTGGATGGGGAAAGCCCGTTCCGTTCGATCCACGTCAGCTTCAACATCCAAAGCGAGATAGTGCCATCATTGCATTTGCAGGACCGCTTTCGAACCTCTTCCTTTCGTTTCTCTTTTTCTGCCTTCTCTTTGTCTTTTTTCCAGAAATTATTACCACTGGAGCCATTTCTACCATGAATGACTCGCTTACTTCTTCCGATCGCTTGATCGTTTTTGTGCAACAAGTTCTTCTTGCATCAGTGTTCATCAATCTTGGATTGATGGCGTTTAATTTGCTTCCAGTGGCTCCACTCGATGGCTCGAAGATTGTCGCACGCTTCATTCCACTGCGCTTTGAAGATCATTACGAACAGTGGATGCGCTTTGGGCCATTTGTCTTACTTGGAATTCTCCTCCTTGAGCGTGTTATCAACTTCCCCTTCCTCACGTGGTGGGTGTCGGGAATTGCCGATCGTGTTTTCCACTTTTTTGTGTCGATTGTGTTGTGAAATTTTAATATTTATTCGAATACCGCAGGTCAGGAGACCTGCTACTGAATAAAGAATAGAGATTGAAAATTGAGTGCCTCTTTCGATTTGGTAGTACTATCGTACGTTCGTTTTGAGCATCCATAACTCTTTGAACATACGAATGATGACCGAGAATTTTGCGCCTGTTTGTAAGCCAAATTTTCGTGGATAGTGATGAACGTCGATTTGCTTCCACTCAATCTTCTTTTTCTTCATGCGATAGAACATCTCTGCATTAATGAGAGCTCCAGTTGCAATCTGTGGTCGAATGGCATGCCACAGATCTTTTCGAAAAATCTTCAGTGCACAATTGATGTCTCGCACCCAAATGCCAAGAATTGCGTATGCGAGAATGCCGAAAAGTTTTGCATTGATGATACGGAGCGGTGGGTCTGCACGATGTCTGCGGCGTCCTGTAACGTAGGCATATTCATTCATCCATGGAAGGAGGAGATTGAAATCACTTGGATCAAATTGTCCATCGCTGTCCATAAAACCAATGATGTCTTTTGTTGCTCTGTCACATCCTGTAATGACGGCAGCGCCGTATCCACGATTTTCCTCATGATGAAGAACGATGAGGTGTGGATGCTTCTTTTGTAATTCTTCAAGAATCTCCCCTGTTTTGTCTATTGATCCATCGTTGACTGCAATGATCTCTCCATCAATATGCTCTCTTCCCATCCAAGAAAGACTATCTTCAATTGTCTTTTCAATGTTTTGCTCTTCATTGAAGCAGGGGAGGACGAGGGAGAAGTGCATGGGGGTAGTATAGCAGTCTTATTCCACCATTGAAGCCTTCATACGCATTGTACCAATGATGCCTGCGCGCTCTGACTCATCGAGCTTCATTTTGATGTACTTCACTGTTTCTTTGAGGTCAGGAATCATTTTGTGCTGGAGGGCATTGACACGACGACGAGTTGTTTCGAGCTCGATGGCCATTGCCTCTGCTTGTTTTTCGATTTGTGCAAGTTCAATCAACAGAGAGAAGGCGTTATCGAATGCGTCGACTGCACGGTCAAGAAGCATGTTTGTTTGAGCGTAACCGTAGGTCTTGATGTTGCCTTCTTTTTTCAGGTGGAAGAAGGGGATTTTCACGCTCATCACCGATTTGGTGCTGACCGTGAGTTCGATATCAGCTTGTGGACTACTCAGTGCATTTTCAATTTCTGCCTCTGAAATCCATGCTGATGCCATCAAAAAGCTTGTGAATGCACCTCCCATCATTTCCTCTGCCTTGAGACGTAAATCTTTTGCTTTTCGAATGATGGCAAGAAATTGCTGCATCAGTCCATCCTGTTTATCTTTGAGGAGCTTATGACCACGCTGTGCGGATTTTGTCCGACCTTTGAGGTCCATGAGAGCCATTCGTGTAGGATTGACGCGGAGGAGGGCCATTGCGCTAGTAGGTAGTTGGTAGTGAGTAGTTGGTAGAAACTCTATGCTCGCAGAGCATTGACAACATTCTTATGCTTTTGGAAGGTATTTTTCGATGTGCGCACCTTTCACACGCTTGAGTTCAGACACAGGGATGAGTGTTAAGAGCTTCCAGCCAATTGTAAGTGAGTCGTAGATAGAGCGGTTTTCATTCTCACCTTGTGTGATGAATTCACGTTCAAATGCATCTGCAAACTTGAGATAGGCCTTATCTGTTTCATTGAGTGAGCTCTCACCGAGGATCACTGCAAGTTCACGAACTTCAATACCACGTGCGTATGCTGCGGTGAGCTGTGCGTCCATTCCAGAGTGATCTTCGCGAGTCTTATCATCTCCTTGAGCTTTTCCTTTCAGACGAGAAAGGGAGCCCATTGGAATGACTGGCGCATAGACACCCTTTTGATGCAATGCACGATCGAGACGGATCTGTCCTTCTGTGATATAACCTGTAAGGTCAGGAATTGGGTGAGTCACATCATCTTCCGGCATGGTGAGAATTGGAATTTGTGTGATGGAACCAGAGCGTCCTTTGATGCGACCAGCGCGCTCGTAGAGGGTTGCAAGGTCAGTGTACATGTAACCAGGGTAGCCACGGCGACCAGGGACTTCTTTGCGAGCTGCAGAGACTTCACGAAGCGCTTCACAGTAGTTTGTCATATCTGTGAGGATGACTGTGACATGGTAACCCTTTTCGTATGCAAGATATTCCGCAGCAGTAAGAGCAAGACGTGGTGTAGCAATACGCTCCACCACAGGGTTATCTGCTGTGTTCAGGAAGAGCACAGCGCGAGCAAGAGCACCTGTCTTTTCAAATTCTTGCTTGAAGTATTGAGCTTCTTCAAATGGCACACCCATCGCAGCAAAGACAACGGCGAACTTTCCTTCGCCTTCTGTTCCCATCTCTTTTCCTTGTGTTTCGACCTCCTTCTTCGTAAGAACGCGTGCCTGACGTGCAATTTGCGCAGCAAGCTTGCTATGTGGAAGTCCTGCTCCAGAGAAGAGTGGAAGTTTTTGACCGCGTACCAATGTGTTTAATACATCGATGGTGGAAATTCCTGTTTGAATGAAGTCATCAGGATATTCACGGGAAGCAGGATTAATGGGAAGACCGTTAATTTCTACTTTCTTTTCTGGGAGAATTTGTGGTCCGCCATCAATTGGTGTTCCTGCACCAGAGAAGATGCGACCGAGCATGTCTTCTGATACACCCATCTCAAAAGTGCGACCAAGGAAGCGAACGCTAGTACCCTCTGTTGGGAGGCCTTGTGTGGATTCAAAGAGCTGTACAACGGCCATTCCTTCTCGTGATTCGAGTACTTTTCCAAGACGCTTACTTCCATCGGCAAGCTCTACAGAACAAAGTTCGTCGTACGCAACACCATCAACTCCATTGATGATCAGAAGTGGTCCTGCAATATCTTTAACCGTTTTATACGCTACTGTTTTCATGGGGAAAAGGGGAAAGTAATGAGAAATTAGAGTTTCAATGTTGCGAGATCGTGTTCAATTTGAGTGCGGAGTGCATCAAATTTTTCTTGATCGTTCTCAGGGTAGAGATGAGCTTTTGTAATTTCCTGCTTACAAGGAAGCGCACGAAGAGCTGCGAATTCAAAATCTTCTTGTTCTACAATTGGAAGTGCGCGGTCTGCAAAATGAAGAATGCTTGCAAGGATTTCAAATTGCTTCTTCAAGGATGTGTATGCATCTGCAGGGTCGTAGGCATTTTGGAAGAGGAAGTCTTCACGAATCATGCGCGCAACTTCAAGGAGAAGCTGTTCCTTTGGAGACAGTGCATCGGTACCAACAAGGCGAACAATTTCTTCCAACTTACTTTCCTGTTGCAAGATTTCGAGTGCGCGCTCACGGTTTTTCATGAAGTCTGGATGCACAGCATCATTGAGTCCTGCTGCAAGGTTTTCAGTGTAGAGGGTGTAGCTTTGGAGCCAGTTAATGGCTGGGAAGTGACGCTTGTACGCAAGTTTTGCATCGAGAGCCCAGAACACTTTTGTCACACGGAGTGTGTTTTGCGTGACAGGCTCAGAGAAGTCTCCTCCTGGAGGAGATACCGCTCCGATCACAGAGAGTGAACCACGACGGTCATCTGCTCCAAGGCATTCGATAGCACCAGCACGCTCGTAGAACCCTGCTGTGCGAGAACCAAGGTATGCTGGGTAGCCTTCTTCTCCTGGCATTTCTTCAAGACGACCAGACATTTCACGCATGGCTTCTGCCCAACGTGATGTAGAGTCCGCCATCAGCGCTACGTCGTAGCCCATATCACGGTAGTATTCTGCAATGGTAATTCCTGTGTAGACACTTGCTTCACGTGCGGCTACTGGCATGTTGGATGTATTTGCAATGAGCACAGTGCGCTTCATGAGTGGTTCGCCCGTATTTGGGTCAGTGAGATGAGGGAACTCAGAGAGAACTTCTGTCATCTCATTTCCACGCTCTCCACAACCGATATACACAATGACTTGTGCGTTGCAGAACTTTGCGAGGCTTTGTTGTGTGACTGTTTTTCCTGCTCCGAACGGTCCAGGGATTGCGCCTGCACCACCCTTTGCGATAGGAAAGAGTGAGTCTAAGATGCGCATTCCTGTTGCAAGAACTTCATTTGGAATTGTTTTTCCTTTCACAGGACGAGGAATGCGAATTGGCCACTTTTGTAGCATGCAGACTTCAACATCTTTTCCATTGTCGAGAGTAATGACAGCGATGACTTCTTCGATTGTCTTTTCTCCTCCATGAATTGTCTTGAGTGTTCCAGAAATGTGTGGAGGAACCATCACTTTATGTGTGATAAGAGTTGTTTCTGGAACAGTTCCAAGAATATCTCCTCCTTGTACACGATCACCAACTGAGACAACGGGTGTGAAAGACCATTTTTTTGTGCGATCAAGTCCTGGTACGTCAATACCACGAGCGATGAATGGGCTACCTGATTTTTCTTCAATGAGAGAAAGTGGGCGCTGAATACCATCAAAAATGGATGTCATAAGACCTGGAGCAAGCTCTACGGAAAGCGTTTGTCCTGTGAGTTCTACTGGCTCGCCTGGATGGACGCCAGATGTTTCCTCGTAGACTTGAATGGATGCTGTGTCACCATGGAGTTCGATGACTTCTCCGACGAGCTTGTCTTTTGACACACGTACAACTTCGTACATTTTTGCCTGTTTCATGCCAGAGGCTTTCACGAGTGGTCCGGCAACTTTAGTGATGGTGGACATAAAAGAAAAAGAAAAATTGGGGGAATTAAGCGAGGATATTAGAGCCAATAGCACGTTCAACAATGCGACTTAGGCGATCGATTCCTACTCCATTTGAGCCACGATGACTTGGAAGAGGAATAATTGCTGGGAGTGCGCCTTTTGAGAGCTTCTTTTCATCATCTGGGGAGATTTGTGCAAAAAGATCTTCTGCAACAAAGATGACACCGTAGACATTTCGTTCCTTTCCTCCATCTTTCGTCATCGATTTCTTTAATTGGAAGAGAGCAGGGAGAGCTTCTTCTATTGTTACTGCCGCAACGACATCTACTCCTAAGAGTGCGAATCCTGCGACTGCTTCTTTCGGGCCAATGATTGCAATGCGATAGGACATACTTAAGCAGCAAAAGGAGATGCTGAAAGGAAAGGAGGAAGAAGGAGCTTCATTTCTTCAGCAGAAAGGCCTGCGGACTTTCCAACAAGAATTGTTCGCAGAACTTTTAACTGAGAAACAGCGATGGCACCGAAGGCAAAGAGAGGCTCGATGCTCAGAATGTGTGAGCGCATTTTCGCAAGATCATCGGCAATTTCTTTCACAAGAGCACGCTCAAGGAGGATGAAGTCATCTGCGGCAGATGCACTTGAAAGAATGGTCTTGAGTTCTGAGTTTTTTACAAGAGTTGCAAGCTGTGTAAGATCTTCTGAAAAATGCTCAACTGCAATTGTTCCACCATGAAGGAGGTACGGAGCGAGTGGAGTTTTGCCACGAGACAAACGCTGTGCTGTTCGAATGTTTTGGAGGTCGATGTGATGTTTGACGTATTCAACGATCAGAGGACTTACTTTTTCCGCTCGTCCTACTTGTTCCATTGCAAAGTTTTCTGCAACGAGAGTGTCAATTTCTTGAGGTGAAAGATCGGTGCGCGTACGAAGGGCATTTAACCACAACGCAAGAGATTCTGGCACTCGAGAGAAGTCACCCTTTTCAATACATTCACGGTACAGTTCTTTTGAGTATGCCATTGCACCAACATGTGGTTCTGTTGCAATGCTTGAAGTGAAATTGTGGTGTTTTTTGAGAAGATAGGACACAAAAGATGTATCATCTTTCATCCATAAAATATCAAAGACAGCTTTTGCATCTTTCTCCTCAACAAGTTGTGAAAGTTCTGAGGAGAGCCAAATTTCAATAGAGTTAATAAACTCATGAGGATGACTGCTATACGGAACATGAAGAGCAATTTTTAGTTCTGACATTGCTTTTGCTAACTCTTTTTCTGAGGAGCTTTGCACCAAGCGTTCGACATCAGATTGAGAAAGGAGAAGTTCTTGTAATACTCCAACTCGCCCAAAGCCAAACGCATGCATTTGCCGATTCTGAAGAGAGGAACTCATTTAGACAGAGAAAAGAGAGGAGGCAAGAGAAATTTCTGTTGATGGCCTGAGAAGTTCAGAGACAAGGAATTCAAAGGTAAAATTGAATACTTTTTCCTCTGTTACGATGGTGAAGCCACCTTTTGCGTCGATCGATTCACCAAGTGTCAGCTCCTTTGTTACAAGGGTATCGCCATGTTTTTGATGAGCTTTTGCCATGTGAACAACACCTTTTTGAACTCCTGCTGTTTCCTTACAGAGTGCAAAGAACGCATCGAGGCTTTTTGTGTCAAGAGCAAGTAGTTTTTGAAGAACGTGTTGATAGACTTCCTCAAGAATTTCTTGCTTTTTCTGCAAGAGCGCATGACGTGTCTGCATTTTTGCATGACCTTCAGCTTTTAATTGCAAGTGATGCATTTTCTGCTTCTTCTGTGCAGTCACTGTTTGCTCAATGTCATGCAATTCCTGTTGGTGCTTTTTCATGCGATCCTGAGAATCAACATCAAATTGCTGTTCAAGAGTACGAAGTTCTGCATTCGCTTCTTCTGTAATAGCGCGGAGGATGTCGGCGAGAGCCATGTGAAAATGGGGAAAAAAACGTCAAAATTTAGGAAAGAATGCTTGTCTTGAGAGCATTCAACATGAAGAAGGAGATCAAGAATCCGAGGAGAGCGTATGTTTCTACAAGCGCTGCAAGTGTAATAACCTTACCTGTGTTTGCTTCGTCCTTTGCAAGCATGTGCATACCAGCTGCACAGACTTTACCTTGATATGGTGCAGACGTTGCACAAGTAATAGCAACTGGAATGAAGCATGCGAAGAGGGAAAGACCATCAGCAGTGCTTAATGTTACTGTACCATTGACAAGAGGAAGTCCAAAGCTGAAGAGGAACAAGAGGGAGATAACCATTCCGTACAAACCTTGAGAACCTGGAAGAACCGTGAGAGTGATGACTTTACCAGAAAGGTTTGGCTTTTCAGTAAGAAGACCAGCGCCCGATTGTGCTACGAGTGATACACCCATCGAAGAGCCATAACAAGGAAGTGCTGTTGCTATTGCTGCTCCAAGAAACGCGAGAGCAAGTGCCCAGTTTGAAGAAGTGGCAGCAGTAGTAACGCCTTCTGCAGCAAAAGCAAGAGAAGGAGTGAGGAGAAGTGCTGTACCAAGGAGAGTAGATTTTCTCATGAGAAGAAAAGGAAAAAGAATAAAAATAGACTAAGAAATAGAACGCTGGAAAGGTGTGAATGGCTTTCCACCTCCTTCGAAGAAGTTTCCGAAGAATTCAACGAATTGGAGGCGACCAGAGTGGATGAATGCACCAAGCGTGTTGAGTGCAACGTTTGCAGTGTGTCCTACAACATAAATGACAATAGCAATTGGGAGACCAATCACAGGAGGGAAGAGTGCGCCAATCTGTTGTGCAACTAAGTTTACCGCAAGTGCAAGAGCACCTGTTACAAGACCAAGGGCAAGGAGACGGAGATAGCTCAATGTGTTACCAAGCATTCCTGTTGCAAGGAAGAAGAAGCCAATTAGTCCGTAGAGGAAGCGAGAGTACCATGGGTTGCCATATCCCTTTCCCCAGAGGAGAAGGACGAGAGAAGCATAGATGGCATAGAGGGCATTTTGTTGATCTGCTGGAGCAACAAAGAAATAGCTGATGACTGCTGCGAAGAGAATGAGTGATGTCCAGTCGATCCAGAATGCTGCCGCCTTGTCACCTGCACGCCACTTGCAGAAGCCTGCAAGGAAAATACCAAAGGAAAGATGAATAAGACCAAGAACAAGCGAGAGGTTCTGGAAGAAGGCAATGCCCTTTGTTTCACCGAGGTTCCAAATTTGCCCCTTGAACCACAGCACTCCATCGGCACGTGTTTCTGTGAGCCATGCTGGTGCTTGATCTGGAAGTAGTCCAAACCATCCTCCAAAAGGAATGGAGATGAAGAAAGTAAGAATTCCACCCATAAAAAGAAGCCACCAAAGTTTTCCTTCTTCGATACTTTGACGAGTTTTCAGGAGGTACAAGCCCATTACTACCGCAAGCACCAAGCCATACCCTGCATCTGTGAGACAGAGACCAAAGAAGAGTGCGAAGAATGGAGCGAGAAGAGGAGTAGGGTCGATATCTGTTGGTTTTGGAAGGCCATACAGACCAGTAACGCTTTCAAATGGCTTCATCCATACTGGGTTTTTTAGTTGTACAGGAGCCATTTCTCCTTCTTCTGGCTGGACTTCAACGAGAGCTGTTGCGTGTGAAATGTTTTGTAGCTTTGCTTCGATTGGCTCGAAGAAATGGGCTGCAATCCATCCGAAGATTGTAATAGTGGATGATGTTGATTTCATAGTGCTCTGAAGCGCTTCTTTTTGGGCTGCCCAAAGAGCAAAGATCTTTGCTTTTCGCAGAAGTGGCAATTCATTTGCAAGAGACACGAGTGTTTTTGTGTTTTCTTCCATTTTTTCTTCTGCTTTTTCCATTTCTTGTGCAATTACTTTTGCGCTTTCTTCCTTTGTAGATGTTCCAAAATGAGAAAGATCAGTTTTTACTTTTGATGCTGTAAAATATGCACCTTCTTCTGCTTGATTTGCATCAAATCCTTGTGAGTCTGGAAGATTTCCTTTTCGGAGAGTATCCATTGCTGATGTAAGGCGACTACGTATTTCTTCAGCCTGATGTATGTCATCAATGAGCGTTCGAACTCGTGGGTTTTCTCCTGCTTCTTGAATATCTATTGCAGAGAGAGGCTGTGCAAGCTCAGCCTGAATTTTCTCTGATGCAAACGACTTGAGAATGCTCATGACGTGCTCAATTTCTGCACGATGGTAGTTGAGTGACGATGCATTGATTTCTTCAGGATTTGGCAAATGAGCAATTTCCATGACGCCCTCGCGGTGGAGGAGTTCAATGATTTCTTGCTCATGTTTCTTATGAGCGAGAACGGCGACCTTTTTCATGCGAAGAATAGCCATACAAAAAAGAGGGGAAAAATTAACGGAAAAGAGATCCGTTTGTAATGAGGGAGACAAATTGAGTGACGAGCGTTTCTTTCTTTGCTGATTCAGCATTCATTTTTTGTAGTGTTGCATCGCGATGATTTTCTTCTGCACGAAGAATGCTTGCGAGTGTTTCTGTGCTAAATTCGTGCAATTCTTCTGTTGCTTTCTTACGAGCAGCTGATTCTTTCTCCCTTTTTTCTGCATCATACTTCTTTTCTTGCTCCATACGCTCATTTTCAAGTTGCTTTCTGAGTGAGGCTACTTTTGCGCGTTCTTTTTCCTCATGAGTGATGAGGACTGTGACGCCGTCAGTGAGTGATGCAGTGCTAGACATAGCAGTGAGAAGGGAAAAGAAAGAAATATTCTTGATTGAATTTGCCATCGTATACTCTTTTCATGGTTTCGTGTCAAGGGTCTTAGAGGGGATTTTGGGAAAGGGTGAAACAAAGAGTTCAAAGGAATCGAAGAAAACAAAGAATGAAGAAGAAGGCAGGGATTTTTTGATGATTCTTGTTTCATATTCGCTGAATTGACAAACAGAATGCACTCATGAAGAATACCGATGAATGCCGCCCTAGCTCAGTGGTAGAGCACCTCCATGGTAAGGAGGTGGTCGAGGGTTCAATTCCCTTGGGCGGCTCCATCCAATTTCGATTTTGTACAAAAGTGTGTCGCGATTTTACCTGCATTGCTATACTCAAACCATCATCATTTGGCAGAAGAAGATCGTGAATAAAGATTTCTTTTCAGGTCTTTCCTTTCTTTTGTCGCTACAAAAGAAAGGAAAACAAAGAAAAAATCGTCGCTGGTGATTCGCTTTGATCACTGTATTTCATGTGCTCCGCTGCGATGTGCAGACTCGTCGCTTCGCTCCTCAAACATATGCACATCGCTTCACGCTTCGCACATGAACAGTGAATACAAAGCTCATCAAGGCGACAAATGTACTGATGTTCATTGATAGTAGCGTAGCTATATTTCCTATATCCATCTTTTGATTGATACGTATTTTTGTCAATTCCTCCCTCTTCTGATATTGTAGCCTTGTGATGGTCGATCGAACAGTAACGGCGTGTACGAGTGAGGGAATTCCTCTTTCTGAGGTGGATATTTGGAAAGCGCACAGAGAGGGTATTTTGCACCTTGCATTCTCAGTCTTTCTTGAGAACCTCGATGGGTCCAAGGTCCTTTTGCAGCAACGAAGTCCTCAGAAGGCACTTTTTGCAGGATTGTGGCCCAATACATGCTGTAGCCATCCTTTTCCAAATGAAGATGTGGTCGTTGCAGGAGAGCGTCGTTTGCGCGAAGAATTGGGGATTCTAGCATCTCTCAAAAAAGGACCATCGTTTGTGTACAAAGCAGTGGATAGCGTGAGCGGACTTCTTGAGCACGAATACGACACTGTCCTCTTTGGCGTGTACGATGAGCTCTTGCCTATTCCTTTCAATACGGATGAGGTGTCTGCTATTCGGTGGACTCCGATTGATCTTCTCAAGCAAGAATTGCAGATGTTTCCTGAACGCTTTGCTCCATGGCTTCCACAGGCGTTTCAATTGTTTCTCGATCGTTAACCTTCCTTCTTTATGTCATCTTCTGAAAAACTCCACCTTGCCATCATTCCTGATGGAAACAGGCGTTGGGCAAGGGAAAAAGGCTTTCTTGAGGTCTGGAAAGGGCATGAGAAAGCGGTAGAAAACTTTCGTACACTTGCCGATTGGTGCCAAGAGAGTGGGCGTGTGCATACACTCACTATTTGGTGTTTTTCAACGGAGAACTGGAAACGAGCATCTATTGAAGTAGAAATGTTGATGAAGATGTTTGAATCTTTTCTACGGAAAGAACGAGATGGTTTTCTCGAGCGCGGTATTCGTTTTGTGCACTCTGGCAGGCGCGATCGTTTGCCAAAAAGTTTAGTGCAAAACATTGAAGAGACCGAAGCAATGACAAATAGTTGCACCAATTTTACTCTGCATCTTGCCGTAGATTACGGTGGGAAAGATGAAGTGGTGCGTGCAGTGCAACGCATGATAGACAATGGCGTATCATCGTCTGCATGTTCAGAGGAAGAGATCGCAAAGCATCTTGATCATCCTGAGCTTCTGTCTATCGATGTTATCCTTCGTTCTTCTGGCGAGAAACGAACAAGTAATTTCTGCCTCTTTCAAGCGGCGTATAGTGAATGGGTGTTCCACTCCAAGCATTTCCCTGATATTACGACTCACGATCTTTCTGAAACAATTGATGAGTTTTACAGGAGAAAAAGGCGGTTTGGAGGATGAGAGAGGTTTTAGGTGATAGGTTCTAGGTTTTAGATTTTTTATGTTATTTTCCTCTCTGGTCACTGGCAAGATCATTCTCTCTGGCGAGTATGCCGTTGTGTTTGGAGGACGGGGCATTGCCATTCCTTTCACTGAAACGCTTGCGTGTACGTTTGTTCCAACTTCTCAGAATGTCATTACATGGGAACAAGATGCTCTTCCTGAGTCATGGAGAGCGTATGCATTAAGCCTTGCCAATCTCCTTACTCTGCACACAGGTGTACAGGGGGAGTACACTATCGTCAACACACTTCCGCTTGGGAAAGGAATGGGTTCTTCGACGAGTCTTGTGATTGCCATGACGAAATCGGCGATTTCTGATGGAGATGAAGCATATCGCATTGCACTAGATATTGAAGATCAGGTGAACGCTGGTCACAGTGGTCTTGATTTCGCTTGTATTTGGCAAAAAATGCCAGTGTTGTTCAAAAAAGGAACAGGTCAAGAAAACATCACAATTCCTCAATTAGAAGGAAAGATCCTTACTTTGATGGACGCAGGAACACCCAATGAATCGACTCCTGAGCTTGTTGCGTGGGTGAAGAGCAGGAAAGAGCAGGAGGTTGGTCAATCTATTCATCCTATTCATGATGCGTTAGACATCATCGCAGGGTGTACGGAGAGAATTGTAGGCGGCGAGGATCTTGCTTCTGTTTTATTCGATCATCACAAGGCGCAGGTGGCATTGGGAGTTGTGCCAAACGACACGCAGCGACTGATTGATGAGGTGTACGCCAAAGGCGGATGCGCAAAAGTGATTGGCGCGGGGGGGAGGACGGGTGGTGGTGGGATGGTGTTACGGATTGATTAGAGGGATTGAAGATGTTCTGTAATTTCTCGAATATCATCGAAGCCATTATCAATCCAGCCATCTTCTACTCCTTTGCGCATTTCTGCTAGTGTGGTCACACCACTGGCAACCATCCACATACGAACATTCCAGCCAGCTGCTTCTAGGCTTTCTGCAAGTGCGACATCTTGATTTATTGTATCGCCAAT
The DNA here is from genome assembly GCA_964554435.1 of uncultured Candidatus Peribacteria bacterium. GTDB lineage: Bacteria > Patescibacteriota > Gracilibacteria > Peribacterales > Peribacteraceae > CAZKOO01. The sequence goes on from CAZKOO010000012.1 coordinate 22,830, forward strand.
AACAACAACACGAGCCCCTTCTTTTGTTGCACCCATCTTTGACAGTGCTTGTTCTGCCATAAATATTCCTGGTTTTCCAATAACAATTAGCTCTTTTTCTGTTGCTGTTTGTAAATATGCAAGCATTGCGCCATTGGCAGGTAATTTTTCATGCATCGCATTACGATATTCAAGGTCAGGGTTTGTACCAATGAACTGAGCACCGCTATTGATGGCATTCCACGCGCCACTCATTGTTTTGTAATCAACACTTGTGGTAAAACCACACACAACGTGTGTTGGACTTTGCTCTTTCCATTCATTTCCATCCCAATCGTCATTACAGGGCGGAATGCCCAATTCCTCAATAGCTTTTCGAATACCCTGTTCTCCAATGAGGAAAATTCTCTTCTCGACATCTCCTTTTGTACTTTCCTGAAGCCACATCGCCGTTGCATCGGCAGAAGAAATGGCATGAGGAAGGTCACTATCACTAAGACACATACCTTCTCTCTTCATCCATTCAATAACATCACCCCCTCGTTGTCGTGAATTATTGGATAGTAAAGAAGTTACTATGCCTCTTTCTTTTAGTCCAGAAAAAAATAAGCCAGTTCCAGGTAGGATCAGTTTTTCTCGACGGATGACACCATCAATATCACAGAGAAGATGTGTTGGATTTTGTTGTTGCATAGTGCTACACTATGATCATCCTTTTTTGTTCTGTCAACTATTCTCTATGCCTACCGCCATCTCTAGTCCCAACATTGCACTTATTAAATATTGGGGAAACCGCAACAACGCCCTTCGTTTGCCGAAAGCGAGTTCACTGTCTATGGTTCTTGATACGCCAACTGTCACTATTACCGCAGAGCCGAGTGATGTTTTTACAAGTCAGTCATTTGATGGGAATGGGGTTGAGCAACCACAGAGCGACAAAGCAGTAGAACGTCTACGCGTACACTGGGAGCTCGTAAAACAATATCTTCAGGAAAGACGGAGGATGGATGGCGTGCCACAGAATGTCACACTTCGCATTATTTCTCATATTCCACCAGCAATTGGTATTGCATCATCCGCTGCGGTGTTTAGTTGCTTAGGCGAAGTGTATGCAGGTCTTGTACAGGGCGAGCCTCTTTCTCGTGAAGATGTTGGGGTACTTGGTCGCCTTGGCTCTGGTTCGGCAGGACGCAATAGTTTTAGTGGTTTTGTTGCACTTGAGAACATCTCTCTTGAAGACACAATGGGAAGCTGTATTCCAAAACACATTGCACCAAAAGAGCATTGGAACATTCATGATATTATTTTGGTGCCAAGCCTTGATGAAAAGAAGGTTGGTTCCACAGAAGGTCACACAATGGCTCATACAAGCCCTCTTTACGAAAGTCGCATTGCCGACATCCCTCGACGAATGACGGAGTGTATCGATGCAATTCATGCAAAAGATTTTGAGAAGATGCAGTGTATTTCCGAGCTCGATTCTCTGGATATGCATAGAGTGATGGAAACACAAGATCCTCCGCTTCACTATCTGAATACTGCTACTCATGAGATTCTCCGAGAAGTTGAGGCACTACGCAAAGCAGAACATCTTGAAGTACTCTATACGATGGATGCAGGCCCGACCGTTCATCTTCTTTGTACCGATGCTGCATTACCAAGTATTCGTGCGTATGCGAAAACAAAGACAGAGTGTACTCTGTTTGAGTCGAAGATTGGAAGCGGATCACATATAATCAGGAATGAACAATGAAGAATGAAAACGATGACAGAGGTACATGTATGAAACAATCTCTATGAATCTCCGCACACTTCCAGATGGCCTGAGCCCAAAGCAACGCATTGATGAACGTCGAGCGCGCATTGAAGCAGAATGCGGTGTGTCACTCGATACACTTGAACCCACTGAATCGATCATTGGACTTGCTGACGAAAAGAACTGCGAGCAGATGTTTGGAGTGGTTCCTGTTCCCGTTGGGTACGCAGGTCCTCTGTCTGTTTCTTTTTTGAACAACACGAATAGCTTTCTTTCCATCCCACTTGCTACAACGGAAGGAGCACTTGTTGCGAGTGTGAATAGAGGGTGCAAGGCACTTCTCAGAAGTGGCGTACAGATCACGAAATGTGTGCATCATGGGACAACGCGTTCCATTGCATTTCGCTCAGAAGCAAAGAAGATCAACGATCTCCATCTCTTCATTGATGCACATCATGAAACATGGAAAGCGCAGGGGGAAGATACGAGTGGTCATTTGAGCATTCAGCACTATGCCATCGATACACGCGATGATCATCTCTTTCTCACCATTCACGGAGATACAGGTGAAGCCATGGGGATGAACATGATTACCATTGCAGCGCAAGCCATTGCAGAATTTGTGACATCTTCGTTTGATGGGTGTGAGTGCGTGACTATTGCAGGGAATGTGGATAGTGATAAAAAGCCAAGTACGCGCACACATCAGCAAGGACGTGGATTTGAAGTGTGTGCTTCTGCAGAGATCTCCGAAGAGGATCTTGTTTCTATCCTCAAAACTACATCAACAAAAATGATGAGTACTGCACAGGCAAAACTCATTCATGGCTCAGCTCTTGCTGGTGCGCTTGGAGCCAATCTTCATGCTGCGAACATCGTTGCAGCGCTCTTTATCGCTCTTGGGCAAGACCCTGCTCACGTCGTGGAAGGCTCTCTTACAGATACTTCTCTTGAGCAGACTGACTCAGGCGTACGCTTAAGCGTACGTTGCCCTGCTCTTCTTGTTGGTGTTCGTGGTGGGGGCAACGCTCTTCCTGCACAGTCGCAGTGTAGGAATCTTTTTCTGCAAGACGATGTAGGGCTTACAAAGAAAGAACAACTTGCACAGTCTATCGCTGCGGTGGTCCTTGCAGGCGAACTCTCTCTCCTTGCCGCACAGTCGAGCCACTCCCTCGCAAAAGCTCATCAGAAGATGGGGAGGTGAGAGAGGGTAGTTGGTAGTAGATAGTTGATAGTTTTTAGTTCTCTCCTCCTTTCATGCTGGAGTTTGGTGCATAGCAAAAGGATATTGGAGGTAATGCATTTGAGGGAGCATAATCCTCTCTATAAATTCCTAAGAGTCCTTCCTCTAAAATTCCTTGTACACCTATTTTTCTATATTTTTCCTCTGGATCATCTTCTTCGAAAGATAGTTCAAGACATCTTCTTATGCTTGGTGCGAGTGATGTAATAAATGATTCGGGAAGGGGAGGGGGGGCATTGATTGCATCCCAATCACTTAAACCTGCTTCTGTGTCGCCGACGAGAGAATTAGTGTTTGGCATATTGACTATAGAGTGTATGATTATTAAAAATTGATACTCTTTTTCTGTCAAGTATTTTCTCACTGCATCTTTTCTTTTCCTTTGCTAGAATGGCATTTCTATGAAAGCAGGCATTCTCTCTTTTGGGCGATACATTCCATCTCAGCG
>CAZKOO010000013.1:0-14534 GCA_964554435.1 uncultured Candidatus Peribacteria bacterium
AATTCCTCATCGGGTGGCACAATGAACTCCCTGTGACCATCTTAGAAGAGTCGAAGAAAGTGAGTGGCGCACTCAAGCCGAGGAAGGTTCTGTAATGATTGTTTCTTGCTCTGAAAATGGAGGGTCAAATACTGCTTGCACCAGTAAATCGCCATATTCTGAAACGAGACTATGGACTGTGTTTGGAGGAATGGTAATGACATCCCCCACGGACACTCGTCTTTCTTGTCCGCCGATTGTCATTAAACCTGTGCCATTTTCAACAGTTATTGTTTCTATGCCATCATGAATGTGAGGCAGTGTTCCGCCACCTTTCGATATGCTTGCTGTGAGCATAGATTTCCTTTCATCTTCCCAACGAATGAGAACATTTGGATGAGTTGTTCCATTCACAGTGTACTGTTTAAATCCTGCATTTGACATAATTGTATTCTATTTCATTTTGATTTCTTTTTTCAAGATTATTTTCATTTGAAATTTTTTCAAACATTCGATATTCTTTTTTCGATCTTTTCTGGATCGGTAGCTCAGTTGGTAGAGCAGGAGACTCTTAATCTCTTGGTCGTGGGTTCAAGTCCCACCCGGTCCACCAGAAAAACAGAATGCAATGCTCAGTTAGTAGAGCAGCTCCGCACTTGATGCGGAGTTGGTCGTGGGTTCCCGCCTCCGTCCTACGGACTTCGGTGGGCAAGCAAGTCCCACCTGGTCTACCATTCGTCACTGTGTTCTTCATGGTAAGTCATGCAAGCTCAAACTTGCCTTGAGTTTTTACGAACGATCCCACCTTAGAGTTATCTGACTTGTTTATAAAAAGCCATTTACATTGTCATTTTTAAAATTCTCTTGCGCCTTTTTTCAAGTTGATTATACTTCGCGCGTACTCTTTTTCCTCTTTCCTATCATGGATATCGATACAACTCGCAAAACAGGTGCATCGTTTGGTGGCGATGACGATGATGATGCAACAACTGCTGGTGCATCTGGCTCTGGCTTTCAGGACGATGATGACGATGATGGTTTCTCCTTTGACGATGATGACGAAATGGAGACCGAAGCGGGTTTTGAAAGTAGTGGTGATGAAAATGAGGATCTTCTCTACGAAATTTAGTCATTGAGATCTTCATCATTTTCTTCTGTTGCATTCATTGCATTTTTTTGAATTGTGCGGAAATCGTATGGAAATGTAAATGTTTCGAGTGCGCGTACCATTGCTGCAAAAAAGTGCCACACGCTATTTCCTTGTATTACAAATGCATTCCCTGATTCTTGGGTTGGGTTGTAGTTTTGGAGCAATTGTGATGGAAGTGCAATGGGCACAGATCCATATCGTAGTGCGCAGATGAGCTCATCCGATTCATGTCCAGAGAGAAAGATGCTTGCATCGCTCCCTGCAAGGAGAGCTCGAATCGATTCTTCACCATCGTCTACAATAGCAATTTTCTCAGGATGTTCTTGTGCCATGCGTGCGAGTAATTCACCATACTTCTTTGGTCCTTTGCCTCGTATGACAATGCCAATTGGCAATGTCAGGAGTGCTGGAAGCAATGCCTCCAACTGTTCGCCTGTCTCTGTAGTTGGAATGCCTTCTGGCATGGCAACAATCATTCTTTTTGGATCTGTTTCCCATCCATATTCTTGCAACATTGTTTTTCGATTTGCGCTTTTATGCTCTATTGTTTTTTGAGAATATTTTTTTGTAATCTTATTGTCATACGCCGGATTGCAATCGAGAAGAGACATAGGATGAGAAAAGAAATGTGTTTTGATGTGAATGTATCTCCTCATTCTACCATATTTCCCCTCTTTTTCCCACTGTCATCTCTTGCAATCTCTTTAGAGTATGATGTAGTGAATATTTATTTTTTCGAGATGCTTCTACTCTAGTGTTGTATGCAATCGCCACAACATCTTGTCCTTATTGATGGTCATCACCTCATGTACCGTGCCTATTTTGCCATTCCATCAACGATGGTGACATCAAAAGGGGAGCAAGTGAATGCTGTGTATGGCGTTGCTTCCATGCTTCTTAACATTCTTCTTGCCGAAAAACCAACGCATACACTCTTCTGTTTTGATGATGGTTCTGCGACGTTTCGTCATCGGGCATTTGAAGGATATAAAGATGGGCGCGCTGAAACACCTGATGATTTTTATGTGCAAATTCCTCGTGTGCATGAATGTGTGGCTTCTTTTGGCCTCAAGAGCGTGTCTGGAACTGAACATGAGGCCGATGATTTCATCGCAAGTTACGCTCGGAGTGCTGAAAAAGAGGGTTTTCGTGTGACTATTGTGTCTGGCGATAAAGATCTACTCCAGCTGGTAACAGAGAACGTGCGTGTTGCTATTCCGCATAAGGCGTATCAACAGCAGGAATATATGGGTCCAGAGCAGGTGCGTACGAAGTTTGGCATCGAGCCACTGCAAATTCCTTCCTATAAAGGGTTGATTGGAGATCCTTCCGATAATCTTCCAGGAGTGATGGGCATTGGGCCAAAAACTGCTGAAGCCCTTCTTCGGGAGTACGGCACACTATCATCGATCTACGATCATCTTGATGCTCTCAAGCCTGCATGGAGAGAGAAATTGATCACATCGAAGGAGAATGCGTTTTTCTCAGAGCATCTTGCAACTCTTATTACAGATATTCCTCTCCCTCTCCCTCTTTCTCATACATCTCTTGCGGATCTGACACCCTCAGAAGCTGAGGCTTTTTGTACGCTCTATGAATTTCGTTCACTGCAAAGAAAATTAAAACAAGTTGCATCGCTTCACTCTCCTCTCCTCACCCCCTCATCTTCTTCGCCTCAGGAAGAATCTCCTCAGATGAGCTTATTTTCAGATTTGTCATAACTTCTCACCACTGAGTGTATCCTTGACTTTCTGTTGTTTTTTGTTCACGATTATTCTTTTTCATTCTTTCTTTTTTTGGCTTGCAATAGAGATGGTATAAAAAATGTGTTCAATGATTTTTTGTTGTATAAAAAATGTGTATTCTCCCTTCTTTTCAGTGATTTCCTTCATTTTTTCTTGTTTCTCTTTTTTGTTCAATTTCCTCCTTCTTGATCACTAAAGATGAACAAAGAGATCTTGCGCTTTCTCCTGCTTTCTCTCTATACTTTGTTCTCGTCAGATTCTCCTGTTTTTCTTTCCTATTTTTTCCTCCATATTTGCATGGCTAAAGAACGCGTGATTTCGAGCATTGATATTGGTAGCTCTAAGATTCGTATTATTGTTGCAGTTGTTGATACCAGCGAAGGCGGTCAAATTCCAAGTGTGATTGGTGTTGGACTTTCTCCATCACTTGGTATGCGTAAAGGACACGTGATTGATATTGAGGAAACTATTCACAATATCATCTCTGCTCTTGAAGACGCAGAGCGCATGGCAGGTGTGCCGATCAATCATGTGTTTGTTGGTATGAGTGGTGCACACATTGAGGCTTTTGATAGCCGTGGAGTGATTGCCATCTCAGGTAGTGAAATCACCATTGAAGATATTAGTCGTGTCCTTGAAGCTGCACAGGCAGTGAGCATTCCAAGTAATCGTCGTATTTTGCACATCGAACCAAAGACCTATGCTGTAGATGAACAGCGTGGTATTAAAAACCCTGTTGGCATGACGGGTATTCGTCTTGAAGTAGAGGCACATATTGTCACTGGACAAATTCAGCATGTGAAGAACCTTGAGAAGTGCATCGATCAAGCTGGTATTGATATCGATTCATTCGTTCCTTCCACCATTGCCATTGCGGAAGCTGTGCTTTCGAAGCGTCAGAAAGAACTTGGTGTCGTGACGATCGATATTGGCGCAGGTTCGACGAGCGTTGCTGTGTTTGAAGAAGGAACCATCCTTCATTCTGTTTGCCTCCCGATTGGTGGTGAAAATGTGACGAATGACATTGCTATTGGACTTCGTACATCCATCGATACTGCAGAGAAAATTAAAATTGAATTTGGATCGGTGTTGCCTGCAGAAATCTCTGAGCGCGAGATGATTGATCTTTCAACCATTAGCAAGATGGATACACAAACCATCAGCAAGAAATACATGGCAGAGATTATGCAAGCGAGATACTACGAAATTTTCTCTCTCGTCAAAGATGAGCTCAAGCGCATTGGTCGCGATGGACTTCTCCCTGCAGGAGCACTACTCACTGGTTCTGCATCGAAAGCAGCTGGTGTTCTCGATATTTCTCGTGAAGTTCTTGGCCTTCCTGTGCAGATGGGCTTCCCCATCGATATTGGTGGTGTTATTGAGAAAGTTGATGATCCTGCCTATGCGACTGCCCTTGGAACACTTCTGTGGGGTGTTCGTGAAGGAAGTCGTCTTTCTAGCAGTAGCTTTGCCATGAGCTCTGTCGATTTCAAGCGTGCATTTGCTCAAGTTGGTTCTTGGGTAAAAAATCTACTTCCGTAATATCTTCATTTTGTCCATTCACTCTTCCCCCTTTTCCCATGTCAGACACACTTCGCTCCATCTTCTCTGGTAGCAAGCCAAATCCAGCTTTTGGTTCTGGAGCATCTTCTTCTCAGGTTGGTGCGGGCTCATCCTCACAATCTTCCACAGGCAATCAGGAGGTGCGTCCTGATATTGCTCCGAATGCACTTATTAAAGTGATTGGCGTGGGTGGCGGTGGTTCGAATGCGGTGACTCGCATGATTTCAGGGAATGTATCGGGCGTGGAGTTTGTGGCGGTGAATACCGATGCACAAGCGTTGTTCCATAACCCAGCGGTGACAAAAGTAAATATTGGCCGTGGCACGACTCGTGGTCTTGGTGCTGGTGCAAACCCAGATATGGGCCTTCAATCTGCAAAGGAAAGCTCTGAGGAATTGAAGAAAGTCATCGAAGGTGCAGATTTGCTCTTCGTGACAGCAGGTCTTGGTGGTGGTACTGGTTCTGGTGCTGCGCCGTACATTGCAGAACTTGCTCGCAGTATGGGCATCCTCACTGTTGGTGTTGTGACCAAGCCATTTAGCTTCGAAGGTCTTCGTCGTCGTCGTCAGGCAGAGGAGGCACTCCAAGCACTCAAAGGCAAGGTCGACACACTCATCACGATTCCAAACGATAAAATTCTTTCCCTCATCGACAAAACAACGCCACTTACTGAAGCCTTCCAAGTGGTGGATGAAATCCTCCGTCATGGTATTGAAGGAATTGCAAACCTCATTACTGTTCACGGTCTTGTGAACGTAGACTTTGCAGACGTTCGTTCTGTCATGCAAGATGCTGGTTCTGCATTGATGGGTATTGGTTATGGTACAGGTGATAGTCGTGCATCCGAAGCTGCACGTGCAGCCATCGACTCTCCACTTCTTGAGCTTTCCATTAGCGGAGCAAAGGGCATTCTTTTCAATATCACTGGTGGCAACGATCTCTCTATGTTTGAGGTCGATGAAGCTGCACGCATTGTCACAGAGGCAGCGGACCCTGAGGCGAACATCATCTTTGGTGCTGTGATTGATGATGCATTTACTGGTCAAGTGAAGTGTACGGTCATTGCTACAGGTTTTGATGACGCAAAGGAAACGTCTTCCTATAGCGCTTCTGCGCCGATGATGAAGTCCTTCTCTGCGCCTTCTCTTGCTCGTAAAGTAGATACCATGAAGAGCCCTGAGCGCACCGATGACGCAGTGATGCACCTTAGTTCTTCCCCTCAGCTCAACGAGGAAGAGCTTGAAGTGCCAACATTCATGCGCAAGAAGATTTCAAAATAGGCTTGGTTAGGTGATAGGTTTTAGGGGTTAGGTTTTAGGATTTTTTCTCTTACCCCCCTATCACCTATAACCTATCACCTATAACCTATAACCTAGTCCCTATGCATGTTTCCCTCAAGCGCATCGACTCAACCCTTCCGCTTCCGCAGTATCACTCCAGTGGTGCTGCAGCGTTCGATTTTGTTACGCGTGAAACAACCGTCATTGCGCCACATGCACTTGGGCTTGTGCCGAGCAACGTTATTGTTCGTGTGCCAGAAGGGTACGCCCTTCTCATTCTTCCGCGCTCTTCCTTGCCACGCAAAAAAGGCCTCATCTGTCCGCATTCTCTTGGGCTGATTGATCAAGATTACCACGGTCCAGAGGATGAAATTTTCATTCAGGTGCAGAACGTGACCGACGCTCCAGTAACAGTGGAGCGTGGAGAACGTATTGCACAAGGCTTGTTTGTGCGTATTGACCGTGCAGAGTTTAGCGAAGATGGCAACCTTGCAGAGGAGAGTAGGGGAGGGTTTGGCAGTACGGGAGGGTAGAGAATATGAATGTTATGCAGCCTGCGCGCCCATTTGCGCAATTTTCTTCTTTGCTGCTTCATTTGCCCTCTCTTCTTCTTTTGCCTTTTTCATTTTTGGATCTTCTTCAGGAGCTTTTTCTTGTTGTTGTGTAGTGGTCTTTTTTTCGTCTACTTCTTTTTTCTTCATTGCAGGATCCATAGATTTTAATATGTTGTAATGATCGCTTGAGATTAGATTTCGCTTATGCATTTCTTCATAGATAATTCTTCCTTTCAAATCTCTATCCTTAACAAAGACTTTTTTACGCCCGTCGTCCATAAAGCTATCCATCCAGAAGTTCATTTTTTGACACATTTCTTTTCTGAAATTTTTACTGGCATCTTTTTTATCCAGTGCCATTAATTCATCGTCTAAATTAAAGATATTTGATACAAATCCGCGCGCCTTTGTTGCTAGTGTCCATTCACCTGTGGATTTACGATCAAGGATACGACCAGTTTGTGTTTCGTCTAATAGCATTGCATCTGATATACCTCCAAAAAAGTCGTCATCTGTTTTTGCTGGCTCTGTCGTTGTTGTTGATGTATAGCTTCGAAATTTTTCTCGATATTCTGAAAATTCCTCATCAAAGATGGAAATTGGATTTTTTGGCGCATAACTTCCTTCAATTTTTATTTTGCCACCAGTGTCTTTTCCTTTTCCATATGTTTTACATGACATAATCACCGCAATTGCTTCACAACGATCTTTAAATCCTTGTTCCGTTGCCGGAAATTCTACTCCTTCTTTTTGCAATCTGTCTTCAATTTTTACAATGACTTTTGTTGCAATGTTGTCTTTTGTAAAATCTTCTTGTAATCCACTTTCTTTCCATGACATCAATGGTGTTCTCATTATTTTTAACCATGTTAAAGACCATGCAGATTGTCCAATGGTAGAGTTTGCTACGTTATCTAACATTCCTTTATCAAAACAGACGCGTAATTCAGGGTCCTTTCTCATGCGCAATAAGAGCGTTGTAAGCATCCATGTATTACAGTGTGACCATTTTCCTTTTCCTTGCAATCGTTCCATAATTCCCTGTACTGCAAAAATATTTTTTGCCTTTAATTCTTCGACCATCATATCCATGATTGGTCCTACATCTGGATCTTTATCAACTTTTTTTCTTCCTTTATCAACTTCTTTTCCCTTTGCTGCTTCATAACTTTCAACTAGTTCTTCAAAAGATTGCTTTCCTTCAATTCTTTCAAAGTCAATCCCATATACATCGTGTCCATTAAAACGATCTAATTTATATAACCATGCATGCTCTGCAGCATAGTTAATGACTGCTTTTGCTTTGTTGAAATTATTTCGATTTTCATACAACACTCCGTCTGTTTTTCCATCTCCATTTTTTCCAAATATTTCATCAAACGTATATCCTTCATCTTTTAGGTAATCTAGAAATTTACCTGATTCGTCATTATTCGCAGAACGAGCTTGTTTTTTGAGTGTATGTTCAATTTTTTTGGAAATATTCATGTTTTTTGCAAAGTCATAGACTTTGGATGTTTGGTTACTGTTGTAATATTCACTAATCGCTTCTTTATAGATGCTGCATACTTTCATGATGTTTAGTGGCGTCATATACGCAACATGACCTTCGCTACTAAAGAAATTCTTCTTTACCCATTGCCATAGATCTGATCCAGGGCTGTCTGTATCTTGGCTATCTTTTGCACCATATGCCATTTCCATGGCTTTTTCTAAAATTTCGATTTGATTTTCAGCATATCGTATCGATTCTTTGAGTTGAGCTAAGAGAGCGGTTCTCTGCGATTGACATGCTTCATCAGCAGCTTGAATACTCTCTATACTTGGATGATTACCAAGTGTGGCGTATGGATTTTCATTTGGGAACTGCTTTTCTGCAACGAATATTTTTTCTGCTATTGTTGCTGCATTGCTTCCATTTTCATTCCAGCGACTGAGAATATCTACATATCGCATGACGTTTTTTAAGTCATCTTCACTCTCGCGTACTAATTCCGCATTTTTCTCTACAATCGATGTGAGCATTTTTTCATCCTCAGCTCCAGCGATTCCCTTTTTCATTAATGGCAAATAATCTTGATTGATTTTTTTGATTTTTACTTCAAGAGTTTGGATTTTATTTGCTGTTTCTTTTGCAGTCATTCTTTCTTCTTCCTTCTTTTTCTTTTCATTTGTACTTCCTAATACTTTTGCCATTTCTTCGGCAGTTGATTCATCTGGTGTACTTGTGCACAGTGGCTCCTCACTGACATAGAGCTTTCCCTTCTCATCGGCTTGTATGTTTTTTGGCGGATAACCAAACCATTCTTCTAACTGTCGCATGACATTTCTTTCTTCAATCGACTGTTCAATTGCATCAACACTTGGTGCGCCATGCATATCTTTTTCATACCGCATATTCCAATCTCGCATCATTGCCATCAATGTATCATCAGCATTGATGATTGATTGAAAGATTGATTGCACTTTTTTTTCTTTTTGACGTGCGTTTTGTTGTGACGCTGTACTTCCTTCTTCTGCTCTTGGGTAACGATCATTTGCAATGGTAATCGCAAGTGCTTCTGTCACAATTCGATTATCATCATTATTTCTCGGTCCAGTTTCATTACTCTGCTCATGAAAGACAGCATGTACGCTCTCTTTGAGCATCGCATATTCTTTTTTGCTTTTTATTTTTTCTACAAAACGTTTTTGCCATTCGATACCCATTCCATTGTAACTATGGTGCGCCATTTCATGCGCAACAGTGTGTGTAATATTTGTTGGATCTTCTCTCAATTTTTGACTATCTATATTCACGTGAACACGTTTTCCTTTGATGAATGCATCAGGAAGACGATCATTGATTTCTAGTCCTTTGACACCTTCTTTTTCTAATGCTTGTTTTTGACCATCTTCACCATGCAATTGCCATACCAGTCCATCTCTAATAATTTCTTGTGATTTCAAGTGCTGAATTTGCCAGTGGAGAATGGCTTCCAATTGCAATAAAGCAGTACGAGCAGGCACTGCATCTATATTTTGTAAATATTCTTCTGCTAACTTTTTATGTGTTTCTAAAAATTCTTGACACCTTTCTTCGGTCATCGTATCAATATCTATTTTTGATAATTCTGCGATGGATTGCTCATTTTCCGAAAACTCTTGCAGAATTTCTTTTTTCAGAATGGATCGCACTTCTCCGACAATTTCACGGGCTTTCTCGTATGAGTCGATATCTAGAAGTTTTCCAGTAATTTTGGCAAATTTCTCACTATTGTTTTCTGCAAATTCTAACAATGCTTCTCCTGCTACTGTAAATATTTCTTTGCGAAACTGAGTCCGTGCATCAACAATATGTTGTACTACGTCATTTTTCTCTTCTCCTTCCATCCCTCCACCCTCTGCACCACTTCTTCTATCTGGCGTGTGTGCAAAAAGAAGTCTCTGCTCCGAGAAGGGAGAGACGTTTGGTGCGTGGCGCCTTACATGGACAGTGCGCAGCATCTATAGTTTACAGAAACGGATAATGGCGTCAAGTATCTTTTCTCGTTGCTGAATGGTTTGAGGAAGAAACTCGATGAGATGGTCACGGATGACATATGGATCGACTTCGCCTGTTTGAATGACAATGTCGCTTTTGAACTTTGAACGTAGTGCAATGTGTAATTCGTAGTAGTGTGGGCTGCGGAGGATCCAAAATTCTGTACATTCCCCCCACGTGACAAATGACCCATCATACTCTATTCCTGTTTCATGGAGTGTGATGGTGTGCTTGGCGTGATCGCTGTCTTGAATGAGGATGTAGAGCCCTGCAATCATCCCTGCGATGAGGCTTAGGAGTATGTTTCCACTGATCATGCCGTAGGTGATGAGCGTTGCCACTGCAATGCCTGCTGTCATGTACCATGTACTCGAACGCTCATGTTTCGAGTGTTTTGGCGCCTGCCATGAAAGTGGAGTGTGAGTCATTTGTTTTGGTATAAATCTCTTTATTATAGCACATTTCTCTTCTTTTTGGGGATAACTTCACTTGCCATAATAGAAAAGTTGTTTGTAATACTATTAAACGTACAATACTTCCAATACTTTCTCCCTCATCCATACGCTAATACAAGCCCTGACACTCTCTTCACTCCTGCCTTTTTCAATACTATTGTACATTCACTCAGCGTTGTGCCTGTGGTGCACACGTCATCAATGAGGATGATCCACTCTGGTGGATTTTCTTTTTCGGCAAACGAAAAGGCATCTTTCAGAGCCACTCTTCGTTCTTCTGGTGTGCGGTGGGCTTGGTGTCCTGTTCTGCGTGTTCTTTTGAGGAGATGTTGGATCTCGTACTGCCCATTTCTTGCGATCTTTTCCGCAAGGCACTCTGCCTGATTAAAGCCTCGTTGAAATTGACGGGTCCAATGAAGAGGTACAGGACAGAGGATTGGCACTATTTCTTGCGTGTTTGACCTTGGAATAAGAAGACCAGAAATGGCTTCCTCGAGCAATATTCCAAGTTTTTCCGCGCATACACTCATGTGTTCATATTTGAAGCGATGGATGGCAATGCGAAGCAGGGGAGAAGCGCCATATCTCCCGCGTGCGGCGAGTTCATCGAGCGCATCCATCCCTCTTTTCTTCAATTCATTCTTCGTGAATAGAAGTGGCGTGAGCTGCCTGCGCATTTCCTGCTCTTCTCCTTTGGTAATCCACGTTGTGCCGATGCTCCCTAAAAGAGAGCGAGTAGGGAAGAGGGAGGAAAAGAATTGCAACATCATCATCAGTCTATGTTTTTGTACATTGAATGAAAGATCGTTCTCATCTTTTTCTTTGCATCATCTCCCTTTTTTGTTTTTTCAATGCGGAGAAAGAGGTTCTTTTTTGGAGAAGAACGGCGTACAGCATGCTATTGACCATTCTTCGGATGATGGGCAAAACTAATTGAAGTTAGAAACAAAATTCCATATCAATTTTATGCATCCGATGATTGCTGCTATTCCAGTAGAAATTGATATAAGCATTCTCCACGACTTTTTATACCATAAATTTTGTTTCTCATCCTTTTCATTTGTATGTTTTAACATTTTTAATTGAATCACAGCTTCGTTTACTCTTTGCTTTCTCATGCTTGAGCTACCACATTCGATAGCATCAATTATCTCTAATTCCTTGGGTGTGAATCCATTCTTTGTTGCCGGATTAAGGAATTCGTCACTATTTTTCATGGATGTAAATAACTGCAGTTCTGGTGGGCAATATTGGACTTGAACCAACGACCTCCACAATGTCAATGTGGCGCTCTAGCCAGCTGAGCTAATTGCCCGAATAGAATCAACAATCAATATTTGAACATCTCTAGCGTAAGGGATTGAAGTACCTTTGGTCAATTCTTTTTCTTGATCACTTTTCTTGATCATTTCTTCTGTCCTGTTTTTGAAAGTTCGCAAGACGAAGTGGGTGTGGAAAACTTTTTTATTATCCACACTCGTGATACTTTCTCTGTCTTGTTTCTTTTCTCTTTTTCATGGACTTCCTTCTTTCTACTCTTGCATTTGTTCTGTTGCTCACAGTTCTCATCATTGTTCATGAAATTGGTCACTATGCTCTTGCTCGTTTTTTTGGTGTAGAGGTCGAAGAATTTGGCTTTGGCATTCCTCCTCGAGCGTGTGTGTTATTCACAAAGGGTATGACAAAATTTACGCTCAACTGGTTTCCTTTTGGAGGGTTTGTGAAACTCAAGGGCGAAAATGGAGATGAGTCGCAGCGAAGTGAGAAGGGGAGTTTTGCGTCCGCCTCGAATGGGGCGAAACTTGCCATTCTCTCCGGTGGCGTGTTCATGAATTTCCTTCTTGCATTCATCATTTTAACCATTGGATTTTGGGTTGGTCGCTTGGTGCCGAGCCATTACATCAACAATGAGCTTCTCGAAGATGCCCGCTCTCGCGGAGAGTTGGCGTTTGAGCAAGGGGTATTCATTCAAGAGATTTTACCCCATTCTGCTGCTGAAAAGGCACACATCACACACTACGATCGCATTACTGCTGTGCAAGGTCAGCCAGTGCGTACTCCTGAGGATGTTCTTCGTTTGCAAAAAAATGAGAAGACTGTTGAATATACAGTGCTTGATGTGCGCACCTCTGTGTCACGCACTGTGTCGCTGACGCTCATCGACGGAAAGGCTGGTTTGTCACTTGCCTCTAATCGCATCATTGTCCATCATCGATCTTTCCTTCGTGCTCTCAGTCTTGCATTCACTGAGGTGACATTTACTGTTCGACAGACCATCCTCGGAATTGGGCATCTTGTGGAATCTCTCTCAACGCGCTTTGCTGTTCCTGAAGGCATTACTGGCGTGGTTGGCATTGCTGTCCTCACACATACATCGATTCAAGACGGACTCATGATGTATGTGCAACTTGTTGCGATGCTTAGCTTAAGTCTTGCTATTTTGAATATCTTGCCTTTTCCAGCGTTGGATGGAGGGCGCATTGTTTTTGTGTGTATTGAGATGGTGTTGCGACGACGTCTCAATCAGAAAATTGAACTTCTTGTAAATGCGTTTGGTTTTCTTGTTTTGTTCGCCCTTATTCTTCTTATTACATTCAATGATGTGATTCATCTCTTGTAGGTTTTAGGTAATAGTTGTTAGGCACTAGGATTTCATGAGAAAACGGAATCGAGCTATGTTGATATTCATTACTGCATCCAGAATACTTTCACCTATTACCTAACACCTAACACCTAACACCTAAGACCTAGCACCTAGCACCTAGCACCTATTCCCTCATCCATGACTTCTGCGACCGACCTTCCATTTTGGCTTTCTGTTCTTGAAAAATTAGAACCAATGATGAAGCGCACTGAGCTTCTGACATGGTTTAAAGATACGACGGTTCTTGGGCGCGATGGCACAACAGTGATTGTTGGACTTCCTCTTCCGATGTTTTTGAATTGGCATCTTGAGCACTATCGTACAACGACACTGAGTGCCATGCAGGAGCTCGATGACACTATCACACAGATTGTGTATCAGGTGGATGTGAGCCTGAAAGATGATCGCACGCGAAGCGTGAGTATCATCGATAGTTTTCCGGAAAAAAAGAGGCGTAAAGTACCAGGGAAGATGGAAGTGCGTGTTGCAGAAGGTCTTATTAGTAAGATCTTGAATCCTCGTTACACACTTGAGAATTTTGTGATTGGGCAAGACAATCGCCTTGCGCATGCTGCAAGTTCGGCAGTGGCAGCGGACCCAGGTGGAAAGTATAATCCACTCTTCATTTACGGTGGGGTAGGACTTGGAAAGACTCACTTACTACAGGCAATTGGTAATGCCATTTTGCGCCACGATCCTCACGCGATTGTGCTCTACATGACGAGTGAAGATTTTACGAATCAGGTGATTGAGGCTATTCAGCATTCAAAAATGGAGCAATTTCGTAAGAGGTATCGTGAGGTTGATGTGTTTATTTTGGATGATGTGCAGTTTTTGGCGAATAAAGAGCGCACACAGGAAGAAATTTTTCATACATTCAACACTCTTTCAGAAGCTCGTAAGCAGATTGTCATTTCTTCCGATCGTCCTCCGCGCGAGCTTTCCATGTTGTCCGATCGTCTTGTGTCTCGTTTTGAGCGCGGTATGATTGCTGATGTGGGTGTGCCCGATTACGAAACACGTCATGCCATCCTTGCAGAAAAAGCAAAAGAATATGGCTTATTACTCGATGCAAAAGTACTGACCTACATTGCAGAGCACGCAACGAAGAGTGTGCGTCAAATCGAGGGTATTCTGATGCAAGCTGTTGCACAGTACGATCTTGAACATTGTGTTCCGACGGTGAAAACCATTGCAGATATTATGAATCGTTTGTGCGATCGGCCTTCCGATGCAGAGCCGACCTTTACAGGCATTACCCCTCCAGTGGAGAAGGTTCCTTCTCTTCAAGAAGTCCTTGAAGGCGTGAGTCGTTTCTATTCTGTGTCTGTTCCAGATATGCTTGGAGAATCGCGCGTGCGGGAGATCTTGTTGCCACGTCAAATTACCATGTATCTTGCGAAGAAGTATTTGCGCATGAGTTTTGTGCGCCTTGGCGAAACATTTGGCAATCGCGATCACACCACTGTCATGCATGCAGTGGAAAAAATTGAAAAAAAACTTGAGGATGATCCTCAGTTGCAACGCGAGGTGCGTACGCTGGAGAGGGAAGTGGGATTGGGGAAGTGAGGGGGTAGCAAGCAATTAGCAATTAGCAATTAGCAATTAGCAATTAGCAATTAGCAATTAGCAATTAGCAAT
>CAZKOO010000013.1:14634-23033 GCA_964554435.1 uncultured Candidatus Peribacteria bacterium
TAGCAGGTTGAACACATAATTTATTCAATTCTTTACAATCTACCTTTCGGCAGACAAGCTCAGGGTAAGCTAGCTACTAATAGCTACAAGCGAATAGCCAATAGCTAGAAGATGGGCATTTTGCCTTCTCTCTTTTTTCTGCTATTCTTTGTTCCATGTGCTCTTCTTGTCCTGAAACTCTCTACGCTTTGCGCCATTCTCTTGCTCACGTTCTTGCGCAAGCTGTCTTACAACTGTGGCCCGATACCTTGCTTACCATTGGTCCTCCTATTGAAACAGGGTGTTACTACGATTTCCTTTTTTCGAAGCCCATTTCCGATGCAGATTTTCCTGCTCTTGAAAAGGCAATGCGCAAAATTATCAATCAGGGTCAGGTGTTTCGCTGCGATACTCTGAGCGTTGCTGATGCAAAGAAGTATTGGACCGATCGCAATCAGCGTTTTAAGGTGGAGCTCATTGAAGATCTTGAAAAAAATGAAGGCGTTACTGAAGTGACACATTACACGAATGTGAATGCAAAAGGCGAAGATGTATTTACCGATCTTTGTCGTGGTGGACACGTGGATAACTTGAATGAGATTCCTGCAGATTGCTTTACAATCACGAGTGTTGCAGGTGCGTATTGGCGTGGCGATGAAACACGCGATCAGCTCAGCCGCATTTATGTTACAGCCTTTGCGACAAAGGAAGAATTGCAACAGCATGTACGCATGCTTGAAGAGGCACGCAAGCGCGATCATCGTAAACTTGGAAAAGAGCTCGATCTTTTCACGTTTAGTGAATTGGTGGGTCCTGGTCTTCCTCTTTGGACACCGCGCGGTACACTGCTTCGCAATGCACTCGATCAGTATGTCTGGGAACTCCGTAGTGCGAAGGGCTACCAGCGTGTCACTATTCCACACATCACAAAAAAAGAGCTCTATGAAACAAGTGGTCACTGGCAGAAATTTTCGACAGAACTTTTCCGCATTACCACTCGTGAAGGGCATGAATTTGCCATGAAACCGATGAACTGTCCGCATCATACACAAATTTATGCATCACAACATCGTAGCTATCGCGATCTTCCACAACGCTATGCAGAGACTACAACATGCTATCGTGATGAGCAGACTGGTGAATTGCACGGACTCTCTCGTGTGCGTGGCTTTACGCAAGATGACGCACACGTTTTTTGTCGTCAAAAACATGTGAAAGATGAAATTCTTACAATCTGGGAAATTGTTGATACCTTTTATAAGGCAGTTGGTTTTGGTAAGCTGAAGGTTCGTCTCTCGCTTCACGATCCAAAGGCGCCGGAGAAGTATCTTGGTACGCCAGAGATGTGGCAGCGTGCAGAATCATCTCTTCGTGAACTTGCGGTGGCTCGTAATGCAGACTTTTTTGAAGCTCAAGGTGAGGCAGCGTTCTATGGTCCGAAGGTAGATTTTACAACAAAAGATTCCATTGGTCGTGAATGGCAGGTAGCCACTATTCAGTTAGACGTGAACATGCCTGAGCGTTTCAATTTGTTCTGCATCAATGAAGAAGGAAAAGAAGAGCGCATTGTCATGATTCATGCTGCTATCATGGGTTCTCTCGAGCGTTTCCTTTCCATTTACATTGAACACACAGCAGGTCTTTTTCCGCTTTGGCTTGCTCCCATGCAAGTCACACTTGTGCCTGTTGCCGATGTACATGAAGAGTACGCACGTTTGATTGAACAAGAATTGCAATCGCATGGCGTTCGTACGCACGTGCGTACCCATGAAGAGTCACTTGGAAAGCGCATTCGCGAAAGTGAGAAGCTCAAAGTGCCTCTCGCACTCGTTCTTGGCGATCGTGAAGTGGCAGACAATACAGTCACTGTTCGTAGTGCAAAAACACAGGAACAAGTGACCATGTCTCGCACAGCATTTGTGGATGCCGTTCTTGCATCCATCAAAAACCGATCGCTGGAGTGGGAGAATGCATCGTAGAGCATTCTTTCTTTTTTTCCATTCTTTGCTATCATAACTTCGCATGTTCGAAGCGTTTCAGTTTGGGCCAGTCACTTTGTGGATGAGAACAGTGTTTCTCTTGCTTGCTATTGTGATGAGTGCTGAGTTTTTCTTTCGTCTTGCACGTTCAGCAGGGCTTGGATTACAGAGCATGAAAGAGCTTGCAGTGTGGCACCTTCTCTCTTTTTTGTTTTTCGGTCGTTTGTTTGCCGTTCTTGCAAACTATCCTGTGTACATCAAACATTGGTTGCAGTTTTTCATCATTACAGATGGTGCGTTTAGTTTTATTGGTGGTGCGATTGGCATTGCCGTTACGCTTTTTGCTGTGACGCATGTGCAACGAGCGACGTTTTTACAATGGCTTGATGTTCTCTTGCCTGCTGTTACGTTTGGGTTAGTGTTCGATTGGATTGGTATGTTTCTTGCAGGAGCTTCGTACGGAAAGCCAACAAATGTGCCATGGGGTGTTGCATTTGATACGTTTCATGTTCGCTATACCGTGCCTATTCACCCCATTCAATTGTATTACGCGTTGTTCTATTTCTTTCTAACGTTTGCTCTTCTTCTTGTGCGTCGGTACTCTTCTCGTGCTGGCGCCGAGACACTCTTTGGCATTCTTGTCATGACAACAGGTGTGTTCTTTTTTGAGTTTTTGCGTGGCGATTTTGGCATTCCTGTTTTTGCGCGTCTGACAGATTTTTTCTTTCTTGTCATTCTCTTTTTCAGTCTTGGCATCCTTGCGCTCATCGAACATCGACTTTCTGAAAAAGTAAATACTATCTATGGTGCAATTGTCGGAAGTTCGACACTTCTCTACATTCTGACGCGTTCATGGTTTGACTTGCCACAATTTCAACTTCGTTTTAGTCAAGTACTTGCAGTCCTTGCATTGATTGCAACTGTCGTATACGTTGTAGTCCATCGTCGAAAATATCCTCATCTTTAATTTTTTTCATCGCTTCACATGACGCCATCTCTCTTTCCATTTGTTCAAAACTTCTCCACTTTTTTTGCTGATAGTCCGAGTGTTCTTTGTGCGCAAATTGGCATGCTTTCCCTTGGTTTTTTTCTTGTGTGTATCGTGTTGTTCACAACACGTGATGTAATGCTTCGCATTGATTCTTTTTTCTACCAGCTCTTGTGTGTGTTTCTTGTGGCATCTCTTCCTCTTGTTGGTTTTTTATTGTACGTACTTTTCCGTCCTTCTCGTACACTTGCCTTTCAGCGCATGGAAGCAAAGATTGATCTTCTTCTCGAAAAACTTTCTCACGATGAGAAGCATCATGATGTGAAGGTAAAAAGCACTCCTTCTTCTCCAAAGAAGAAAGAGAAGTAATTTTTGCGTGACTTTTTTTCTTTTTTCAGTATTCTTTCCCCATGAAATCTTTTTTCTCTTACTGGCTTTGGCCAAATCCTGCAGGATGGCACTATACTGATACGAAAATCATGATTGCCCTTTGCTTTGCACTTCTTCTTTGTATTACATCATTTGGCATCAATCTTTGGCGTTCTCGTCAGAACAATCATCAAACGAAAGTTCTTTCAGCAAGTTGGTCTCGTAGCGCATTTTGGTTTGGCATGACCTTGCTTTTTCTTGTCGTCAGTCGCGTTGAAATGATTCAATTCATGAGTATGCGTCTTTTGCTTGCGGTTTGGGCGCTTTCTCTTCTTACTTACGTTGCCGTTCAAGTATTGCAATTTCGTCGTCGACACTACACTGTTCTCGGGCGCACTGTTGTCACAGATGAGCGTAGTAAATATTTGCCACGGAAAAAGTAATATTTTCTCCATTTATTATGAATACTCCTGATCAACATAGACAACGTACCGATGCAGAACTTAAAGCAGAAGCAATACGTCTCTATTATGAGCCTTTGACAAAACTATATCATTTTATTTGCTCGTCTATTTCTTCTGCAATAAAAGCATTATTCGATAATGATGATCGAGGTCCACCATTTGCCATTTAGAATTATTGTGATTATTTACTACTTGACATTTTGTGTAATCAGAGGAAAATATCTTTTCCTATGCCTCTGAAACATCGCTCTGAAACACTTCTCTTCTTTGTTCTTGCAGCAAGTATTGCATTGTTTGGCGTTGCATTAGGTGTCATTCCTTCGCCGCGTAGCGCTCTTGCGCCATTTACACTTCTGTTTGTTCTGAGCATGCTCTATCCGCTTGCACTGCAATCGTATTTGCGCATCCATCGTGCGGATTATGAACTTCGTGTGTTGCATTACTATCCTGTTGCCATGGTGTTGCTTTTTGGCTTACTCGATCGTCTCTCTTCTTTTCATGCTATTTTTCTGATGTTGTTCCGAGGTGTTTTTCTGCTTTCTGCACTTCCTCTTGTCGTGCTTGCATATTTCCTTCTCGCATACTTTGCGGTTCACGTTCTTCGTCGTTTTGTTGTGCGACTTTCTGGCCTTCTTGTTCTTTTTTCTCTCTATCTTGCACTTCTCTTTACTCCTTCCTCAGTCGCATTTCTTGCAGATGTGCAGAATATACTGCATTCCCCAGAGCTTTCCCATCGCATCCTCGAAGCTCCAGTTCGTACCGCTCACTTTGTGACATCTCTCTTTCGTGGATTGTTCCTTGCTCCAGAGCAAGTGACACAACAGCATACCACTTCATCGTCTCATACATCCTTCTCCCTTCGCTCTTCTCGTCCTTCTTCTTTGGCTCACTCTGGCCCCACTGAAGGCATTGTCTTTTTCGTATTCCTCTTTTTTGTCTTCTACTCTGCCGTGCTTCATCGTCGCTTTATGAAGATGGTTTGATGACACGAGTCATGCGTATCGATGCTCGACAAGAGAGCATCTTCAGAGCATACTTGGCGTATGCTTACTCTCTCTTCTCTCCGCGCTCGTCAAATTCTCGATTCTCGTGGTAACCCCACCATCGAAGTTGACGTTGTTCTTTCCGATGGTTCTTTTGGTCGTGCTGCCGTTCCTTCTGGCGCATCCACTGGTTCGCACGAAGCCCTTGAATTGCGCGATGGAAACAAGAGTGTGTACATGGGAAAATCTGTACTCAAAGCGGTAGCGAATGTGAATGAAAACATTGCAAATAATATTGCTGGAATGGATGTTGCGGATCAGCGTGTAGTTGATTCTACAATGCTTGCTTTGGATGGCACTCCAAACAAATCTGTTCTCGGTGCCAATGCCATTCTTGGTGTTTCCATGGCAGTTGCTCGCGCTCGTGCTGTCTCTGAAAAGAAGTCTCTCTTCCGTTCTCTTGCCTCTCAATTTGGCGTCAATGATCCTGTGAGACTTCCTGTTCCGATGATGAATGTCATCAATGGTGGTGCGCATGCTGACTCTGGTTTGAGCTTTCAAGAGTGCATGATTGTTCCAACTGACTTCCCTTGTTTTTCTGAAGCACTGCGTGCTGGAGCGGAGATCTTCCATACTCTCAAAAAGATTCTCAAAGATTTGGGTCACGTCACTGCAGTAGGGGACGAAGGTGGCTTTGCACCTCATGTGAAGGATAGCCACGAAGCACTTTCTCTTTTGATGCGTGCGATTGAACAGGCGGGGTACCAAAGCAAAGTGCAACTCGCACTCGACTGTGCTGCATCGGAATTTTACAAAGATGGTGTGTATACCGTGGATGGCAAGCAGATGACGTCATCGGAACTCGTGACATTCTATGGTTCGCTTATCGATGCATTCCCAATTGTGAGCATTGAAGATAGCCACAGTGAAGATGACTGGACGGGCTTTGCTGAGATGCAATCTCGCTTTGGAGATCGCGTGCAATTAGTAGGAGATGATCTTTTTGTGACCAATGCGGAGCGTGTTAGAAGAGGGATTGCTGAGAAGTCTGCGAATGCGGTGCTCATCAAAGTGAATCAAATTGGCTCTCTCTCCGAAACAGTGGATACCATTCAACTCTGTCAACAGAACGGCTGGAACTCCATTGCAAGCCACCGTAGTGGTGAAACAGAAGATAGCTTCATTGCCGATCTTGCTGTGGGGCTTTCTACAGGGCAGATCAAAACTGGTTCACTCTCTCGCACCGATCGCATCTGTAAATACAATCAACTCCTGCGTATTGAAGAGGAACTTGGAGACAAAGCAGAGTATGCGAGAGTGTTTTAGATTTCTCATTATGCAACAAGACTGTTTAGAACAACGGCTTTACAAGAGAGGACGCGATCTTGCTTGTTGGATGATGTCCATGAAGAAGCCGATTACTATTATTCGTCCTACATTGAATTTCTTTTCTCGGCAAATTCCTTCTGTTACTATGACATCATCGGGGTGTAGCTTAGTTGGTAAAGCGCCAGGCTGGGGGTCTGGAGACCGTGGGTTCGAGTCCCTCCACCCCGACCATTAGTTTGTATTCGCCTACAGACCGTGGGTTCCCACCTGCGTCTTTCGGACTCCGGTGAGCAGGCGAGTCCCTCTACCCCGACCACTCGACTTCGCTACGCTACGCCGAGACTGTCTTTTTTTTGTGTGATAAGAAAAACTTCCCTGCGTCATGTGATGCAGGGAAGTGTGTGTTCTGTTCCTTTCTTCTTTTCGACCTAGAAGGTGTGCCTTCTAGGTCATTTGAACATCGCCTACAGGTATCTGTTGATGATGTTCTCAATCAGCTCTTGCCGCCCGCTGTCGTTCGGGTCGGAGTTGCCCTTCTTCAGCATGTAGGCTTCGAGATCTGCAAAGGACGCTTTGCCCTTCTCGATCTTCTTGCCGATGCCGCCGTCCCAACTTTGGTAGCGGCGCTTGACGATATCCTTCAGCACACCGTCCTTGCGAATGGCTGCCGCAATCTTCGCACCACGAGCGAACGCGTCCATCCCACCAATGTGAGCATGGAAGAGATCAATTGGCTCAAAGCTTTCGCGACGAACCTTCGCATCGAAGTTAACGCCACCCGGTGCAAGACCACCTTGATTAAGGATGACCAGCATGCACTGAGTCGTGAGATAAATGTCCGTCGGGAATTGGTCAGTATCCCAACCGAGCAACAAATCGCCAGTATTCGCATCGATGCTACCGAGAGCCCCTGCGTCGGACGCGACTTGCAGCTCATGCATCATCGTGTGACCGGCCAGCGTCGCGTGATTGGTCTCGACGTTGAGCTTGCAGATGCCCTCAAGGCTGTGCTCACGGATGAAGTTGAGGCACGTTGCCGAGTCGAAGTCGTACTGATGCTTTGTGGGCTCTTTCGGCTTTGGCTCGATGAGGAACTGACCTTTGAAGCCGATCGACTTCGCATGCTCATGCGCGAGATGTAAGAACTTTGCCATATGGCCGAGTTCGCGCTTCATGTCGGTGTTGTAGAGGTTGTGATAGCCCTCTCGTCCGCCCCAGAAGACGTAGTTCGCGCCACCGAGTTCCTTCGTCACTTCGATGGCCTTCTTCACTTGAGCCGCCGCAAACGCGAAGACGTCGGCATTGCAACTTGTCGCCGCTCCGTGCATATAACGCGGATGAGAAAACAAATTCGCAGTACCCCAAAGTAACTTGATACCTGTTCGCCTTTGCTCCGCTTTGAGCTTTTTGACAACACGATCCAAATTCTCATTCGACTCGCGGAGCGTCGCACCTTCCGGCGCAACGTCTCGGTCATGGAAGCAATAAAACGGAACGCCCAACTTCTCCATGAACTCGAACGCGACGTCGACGCGACGCAGAGCGTTGTCTACTGAGTCGGTGCCGTCTTCCCACGGACGCTGCATTGTCGGAGCGCCAAAGGGATCAACGCCCGAGCCTCGAAACGTGTGCCAGTAAGCAACGGCGAAACGCAGAAGATCTTTCATCTTCTTGCCTTCGACGACTTCATCCGGGTTGTAGTGACGGAAGCAGAGATCGTTCTTCGAGGACGGTCCTTCGTACTCAATCCGAGAAATCTCAGGGAAGTAACTCATTTATGCATCTCCTATGGAGAAAGGAACACGCTTTCTCATGATGTGTTGACAACGTCAACGGAAACATTCATGAAAAAGCAAAGGTACTTTGAAAGTATTTTTTATAAAAGTCAACATGATTCCTCTTTTGCATTCTCGATATATTCCCTCTTTTTTCTTGTCTTTCTCCTTTTCTCAGGAGTATACTTCCACCCTACTTTTCAGAAACTTGACAAATTTATACTTGATATTTTAATAATAGTATGAGATACTAATACGATCACAAGTCAAATGTCACTCAATCTTCCTCAATTACAGGCTGCGACGAAAGTCATCCACGATGCGGAGCGCATCCTCATCATCCCACATGCAAATGTGGATGCAGATGGCCTCAGTAGTACACTTGCACTCTATAGTGTGTTGAGTGCAAATGGGAAGTCATGTACTGCCATTTGCCCCGACATTCTCCCAGACTCTCTTTCGTTTTTGCCGCAGTTTGATCGCCTCAAGACATCCATCCCTCTTTCTCAGCAATTTGTCATTACACTCGATAT
>CAZKOO010000014.1:0-22038 GCA_964554435.1 uncultured Candidatus Peribacteria bacterium
AACCCACGACCAATGCCTTAAAAGGGCACTGCTCTACCGACTGAGCTACCAACCCGCATGAGCGGAGTGATAGTACTATAGTTTTTTTGATTTGGAAAGATGGTTTTTTTGATGCATATTTCCATCTATACTCTACACAATTCTTTTTCTATGATTGACTCTCACTGCCATCTTGTTGCTCCTGAATTTGATGCTGATCGTGATGCTGTCATTGCTCGTGCGTTCGATGCTGGCGTCACTACGTTCATCACGATTGCAGATGCACTTGAAGAGATTAGAGAAGGTCAGCATCTTGCAGAAAAATATGAGTACATTTTTTATACATCAGGAGTGCATCCACACCATGCAAAGACGGTTGATCTTTCGCGTGATATTGCCACAATTCGTTCTTTTGCCGAACACTCAAAGTGCAAGGCAATTGGGGAAATTGGACTCGATTATCATTACATGAATAGTGAAAAAGATGTCCAGAAAGCAGTGTTTCGAGCGCAGTTAGAACTTGCAAAAGAACTCAATCTTCCTGCTGTTGTGCATTGTCGTGAAGCGGTCGAAGACGTGTGGGAGATTGTTTCAGATGTTCATCCACAGAAGATGGTCATTCACTGTTGCACGGAACAATGGGAGGACGTGAAGCGTTTTGTGGAGAAAGGATATTTTCTTTCGTTTACAGGAATTGTGACGTATCCGAAAGCCGAGGATATTCGTCGGACTGTGCAAGAATGCCCCATTGATCAACTGATGGTGGAGACAGATGCGCCCTTTCTTGCTCCAGTGCCTTACAGAGGGAAGCGATGTGAGCCTGTGCATGTGCTAGACGTTGCGCGAAAGATTGCAGAGATGAAACATCTTTCTTTTGAAGAGATTGATGAGAGGACGACGAAAAATGCGAAGGAGTTTTTTAATGTATTTTAGGAATATAAATATTGTCTGAATGGTTTTTTCCAGACAATAGCAATAATAAGAAAAATTGAAACAGCACACCAAATAGTTGCTCCTTCTTGTCGAGAGCCAACGAGTATCCATGCTAATCCTGGACCGAAAAGAATATGCATTATGTTTGGTTTCCAGGCTCCATAAAAGAATGGCAAGAGTAATCCTGTTAATACATATCCAAGTGGAATTGGAAAAAATGTGGGGATTGGAGTAAATAGATTATTGAGAGGTATGTTCCATTTTAAATGCCATATGCCGGACATTGTACATAATTGCTTTCCGCAGAGTAGCCCTGATGTACATTCATGAGTCCAAGAGAAAGGGTATAGTTCCATGATCATTGATGCAGATCCGATAGCAGTAATGGCATATACCCAACGAAAAATACGAGATCGTTTTTTTGGATCAATGAAATGCATCATAAGCATATTGATGATGAATGGTTGAAAAATAATATGAATGTATCCCAGAATGGTGAATAGTTCATTATATGGATTGCCACAGAGATTAATCCAAATGTATTGTAATGCTTGTAAAAGTTCCATGCTTGTGAAATACAGCAATGCGAGGATTAATTCTATGGGCTGTTTCTTATGCCAACCATATGCAGAAATTGATGTTCCGGTACTTGCTAAAATGGCTGAGGATGTAATATTCCAACACATGTTCGCATTGTATCGTACAATGTTAATATTGGATAATTTTTTTTGTATTCTCTATCCTTTCCTTGTTGCCCTCGTAGGTCCCACCTACGCCTTTTGCGCTCCGGCGGGCAAGACATTGTTTCTTATTTGTTCTTTCTCTACCATCATTTCTTTATCGCCCTCGTAGGTCAATGGATAGACCGCTGGCCTCCGAAGCTGGAAATGCAGGTTCGATTCCTGCCGAGGGCACCATCTTTTAGAGTTCCATCTTTGTAAAGAGAACGCTGCCAATTACAAGAAAGAGGAACATCGTGCCTCCGAGTACTCCGAGGCTCGTAAAGATGGACCAGTGAGCGGTGCCGATTAATGTGAAACGAAGTGCATCCACTCCATAGGAAAGGGGATTGAGCTGCACAAGGATAGAGAGTACTTTTGGAAGATTGGTGAGTGGGAAGAGCGCGCCAGATAGAAAAAAGAGTGGCATGATGAGAAAGTTCATGATGAGCTGAAACCCTTGCATATCTTCTAATCGACACGCAACGGCTGTGCCGAGCGCTGTGAAGGTGAGTGCGATTGCGAACATGCAGAGGAACGCGAGCGGAAGTAGAATGAGTGATTCTGGCCGAAAGCCTGCAAGAAGAGCGATGACAAATACAATACATCCTTGCAAGAGTGCGACGCTTGCTCCGCCAATTGTTCGTCCAAACATGATGGTCATGCGTGACACTGGCGCGACAAATGTCTCTTTCAGAAAGCCAAATTGACGATCCCAAATGATTTCAATTCCTGAGAACATCGCTGTGAAGAGGATGGACATGGCGATGATGCCTGGCGCAATAAAATTGATGTAATTTGCTCCACCATTTGCTTGTGCATACATTGGACCAAGGCCGAAACCGAGTGCAAAGAGAAACAGAATGGGTTGCCCGAGCGATCCGATAATTCGCGCTCGTGAACGCAAGTATCGTTTCATTTGCCGAAGCCAAAGAGTGTAGAGAATCTGCATAGAAAGAGGGGAAAATTATCGTCGCCACATGCGTTGTGCTTGACGCATGACATCTTGACTACTTGCATCTTCATCGCGGATGGTGTGACCAGTGAGCGACAAGAATGCATCTTCGAGTGTCAGCGTTTTTGTTTTTTCGATGAGCATGCTTGGTGTGCCTGTTTCGATGATTTGCCCATGGTCGATGATGGCAACTTGATCTGCATATTTTGCGGCTTCTTCCATGTAATGTGTCGTGAAAAAGACCGTCATTCCTTCATCTATACTCAGTTTTTTGATGTATTCCCAGAGATGATTTCTGGTTTGAGGGTCGAGACCGACTGTTGGTTCATCTAAAAAGAGAATGGTTGGGTGATGCACAAGACTTCGTGCAATTTCGAGTCGACGTTTCATGCCACCAGAGAAGTGTTTTACAAGATCATGTTTGCGACTCGCAAGATCCACAAAATCGAGGAGATGAGCAACTCTTTCGCGTCTGAGTGTTGCTGGGACACCATAGAGCACACCGTGCATTTCCAAGTTTTCTTCTGCCGTGAGCTCATCATCGAGGCTAAAATCTTGAAAGACGATGCCAAACGATTGACGCACTTTCGCTTGATCTTTTTGCACGTCATACCCATTGATTTCTAGCGTTCCAGAGGTTGGTTGCAAGAGTGTGGTGAGCATTTTGATGGTTGTCGTTTTTCCGGCTCCATTTGGCCCTAAAAATGCGAACATCGATCCTTTTGGAACATCGAAGGTAATGCCTCGCACTGCTTCGAATGTGCCAAAATTCTTTTTGACGTTTTTCGCTGTGATGATGAGTGAATATGTGTTCATAGAAGAGATGTTTGGAGCGGGATACGAGAATCGAACTCGCGTCTCAGGCTTGGGAAGCCCGCGTGCTACCACTGTACCAATCCCGCAATCCGATCTTTTGTACTGTACTCTCTTTTCATTGGACTTGCGAGAATTTCTTTTTTTGCTACCATAAGTGGGCTCTTTCTTTTTTTGTTCGCAATTGATAGATGGGTAGAGACTGTTTTTTCTCTCATTCTTTTCATTTCGCGGGTATCGTACAATGGTAGTACGGCGCCTTGCCATGGCGCAGATAGGGGTTCGATTCCCCTTACCCGCTCCACCTTCTTTTATATTGGTAATTGGAAATACAATGAGAGATAGGAATGATCCTTTCTTCATGATTTACCGCAGTGGCTTGCACCTCTCTGAATGGTCTTGAACATGTCTTCCAAGCAGCTCCACGTTCCATAAAACATTTCGTGGCTATTTGTGCTTGCACCGCTCGTTGGGGTCACGGGGTGGATAGGTTGCACGGTTAATCCTGTTTTTTTTGCTGAGAATCTATGCCAAGTGCCAGGGGTGAGGATGATGAGTTTCCCTGGGAAGAGATTGAATGATTGATCTGCACAGTCAGGAGTCGTCCCTGTTTCCAATATTCCTTCCCCCTGTGTGACATGTATCAATCGACTGTGAGGGTGGATATGTTCAAAATTCTTCTGTTCTGCATGTGGTAGCAGTTTAAGTTCGTGCCAGGAGGGGTCTCCTATCATTTCGGCAGGGAAGTGTCTACCCGCTAGGAAGCTGTCATGTTTTACGTCTAAATATCTAGCATGAGGTGGATCACCTGGTTGAATTTTTATACTTGATTGTTTTGGTTTATGCATGATGCTGAAAATCATCAACTGTGCATCGGAGCACATGATCTCAACACTCTTTTTCGCCCCAATCGTGACTCTTGCTCGCAACTGTTCGCCAGCGGAAGTACTCATCGTCTTGTCACCTTTTTCATCCCGAATCGTCAGATCTCGCTTAGAATTCCTCGAGTTAGTGACTACTTCAATGAAGTGTGTGCCTTGCTTCAAGGTGGCTGCATTGTATCCTGATTGAACAATGATGTCCGACTCAGGATAATTCATACAGGCAGCTTTCAATGCATCAATACAGGCATCGGGCGACGCTTTCCACTGTGAACGTAGGTACTGTGCCTGTGAATCAAAACTGTCAATTGGCAAATGTAGCCACTGAGCTAACTCTCTAATAGTAATGCAAATTCGATTAATATTTCTGTCTTTAATTGCCATACTGATTGCGCGGATTGCATTATTTATTTCATCTACAGGACTCACAATTAGACTTTTTTTTACATTACCCAATTCGCATTCCGTAGACTGGCCGTATTGCGCTTTGATTCTTTCTATAGTCATATATAAATACGAACTAAATAATAAACTACGTCAATTGTATGGATTTTAAATTTGTTGCCAATACAACAATATTGTTGCTACTATTGCAACATATGATTCTTTCCACCCTTGAGCATCTCGGATTAAGCCAGAACGAGGCCAAAGTGTACGAAGCCCTTGTTACCTATGGAGGCTCGGGCGTTTCCACCATTTCCTTGCGAGCTAAGGTAAATAGGAGCAATGCGTACGAGACTCTCTATCGTTTGACCGAAAAGGGCCTCGTCTATGAAGTGTTTATCGGAAAGGAAACGATTTACGAAGCGGTAGATCCCGACAAGTTGATGGAATTGGTTACTGAGAAGCAAGTCAAGTTGCAGGCGGTATTACCTAGGCTTCATTCGCTTTATCATAAGCACCTGACGAGTGAACGGGTCTATATTTTTAGAGGTATCGAGGGCGTGAAAAATTACTTGCGGGAGGCGCTCAAAGTCGGAGAGGATATCTATGCCTTCGCGGCAAAGGGTGCATGGTTTGATCCGCGGCTACAACCATTCACAGAAGGATTTTTGAAAGAAGCGAAACGGCGTGGAATCAAGCATTATCATATTTTCGATCATGCGGTTAAAGATGGGATGCCTCATGTGCTAAAAGCAGTTGGAAAGCCTTATAAATTCCTTCCCAAGGACTTTGCTACGGACTCCACAATGAATGTCTTCGGCGACCATGTGGTCACCTTTCATGGCTTAGAATTAGGAAATCTTCGGGACGATTTGACGATATTCGTTATAGTGAGCCCTGGACTTGCAAAAAGTTATCGTACTTGGTGGCAATTTATGTGGGAGCAGCTTCCTGAACCAAAGTAAGTCAGAGACAAATACTCTTAGTATGGTATATTATACTTGTAATAGATTCCCCTTACCCGCTCCATTAGTTGACAAAAAATAAATAATTATATATAAATTATATTTATGCTGGAGTATCACGGTGATTATAAAGAAGCATGGGCTCAAGTTGAACATAATCTTTCTTCGCATGTAGATCTTTCTCGTACTCGTATTCTTGAGAGGATTCATGCTCTTTGTTTGCCACCATCGTATTTTAATCAAAAAAATGTTCTTGATCTTGGTGCTGGCAATTCTTCTCCGCAAGTGGATGGATATGGAGAGGGTGTTTTTGAACCGTGGTTTTGTCGTATTCTTCATGCACTTGGCGCGAATGTTGTTGGAGTCGATATTGGTCCTAATGCTGAGCTTTTTCCATGTGTTCAAATGAATATTTTATTGCTTGCATATCGAAAAAAAATGCTTGCTCGTCTTTTGGGATTCCGTAAGTTTGATCTTGTTCATAGTCATCGTTTTCTTGCTAATCATCAATCAGAAGATGATGCTTGGCATCCGCGATTTCGCAATCAATCTCCTCGAATTCTTTCTGAAAAACACAGAAATCCATCAGTGGTTGATTCCACACAATCGATTTTACGAACAGTAGTGTGTGGCTTATTGAAAAATGATGGCTTTTTTTATTGGGAACATTTGGTGTATCAAAAAAAGAAAGGGAAACTCCTATTATTACGTGATGATTGTCTTGTTTTATAGTAAGTTTTTTCAAATCCATTTCCTTTTCTGCTTCCTTCAGGTATAACAGAGTCGCTTCTTTCTGTTTTTGAGTATGCAGGACCATCTCATTGCACATATCGATCAACTCCTTGCACGAAAGAATGATCGGGCTCTTCGTCAATTTTTATTACATGAACCTTTCAATCATCTTGCTGATGTTATCGATCATTTATTGAATGGAAAGCGAAAGATCTTCTCTTTTCTTCCTCCAGAAAAACAAGCAGAAGTTGCCTTGGTGATCAATGAAGATAGTAAGAAAAAGATTTTTCATCGCTTGAGTGATGATGCTATTGCGCGTTTTTTACATTTTTTAGAAGAGGATGAAGCGACAGACGTGCTGCAGTATCTTTCACCGCGTCAGCGTGCTTCTGTGCTCAAGAAAATGAAACCAAAGAAGCGCGATAATATTGAAAAATTATTGACTTTTAGCGCAGAAACGGCAGGTGGTTTAATGGATTTGAATTTTATTAATATTGATGCATCGACTCCTCTTGAATCTGTTTTGGAGCAGATTCGTGTACACACAGAAGGTCGACGTGAAATGCCGACAGTGCTTGTGACGAATGAGCGTCAGCATGTTCTTGGATTCATTCCTGAGCGCACACTTCTGTTTCCTCCGCCAAAATCGACTCTTGATGAGCATACTGTTGCGCTTCCATGCATTTCACATCGTTTAGATCGAGAAGAGGTGATGCAGATGATGGCGGACATGCGCGCTGAACTTGTATGTGTAACCAATGATGATGGTTCTCCACTGGGCATCATCCATTTGCGCGATCTTATTTCTGTTGCCGAAGCTGAGGCCACAGAAGACTTGTATCGCTTTGCGGGTGTGGACATTGAAGAACATGCACTCGACCCTGTTGCGTACAAAGTACGTCGTCGCTCTCGTTGGCTTCTCCTCAATTTGCTTACAGCTTTTCTTGCTGCGTTTGTTGTTGGCTTGTTTCAAGATACTATTACGCGTTTTGCCATTCTCGCTGTGTATATGCCAATTGTGGCAGGCCAAGGAGGCAATGCTGCAACGCA
This sequence comes from uncultured Candidatus Peribacteria bacterium, assembly GCA_964554435.1. GTDB lineage: Bacteria > Patescibacteriota > Gracilibacteria > Peribacterales > Peribacteraceae > CAZKOO01. The sequence goes on from CAZKOO010000014.1 coordinate 7,412, forward strand.
AGCGCTTGCGGTTGTTGTGCGCGGACTTGCCATTGGTGACATTGGTTGGTCAAAAGCAAAGCGTGTTATTTTTCGAGAGGCATTTGCAGGCATGTTGAATGGAGTTATTACAGGGTTTGTAGCAGGAGTCTGTGCTATTACCTTTGGTGCTCCTGCGGTTTTGGGTGTTATACTTGCTATTTCGATGGTCATTAATTTATTGGTTGCTGGCTTTTTTGGAGCGCTGATTCCGTTTATTCTGAAGCGATTTAACATCGATCCTGCTATTGCAAGTACTGTTTTTGTCACAACCATGACGGATGTGTGTGGCTTCTTTGCATTCTTAGGGCTTGGAGCACTCTTCATGAAATAGGTTTTTTTCTTATATTTCATTTGTCTTCTTATTGATTTTTTGCTATACTAGAGAGATTTATGTCTCTTTTTTCTACAATGGTACGGCTTGGTGTGCTGAGTAGCATTCTCTGGATGTTCTCTTTTGCATCTGTTTTTGCGCAATGCCCTGCGAATACGCAAGATTGTAATGGTTCGTGCATCCCAGAAACTGCGTTGTGCATTTTAGAGCCTCTTCCTGGTATGCCCAATCAGTTTCCTGCAGTGCTGGCATCTGAGCCACTTGGTCCGCTCTACGCCTATCTGAACGCTGGTTGGCCGTTTATTGTACGTATTGCCATTGCCATTGGCGTGCTGAATGGTGTGTATGGTGGTTTTCAAGTGATTACGAGTAATGGTGACTCTGGCAAGCTCGATGCTGCAAAAGAAAAATTGTTGTGGACAGCGCTTGGCATTGTGTTGTTTGTTCTTGCTGGCGTTCTTCTGAAATTTTTGAATCCGTACGCGTTTCAAGTGATACAATGATGTCTCGTTTCACTCTCGTTCTTCTGGCTGCATTATCTCTCCTTCTTCCTGAAGTGATACTTGCTGCCATGCCATCTGGTTTCACAGTGTATTGTGGGGGTTTGCCCGGATGTCAGTCTGGAGTACATGAATACTTAACCAATCTTGTCATTGGTCGTTTTTTGGTTGATTTCCCAGGGTATGCTCGTGGGCTTGCAGGTCTGATGGTTGCCATTGGTGGCGCTATGATGATTCTTGGTATTTGGAAGGAAGATTTGATTAGCAAAGGAAAAGAGACTATTACCTGGGCCATTGTTGGTGTTGCACTCTCGACATTTGCGGAGCAGGCTATTACGTTTGTGGCTCGTGAAGCAGTGTATAGAGCTGATGGTGTGGATTTTGTGTACTCTGTACGCAATACAGTGGTGGCAACTATCTTTGATCTTTTGTACATCACCTTATTTGCAGTCTGTTTGTATTCTGGAGCATTGATGGTGATGTCTCTTGGGAAAGATGATCAGTTTACGAAAGGAAAAGATGGATTGTTCTACGCTGCTCTTGGCGCAGTCATTATCAACTTAGCAGAAGTCATTATTACCGCATTTGCTACATTGTAATTCTATGCTTCGCATGTTTCTTCTTCTTCTCGGCACACTGCTTCCTGTTACGGCCTTCGCTGGCGTTGCAGGAGGTTTTGACATTCGTCAAACAGGGTTTGATTGCAGTGGTTTCATTGGATGCTCAGGAGGTGATTTTGTGAGCTATTTTGTTGCGCGCGTTTTCTCTCTCTTGTTACCGCTACCAGGCTATGGCTTTGGCTTCATCTTTTACACAGCACTTGCTGTGTTTTTATGGGGCGCACTTCAGATGGTGCTTTCTCGTGGTGAGGAGATGAAAGAATCTGGCAAGAATGCCATGCTCTACGCACTTCTTGGAGTGGTCCTTGCCCTTCTTGCAAGCGGTATTCTCAGTTACATTTGTGGCTACATCTACGCCGTTGGTGCCACTGGCGGAGGAGGTTTCTGTACTGCTATTTGGGGTCAGTAAAACACGCTTTGTTTGTTGTTTTCTTGCGTCAGTGCTATTCTTGCTTCATCTATGCGTCGCACCATCACCACAGCAATCGATTATCCCAATGCGGCTCCACACATGGGGCATGTACTAGAAAAAGTTCTTGCGGATGTCCTTGCGAGATGGTATCGACTGAATGGAGATGACGTGTACTTTCAAATTGGTACCGATGAACATGGTATCAAAATTCAACGAACTGCGGAAAAACAAGGAATTTCTCCTCGTGAACTTGTGGATCAGACAGTTCCTCTGTTTCAAGATCTCTATCGTGACCTCAATATTTCTGCAGATTATTTCATTCGCACGACTGATCAAGAAGTACACTATCCAACAGTGCAGGCTCTTTGGCAAAAATTAGAAGACGCAGGCGTTCTTGAGCGTCGTACCTACACTGGGCTCTATTGTTCTGGCTGTGAGCGTTTTGTGACAAAAAAAGATCTTGTTGATGGCTTGTGTCCCGATCATCAGAAGGCACCTGAGGAAGTACAAGAAGAGAATTACTTTTTTCTCTTAAGCAAAGAAACAGAGTGGTTACATCATCTCTTACGCACAACCTATCGTATTGTACCAACATTCCGTGAAAAAGAGACCATGATGCTTCTTGAGGGTGGGCTTGACGATGTTTCTTTCTCTCGTCCAAAGAGTAGCTTATCGTGGGGCATTCCTGTTCCGAGTGATGCAAATCAAACCATGTATGTGTGGTGTGATGCGCTCACCAATTACATTTCAGGCATTGGCTTACTCACCGATCGGGCGAAGCCAGAGTGGTGGGATGATGCAGAGGTGACTCACGTTATTGGAAAAGATATTGCTCGTTTTCATGCCCTCATTTGGCCTGCGATGCTGAAACATGCAGGCATTCGTACTCCTGACCGCTTGCTCATTCATGGCTTTCTGACAAGTGATGGACAAAAAATGAGTAAATCACTTGGAAATGTGGTGAAGCCAGAAGAGGTACTCGCTCATTTTTCGGACAATGCCGACCCTCTTCGCTTCTATTTAACACATGAAGTTGCAGTGGGGAACGATGGCGATTTTAACTGGAAGCGTATTGATGAATTGTACAATGCAAAGCTTCGCAATCAACTTGGCAATTTACTGAATCGCGTTCTTGTGATGATGAATAAAGAGCCATTTCCACTTCGTATTCCATTGGATTCTTCGAAAGAACAACAGATGATGCTTGTGTGGCAAGAGTTTTCTTCTTGCATGCATGATATTTCTTTTTCTCAAGCATTGCAAAAAATAACAACGTTTGTTGATTCGCTGAATGCAGAATTTAATACAGTTGCACCATGGACACTCACTGGAGAACAACGCCAAGATGTTCTCTCATCTTTTGCTGAATCTCTTCGTCATCTTTCTCTTCTCCTCCTGCCATTCATTCCAGACACTGCACAGAAGATGGCGATGCAATTAGGGGTCCCGTATGCATCAACGATGCTCGAAAAGAGCTTTGTTCTTATTCCTGCCATGAAACAATGGGGAGGCATTCTCGATTGGACTGAAGTGTCGCAACCATCCATCTTGTTTCCGCCACTAGAGATATAGCCAAACCATCATCATTTGGCAGAAGAAGATCATGAATAATGATTTCTCTTCGGGTCTTTCCTTTCTTTTGTCGCTACAAAAGAAAGGAAACGAAAGAAAAAATCGTCGCTCGTGATTCGCTTTGATCACTGTATTTCATGTGCTCCGCTGCGATGTGCAGACTCGTCGCTTCGCTCCTCAAACAGATGCACATCGCTTCACGCTTCGCACATGAACAGTGAATACAAAGCTCATCAAGGCGACAAATATATGTACATTAATAGTAAGTGTAGCTTTACAAGAATGATGCTCTTGCGTGCTGTGGTATACTATCCATACTTTCGTACCTTGAACGTGATGAGTTTTCTTCATGATGAGGCGATGCTCTAAGATCTACTCGATGCGTTGACGAAAGAATTATTTCTTCCCTTTTTCTTTTTATGTTTGATCCTATGGCTGAGCTTTCTGGCTCTAGTGCAAGCGATCCTCTTGCTCCAACACAGAATTTTTCTCCTGCTCCTCAAGCTGGCTTCCAAGGAGGCGGTTTCCAGTCTGGAGGCTTTCAAGGTGGAAACTCCAATCGTTATGGTCAGGAAATTCATTCCATTACCATTCGTTCTCGCAATCGCACTTTTTACATCGATTTGAAGCAGTCGGCTTCTGGTAAGTTCTTTAAAATGTCTGAAAAATCTCGTGGTGGGCAGAAGTCCACTATTGTGTTTGACGTTGAAGATCTCGCTCCATTTATTCAGGCATTCCAAGAAATGCAGACAAAAATCTAGACGTACATTGTCTTGTTCTTACCCCTTGAAGCGTCGTGCTTTGAGGGTTTTTTTTATTGCTCGTCTGGAAGAATGTAACCATTGATAGAAGCATTTTGTCTCATGGCTCGTAACACGATTGTCATGGCTTCAGCACGAGAGATATTTTTCTCTGGCTGAAATGTTCCGTCGTTGTATCCGTGGACAATTGCTCTTTTTTCCGCAGTGCGCACACTTGATGCAAACCATGCAGAAAGAGGAACATCAGAAAATTGTATTGTCTCATTTATATTCTCTTCTTGCTCATCAATGTTGTGTGCGTGTAATAAGATTTTCACTGCTTCTGCGCGTGTAATTGGCTGATCGGGTCGCATGGTTCCATCGGCGTATCCTTCTGCAATTTTCAAGACTTTTGCTGTATACAAGACACGCTTTTTCATTGCCCAATCGAAGGACTCCACTTCTGCTGTCGACTTTGGAACATCTGCAATAGATACTGAGAGGAGTGAGGCGTCATTGAGCAGCGGAATGCAACTTGAGAGGAGCGTAATTTTCAAAAATTCATATCGTGTAATTGGAGCATTTGGTTCAAATAGAAAGCCTTTTTTCGATGTTCTTCCTTGGAGTAGTGGCAGTTCTCCTTGTCGGATAAGAATGCTACGTCCAATGCGAATAGTTTGCTGCGCCCAATGATGGATGGTATCTGGGAAATCTTCTGCATCTCGTAGTTCTAAACATGCATTTTCCTTTGGATCTGTTCCTTCGAAAATTTCATGAAAATCATTTGTTCCGTCTCTGTCGCTGTCTGCTTGTAAAGGATTTGTTCCTTTCGATAGTTCTTCTGCATTTGTGAGACCATCTCCATCGGGGTCATCGGCACGTGATTGTGGTGTTATTTCTTTACTGAGCTTCATTTCTTCCTCCCATTCATCGGGTAAGCCATTGCCATTTTCATCCTTTGTATATTTTGAATCGAGTGGAAATGGGTCCTTTGAATCGATGGCACCATCATCATCACTATCTGCTTTTTTTGGATCCGACCCTCTCAGAAGTTCCATGCCGTTTACCCATCCATCTTGATCTGCATCGAATGTCAAATCGTCTGTTTGATCGAGTGGGTTTCTCTTTGCGGCTTTCTCTGTTCCATCCGACTCACCTCCACGATCACTATCCGCATTAAATGCATTGGTTTCTCCTGTGTCTTGTACGCCATTTCCATTGATGTCTTCTTCAATATCTGGAATGCCATCACCATCGGTGTCTTGTGTTGGGTTAATGCTCTGCGCAGACAGTTGCGTGATTGATCCTTGCAAGAGGGTGGCAATGGTGAGGAGAGCGAAAATTTTCTTCATACAAGAGATGGGTAGCCAAGTGAAAACGCGTGACCGGACATTGGTTTTTTCCCTGCTGGTTGCAGAGTGTTGATAAAGAGTCGTGTGTTATTTTTACAGAGAACTTCAATGCTGTCTGCTCTATGGACAAGATCTGTTTCAAGAATTTTGATGCCGTCCTTTGTCTGCACTCCTGGCCATGGAGACAGCGCTCGTACGTAGCGATCAATCTCGTCTGCGGTATGGTTTTTCCAATCAATGATGCCATCTTCCTTTTTTATTTTTGAACACATTGTGACTTTTGATACATCCTGTGGATGTTCTTCTGGCTCTGAAAGAAGTGCTTTTTGCAGTGTTTCTGCGCCAAGAAGGGCAAGTCGATCGTGGAGAGATGTGTACGTTTCGCGTGCATCCATTTGCACTGTTTCTTGCATGATGATTGGCCCTGCGTCCAATTCTTTCACCATGCGTTGAATGGTGACGCCTGTTTCTGTGAACCCTAAGAGAATGCTGTGTTGTAGTGGTGATGCACCGCGTAGTAGCGGTAAAAGTGATGCATGCACGTTGATCGGTTTTTCCAAAGCCCATGCGAGAACATGGTCTTTGAGGAGTTGTCCGTACGATACAACGATGAGAAAATCGGGCCGCTCAAGTTCCGTTTGATCGTGCAGCCATGTATTGATGTTTTCTGGTTGTAGTACACGCAATTGTCGCTTGAGTGCTTCTTCTTTCACGGGTGGGGGAGTGATGACTTGCTTGCGCCCAACAGGCCGATCGGGTTGCGTGATGACGGCACGAATTTCAAAAGCATCATTCTCTGCAAGAGCGCATAGGCTTGGCACTGCAAATGCCGATGTTCCAAGAAAGACAATGCTCTTCTTCATGATGGAGAGTAGTGTACACTATGTGGTGTCGGAGATACAATCAGAGCGGAACGGGAGGTAGGCAATTCATAGAATTAAAGAAAACAAGGAAATCAAAGAAAACAAGGATGAAAAGATGTATAGGATTCAGAAGACGTTATTGACTAACAACTATCTACTAACAACTCACCACTCTCCTCATGACTTCTCATCGCTCACTTCAAATCGCTAGCATTATCCGTCAGGTTGTTGCACGGTTTGCATCGCAGATTCCACCATCCATCGCACAGGTTGTGACGGTTGTCGACGTTCGTTTGAGTGAAGATTTTAGTTATGCGGATATTGCATTGTCTGCTGTGTCGGGTGTTGATGAGGCAATAGCCTATTTTCCACGCAAAAAAGGAGAAATTCGTGCAGAGCTTGCGGCGAAATTACGCGTTCATCGCATTCCTCAACTTCGATTTTTGAAAGATGAGAATACCATTCGTGGAAATCGCATCGATGAATTGTTCCATGTGATTGATGAACAGACTGCGCGAAAATCGAAGTGAAAATAAACCATCTCATTTTTTTGGATTTTTCCCACTCGGAAATTTTGAAGTTTCCCTAGGAAGAGGAGTATCATACTCTCCTTTATGTTTGAACTCTCCACTCTCGAGAACGCACGACAACTCTTTGCGAAGGCAAAGCGCCTGTGTTGTGTGTGTCATCAGAACCCCGATGGAGATGCGCTCGGTTCGCTCGCGGCTGTCGCAGAATTACTGGAAGCGCAGTACCCTCACACTCCAGTGATGCTCTATTGTAAAGACCCTGCTCCATCTCCTTTTGCGTTTTTACCTCTTCTCGCGCGCATTACGCCCATCACTCAGGTGCTTGAGGGAGACGTGTTCATTTTTCTCGATTCTGCGGAGCCAAAATTAACTGGTTATCATGACACATTTCCTCAAATTTTTACAGGATCTTGGCCATCACTTTGCATTGATCATCATCCAACAAACCCACAATTTGGACAGATGAATATCATCGTTCCAACTGCGTCATCGACGTGTGAAATTGTGACTAATCTTGCGGATGCGCTCAAGTGGGACATCACACCCTCAATTGCGACATCTCTTCTCACAGGGCTTTTTACTGATACTGGAAGCCTTCTTCATAGCAATACGACTGCTCGTGTGTATCGCACCGTTGCGAGACTTCTTCGCGCTGGAGGAAAGCGTCAGGTGATGGTCGATTCTGTCTTCCGTACAGCAAAAGTCTCGACCCTTCGTTTGTGGGGACGCGTGCTTCAGAAGATTTCCGTGAGCGAAGAGGGTGGGGCTGTGTCTGCCGTGACAGAAGGCGATTTCCGTTCTGTTGGTGCCGACTACTCTGAGCTAACAGGAGCAATCGATTATGTAAACGCCATTCCAGGCATGCGTTTTTCTCTTATTCTTGCGGAAAAAGATGGCAAGGTGAAGGGGTCACTGCGCACACTGCGCGATGACATCGATGTCTCAAAAATGGCTTCTGCATTTCAAGGAGGAGGGCACAAAAAAGCCGCAGGCTTCGCGCTTCCCGGTAAACTCGCACAGGAGACACGGTGGAAGGTGAAGGGGTAGATAGTAGATAGTAGATAGTAGATAGTAGATAGTAGATAGTAGATAGTAGATAGTATCTATTTTTCTAGCATATTTGAGCCAAAAAATCTATTTTCTAGTGTCTATCATCTAGTATCTGTTCCTCTTTTTCTTTCTCCTCCGCCCTCTTTTTCATCACTTCCTCTGGTTTTGTGGTGATGATTTGGTGTTCGCTGGGGCTTGCGACGACTTGAATGGCAACGTGAGTATTTGAGGCAAAGAGTACTCCTTGTCCTACTCCTGAGTTTAAGAGAAGGTACTTCTCGCCTTCCGTTAAGTAGAACATCTTTGCAAGGTTATCCACGCTTGCGGGCGATTGCTTCAAGAGGAGCTGGAGCGAGGTGTTGGAAATGATGGGTTTTCCGTAGGGAGAATTGATGAAGTCATCCACATCTTGTGTGATGGTGGTGACACCAAGGTAGTACTTACGCGCTCTTTTGATGAGACCGTAGAGGAATTGTGCAGAGTCTTCGTATTGCATGAGGTTCCATGCTTCGTCGATGACGAGGAATCGTTTGCGCATGTCGGAACGAACGCGATTCCAGAGGAAGTTTAAGACAGTGTAAATGGCAATTGGACGGAGTGTTTCTTCAAGGTCACGAATTTGAAAGACAACCATTTCTTTGTCAAGTTCGATGTTTGTGCGTCGATCGAAGAGCCCAGAGAAGCTTCCTTTTGTGAATTTTTGCAGTGTTTGCGCCATTGACTCTCCTCCTTCTGTTGTCATGAGTACATCCACAAGATCTCCAAGCGTTGGCACTTCGAGCGTTCCAGGATTTTCTGTTTCGAGCGTGATGCCTTTGAGGGCATAGGTATCGAGAATTGCTTTATCTAATACGCCTTCTTCTGCAGGGGTGATGCTTCCGAGCATCAGTCGTAACAGTCCGTGCAAGTTTAATACTGCGTTGCGCAATACTTCTCCTTTTTCTGCATCTTCTCCACGGACTGCATGAGGAAGATCAAATGGATTGATGCGGTGTGAGCTCATGAGCGAAATAGGAATCATGGCCCCACCTACTGTTTTACAAAGATCGGAATATTCATTTTCTGGATCGATGACGTATGTTTGCACTCCCTGAATGAGCGATCGCAAAATTTCAAGCTTCACGACGTACGATTTACCCGCACCAGATGTTGCAAAGATGTTTGCGTTGGCATTTGGCAGGTCAAATCGATCGAAGATGATGAGTGAATCATTATGACGATTGATGCCGTAGAGAATGCCATGGTCATCTGTTAAGTCCGATGAACTAAACGGGAAACTCGTTGCGACCGCTTGCGTGTTCATGTTGCGGTTAAAGTCGAGTTCATCGAGACCATAGGGCAAACAGCTATTCCAGCCATGCTCCATTTGAAATGCGGCAGGCTTTGTGAGAATGAGCTTTCCTCCAAGAATTGCTTCTACATCGGTTTGAATTTTTTTGAGTTTTACTTCATTTTCTGCGTAGATGGTGAAATACAACCCAAATTGGAAGAGCTTTTCAGCGCCACGTGCAAGAAGATCTCGCAGCTCTTCTGCGTCTTGGAGTGCTGCTTCGAGAGCTGGGTCGCGCACGATGCCACGTTGTTGGAGCATGCGGATGGAACTACGCATTTCAGCTACTTTCTTGCGTAGCATTTTCAAAATGACCTTATTCGACGCAGGGTACACGAACATTGAAATGTCGATCTGAATACCAAAGTTGATCAATTGAGAGAGCCAGTTTGGATAAATTTGACTTGGCCAGTTGTAGGCATAGAAACTGCGCGCAACAAGCTGTTCATTGATTTGAATGAGAGATCGATCGAATTTGAGTCCTGCAGGCGCAATGACATCAATCAATTTTTGCATTCCTTCTTCGTATTTACGAATAACATCTTTTTCCTCTGCGCTGAGCGCCATCTCTTCGTCACTTTTTTTATCCAGCACATCATCTACTTCGGCATGTACGCCGAGCAGTTCATCGATCAATTGAATGATGCGATGTTCTTTTGGCACGAGTGTTGGTGTGTTTTTTTCTGTAGACATCAAGATAGTATAGCAGAAAAACGATGGTAGAACAATTGAAATAAGATCATCAAAACTAAGAATGACAATTTGTCAAATCTTCTTTTTCTTTTTTGGATTTCTTTTATTTGAGTCCTGCATTGATAAATGGATCGTTTGACGCTTCTTTTGATGTTGCTTTTCGGATGAGCTTCAGTTCGTCAATTCCTGGAATATTGACGACTTGAATGCCTGCGATGAGCGCTTCTCGATTGGCTTGAATGGCGAGAATTTTTTGTCCATACACTTTCAGGAGTTCGTTGAACACAGTGACAATATCCGATACTTCTTTTGCTTTTGATGTTGCCTCAAGCGAGAGTAATTCCGCTTCCGATGCTGCGCTTTGCAGATCATGGAGACTCTCAAATTGCTTATTTTTCAGTGCCGCTTGCACAAGTTTTTTTGCAGTACTTTCCTCATTTTTCTTGATTTTTGCGATGGATTTCAAATCTGCAAGAGCAAGGGAGAGTTCCTTGACGCGTTCATTTGCCCGAAGGGCCACATTGGTTAGCGCTTGACTATAGGTGTCAATTGCTTGCTCTCGATTACTACTTCTATTAAGTAGATCGGCAACATCAACTTCGAGCGCGCTGGAAAATGCTTGCAATAAACTTCCGTCTTCTGTGCGATCTTCCTTTTTGCTTTGAACGAGTACTGATTGAATGGTTACACCATCAATTGCCCCCTGCACAGCGTCATTTTTTGCTTTATTAGAAAGATATTCCGCTAAAAATACTCCAAGTGATGCCGATTTACGAATGACAGTTTGATCTTTCGATGCACTCAATTGATCGGCTGTAATGATGCCACTTCGCACACCACTCACGTCGATCTTTTCTTTCGTCCCACATCCACTGAGAAGAAGAGCCCCTACTGTGATCATGATTATTTTCTGCCAATGAGACTTCGAAGCAATCATCAGGTGTGTAGCGGAGAAAAAGATATTTTTATTGTATCACTTCCTTCTTTGTTTCAATAGATCTTTTCATTGTATACACACCGCAGGCGGAACGCCTGCTACTGATGTGTGTGTTTTGATGTTTCGAGAGTTTCCTTGAATAAAAAAAGTTTTCAGAGTTTTCCACATTTTTTCCACAATGAGTGAATACAATTGGTGTACGATCGTGCATACATTTTTTGTTCAAAGTATAATCAGAGAATGAAGAAAATAATTGATCAAGAACAAATAATTATTTCTCCTTTTCAAGTGGCGTAGAGAGTATACAGTAGGGATACTTTCTGTTCACTTCCTTTGTTCAACCTTCGTTCTCAACTTTCGGCTTCTGCACAGAAATTTTTTGAACAAAATTATGGTCATTCGACAGATGTTGTGTTTGATATTCAGATGGAAGAAGGGCGAGGAGACTTTACAACATCGGTCTGTTTGACAAAAGCAAAAGTACTACAACTTTCGCCAAAAGTGATTGCAGAACAGCTTGCTCAATTTTTGTGTACAGTCGATGGGGTGGCTTCAGCAAGTGTTGCGGGTGCTGGGTTTGTGAATGTGTCAGTGCATCCTTCTGCACTTCTTTCTGATCTTTCATTGATCACAAAAGTAATTCAACCAGCAGCACCTCGTAATGATGCTCCTATTCTCATCGACTACTCTGCGCCAAACATTGCAAAGCCACTTGGTATTCATCACATCTTAAGTACAGTCCTTGGTCAGGTGCTCGCCAACTTCTATCGTCATGCTGGGTACACCGTTGTTTCCATTAATCATATTGGTGACTGGGGGACACAGTTTGGAAAGTTGTCGGTTGCGTATCAACGCTATGGCACGAAAGATGTTTCGGAGTGTTCTCTCGATGATCTTCTTGCACTCTATGTTCGCTTCCATGAAGAAGCGGAGAAGGATGCATCCCTCGATGATGAAGGGCGAAAGGCATTTGCTTCTCTTGAACAAGGTGATGAAACAATGCGTTCTTTTTGGAAGGCGGTCGTCGATATTACTATGTCTTCGATGGATGCTATCTATAAGCGTCTTTCCGTGCATTTTGACGAAACAATTGGTGAGAGTTTTTATGAAAAATTGATGCTTCCTCTGCTTGAAGAAGGGAAGAAGAGTGGTGTGTTTCATGAGGGAAAAGAAGGTGCACTCATTGCAACGTTTGCAGAAGATTCCCTTCCTCCTGCAGTGATTGTGAAAGGGGATGGTTCTACGCTTTACATCACTCGCGACCTTGCGACACTTCGCTATCGTATCGATCGATGGAAGCCTCAGTCTATTTTGTATGTGGTTGATATTGCGCAACAACTTCACTTCCAGCAACTTTTTGAAACATCACGCATGCTTGGGTGGCAACTTCCACATCTTGAGCATGTTTTGTTTGGTCGTATGCGTTTTGCAGATGGAAGTATGAGTACACGAAAGGGGAACATCATCAAATTAGAAGATGCTCTCGATGAAGCAGTTTCTCGTGCATCGGCGCTTATTGCTGAGCGTGGCGAGAACATTCAAACCGATGATCCAAAGGAACTTGCTGAAACAATGGGAGTAGGTGCTCTGGTGTATGGTATTTTGAGTCAAAATAGAAAGATGGATCTCGTCTTCGATTGGGGCAAGATGTTGTCATTTGAGGGAAATAGCGCACCGTATGTGCAGTATACCTACGCTCGAGCAAAGTCTATTCTTCGTAAAGCGACCCTTGAAACAGTTGATCTTCCCTCGAATGTGTCATTCACTTTTTCTCCTTCTGAACAGAAGCTTATCAAAACACTTCTTCGTTTTGACGATGCATTCAAAGAGGCGCTTTCGGAACATCTGCCTCATAAGATGACTGTTTACTTGTATGAACTCTGTCAACAATTTAATAGTTTCTATACACACGATCCTATTCTTTCCCTTTCCGATGATGCCTTGAAGCAAGTGCGCCTTGCTCTGACATCCCTCACAGCGCAGGTTCTTCAAACTGGCGCTACGCTTCTTACTCTTCGCGTTCCTGAACGCATGTAATTTTTTTCCTTTCTCCCATGTCCCGTCACCCTATTACATTTTTTTTCCTTCTGATGTCGTTTGGCATCCTCTTTGCAGGATGTGGTAGTCAATCGCAAGATGGATTTGATTCATTTACTTTTACGGAAAATGATTTATCGCAAGTGCAACAACTGTCCAATTCTGGAACACTTGCATCATCTGCTGCTATGCAGAGTGGGGCCGTTCTTCTTGCAACGTCGGGGGCATCGATCGATACGCAAGATGTGGTTCATTTAGAAGTACGTGGTGTTTCAGGCTCACTTCTTCCTTCTGCTGTTCCGAGTGCTTTTGTCAATTCTGAAAAGCAACGTTTGTATGCTTCTGTTCGTACGCCTATTCTCGATGATGGTCGCGATTTATATCGTGTGAATAATGCATTCCTCAATGTGCGCTCAGAAATGAATGCAACGTCTCAGTTTTTAACTCGACTTGTTCGTGGAGATATGGTGCAGGTGATTGATATTCCGAATGCTGCATGGGCAAAAGTGAAGTTGTCATCTGGACAAGAGGGTTTTGTATCCTTCCGTTATATTGCAAAGGTGACAACAGAAGAACGTCTTGCAAGTGAAAAAAAGAAGTTTGAGGGGAAGTATTTTGTTGACTTCCAATTTTTGAATGTTCGCAAGGAGCCTTCATCACAATCCGTAAAAATTGCAGAAATTCCAGGTCAAACAATTGTTCGCCCTCTTTCCATGAACGGAGAGTGGGCGCGTGTGACATGGAATGGCGTTGAGGGATATGCATCTGTGCAATATCTTCGTCCATTTCAACCGAGTTTTATTGTTCGTCAAGATTCGTATGCTCTTCCTCTCTTACACTATTCTGCCGAGGACACTGCAAGCATTGCAGCTCTTCCAAAGCACATTGCGCTTCTGCAATCGAAGGGCTATTCCATTCGTACGCTGTCTCTCTTGCGTGATACTGTTTTGTCGCAGGAGGAAAAAGACACTCGCATTCCTCCTCGTACCATTGCATTGACTATCACTGGCGTGACTGCAAAAAATATTCGTGCTGTTTCCGATGTATTGCAGACTGCAAAAGTACAAGCGACGCTTTTTCTTCTTACAAAAGATATTGGCATTTCCGGCATTACAGAGAAGATGGCTTTAACCCTTCTTGCAAATGGTCATGAATTGCAATCTGCAGGACATACTGGCGATGATCTTCGCTCTTTAACCGACTCTCAATTGGCACTCGAAATAGTGCAAAGCAAGAAATTGCTTGAAGATCTTACAAAGCGTGAAGTGTATGCACTTTCCTATCCTCGGGGTGGCGTGAATGATCGCGTAATGGATGCAATGATGAAGGCAGGGTATCTGTTTGGAATGAGTGAGGCACCTGATCGGTCTATGACTCGCGCACAATTTTTACGTCTACCAGGACTTGTTGTTCTTGGTAGCATGAGTGCAGAAGATGTGTTGCATCTTGTTGAGTAATGTCTTGATTGTTCTTTCTTTTATCAAGTAGCAGATGGGGGTCTGCTACTTTTTTTACGATCATTTCTTTTGATGGCTCTGTATTGCTTGTATACCCAAACCATCATCATTTGGCAGAAGAAGATCGTGAATAATGATTTCTCTTCGGGTCTTTCCTTTCTTTTGTCGCTACAAAAGAAAGG
>CAZKOO010000015.1:0-1848 GCA_964554435.1 uncultured Candidatus Peribacteria bacterium
CAGATCGCAATGAAAAGCTCGGCGCACTCATCAAAGAATATAGTCGCATGAAGTACGGTCGCAAAAAAGCATTCGTTGATCAGGAAATCGAAGATCGTATTGGCATTACGAGAGGATGACGAAGGAAAGAAATCAAAGAAATCTAGGCAAACAATGAAATCAAGGATAAGCAAGATTTTCTATATCATGTATTACTACACTAGTACAGATGTATCACTGAAGTAGTACATATATATTCTTCTACAAATCGTGACTAGAAAAGACAATCGCGACTAGAAAAGCCGCTCTGTTATCATGAATAAAACTATCAACTACCTACTAATAACTACCAACTAGCCAATTGCTAACAGCCACTCATTCGACAAGCTCAAGGCAGGCTAGCTCCCACCTATTTCTCCTCCACCTCTCGCTTTAAGAATCTTATTGGTGTGCCATCGAAACCAAAGCTTTCACGTAGGCGGTTTTCGAGGTATCGCAATTGAGACGTCGCAAGACGTTTTGGCTGTTTAGTAAAGAGTACAAATGTTGGGGGGATGTCTCGTGCTTGAACGATGTATTTGACGCGCGTCACTTCTCCAAGAGGTTTGCCATGCACTGCGCTATCGAACCACTTGCGGAGTTGTGTTGCGGTGAGTCTGCGACATCGGTTGCGCGCGACCATCTCCACAACATCAAATAATTTTAAGAGACCTTCACGGGTAATGGCAGAGCAGGGGATGATCTTTGCAAAATCGCAGAAATCGAGAAGCATGGAAATTTCATGAAGTCGTTCTTTGCGTGCCTCACCCTTAAACTGATCAATTTTATTTGCAAGAATGATCAGTCCTTTTCCACTTTCAATAGCGAGCGAGGCAATGCGCTTATCGTGTTGACTGATGGACGCAACAGCATCGATCACCAAAATAATAATATCCGCACTTTCGATGGCTGTATGCGTTCGCATGATGGAAAATCGTTCAATTTGATCGAGTTTCATGGCGTGTTTTTTGAGTCCTGCAGTATCGACTAAGATGTACGTTTTCTCTTGATAGCGAATTTCTGTATCGATGGAGTCGCGTGTGGTACCTGCAATATCCGACACAAGCAGTGGTGCATTCTTTCGTTGTTCTTGAGACATCAGTGCATTCACAATGGAGCTCTTGCCAACGTTTGGTCGTCCGATGATCGCGATGCGTGGTGCTTCGCCTTCTTGAAGAGCAAGAGGGTTTTCCTCTTCATTCTCCCATGAGGCATCGATGATTGCTTTTTTCTCAGCACGCGATTTTCCTTTCATTTCTTTCTCATTCCACTCTTGCTCCGATACTCCTCCTTCTTGTTTTTCAAAATGGAGCGCAAGAAGCTCTCGTTCAATGGATGCACGAAGACGATCGAATCCGAAGTAATGGAATGCACTCACTGCAACTACCTCTTCACCAATCGCCATTTCCTGAAAATCGAGAATGGTTTGCGTAAGAACATCGGGGTTGTCGAGCTTTGTGAGAACAGTGAGAATAGGGACATGGCGACGGCTCTTCCTGCGCAAGTGATCGACAATTGTTCGGTCATCAGCAGTGATGTCTTCTCGGCTATTGACGGTAAAGAGAATGAGGTCGGCATACTCAAGCGCAAGGAGCGATTGTTCCTTCACATCTTCCTCAAAATCTTTGTCGTGGGTTGTGCCAATTCCTCCTGTGTCGATGAGCAGAAAGGACATATTCTCAGTATCGACCCTTGCAGTGATGTGGTCGCGAGTGGTACCAGGTGTGTCGCATTCAATAGCCTTTCTCGCACCAATCAAACGGTTGAAGAGTGTCGATTTTCCAGTATTAGGACGCCCGATAATGGCAACGGTAGGAAGACGAGGCATGG
>CAZKOO010000015.1:1948-21793 GCA_964554435.1 uncultured Candidatus Peribacteria bacterium
GATTTTCCAGTATTAGGACGCCCGATAATGGCAACGGTAGGAAGACGAGGCATGGGTGGGGGAAGACTCTAGATGATAGATGCTAAACACTAGATGATAGATTTCTGAGCGATAGTAGACAGGAAAAGCACAAAGAAAGCAACGAAAGAACGCAAAAAAGACGATCTTTCTGAAGAGAGATGATTATTATTGAACAAAAAATGTGTTCAATATATTAGGCTGCTCGAGCTACTTGAAAAGAAGCATAAGAGGATGATACATTTGCTTTTGCAGAAGCAATCTCACTGCGTATTTTGGCATAAATTTTTGGAGCTTGATTTTCACGATCTTCTGACATCATTGCACAGAGTGCTTGAGCATCTTCTGCAAGATTACATAATAGATTGCGGAAAGATCCAGTAGCTTTTGCTGTTAGATTATCGATGGCATCTCTTACAGCATCAGGATCATCGACTGCATCAGGGGCATTGCTAGAACATCTATCAATCAATCCAGAAATCTCATCAAGACCACTTTGTAATTCGTCAATTGTCATTGTCATAAAGAAAAAAGAAGAATGATATCATTTTGATCTTTTCTTTCTCGCTGTCAATCATATCAAACCAAATCTATTGATTATGATTTCAAACACTGACGCTTTCTTCCAAATCCAGAACTTCAGCATTTGTTGTAGCATCAGGTGAAGTGTGATCCTCAGGCATCATACTTAATACCTGTTTATGAAAAGCATCAAAAGCTTCTCTTAAACGAATGCTCATTGGACCATTATGCTCATCCCACAATCTTCGTAGGATTTCTAATTCCACAGTATTCATTCCTTGACCAGCATTTGTAGGCGAAGCATTCATGAGAAAATTGTGTTACAGTTTTTTTTCGTTGTCAATCATCTCTAGCATCGATCGTCATTTTTTCCTATACTGATGTCATCATTTCATCTTTGTATTTTATGAATCCGTACAATCCAACAGAATCTGAGCAAAAGTGGCAAGCGAAATGGGAGGAGGCGAAGTTGCATCACACTGATCTGCAGAATGCAAAAAAGCCGTACTATTCTTTGGTAATGTTCCCGTACCCAAGTGGCGATAAGCTCCACGTGGGACACTGGTATAACTTTGCGCCAGCCGATAGCCATGCGCGTTTCATGCGAATGCAAGGCTATGATGTGTTCTGCCCCATGGGGTTTGATGCGTTTGGCCTTCCTGCTGAGAATCATGCTATTAAAAAGGGAGAACATCCAGACGGCTTCACCGACAAGAACGTCGCAACCATGATCACACAACTCAAGCGCATTGGTTGTATGTACGATTGGGATCGCATGGTGAACACGAGTAAGCCAGAGTATTACAGATGGACGCAGTGGCTTTTCTTGCAGATGTTCAAGAATGAACTCGCGTACAAGAAAGAGGGGAATGTGAATTTCTGTTCGAGTTGTCAGACGGTGCTTGCAAACGAGCAGTGTCAGGATGGGTTGTGCGACCGCTGTGGTACGCCTGTCATCCAGAAGCCACTCTCGCAGTGGTATTGGAATACGAAGAAGTACGCACAGCAGCTACTCGATGGCCTCGACACTCTCGATTGGCCAGAAAAGACCAAGCTCATGCAGAGAAACTGGATAGGAAGGAGCGAGGGGTGTGAAGTGGTGTTTGAGGTGGAGGATTCTAAGGAAAAAATCACCGTCTTCACTACACGCGTCGATACCATCTACAGTGCTGCATTTGTGGTACTCGCCCCAGAGCATCCACTCGTTCTTTCTCTGACAACAGACGATCAGAAAAATGATGTGCAGGCATATCAAGAAATTGTGCAGAAAAAAACAGACATCGAGCGTACTGATCTCACGAAAGAGAAAACAGGAGTATTCACAGGTGCTTTTGTCTGTAATCCAGTGAATGGAAAGAAGATCCCCGTTTGGATTGGAGATTTTGTGCTCGGACACTATGGACATGGCGCAGTATTTGGTGATGCACATGATGAACGCGACTTCATCTTTGCAAAGAAATATGATATTCCTCTCACCACCACCATTCGTCCCGCAGATGGTAGTGACGATGCCGATATTCGTGCACAAAAGATATGTTTTTCTGATGATGGCATTCTCTATGATTCTGATGAATTTTCAGAGCTGTCATCCGCCGATGCTCGCAAGAAGATTGGCGAAAAGCTAGAGAAAGAAGGTAAAGGAAAGTTAGTCACCACCTATCGTCTGCGCGATTGGCTTCTCTCTCGTCAGCGCTATTGGGGTGCGCCCATTCCAATTGTCTACGATCCTGAAGGCAATCCACATCCTGTGCCAGAGGAGCATTTGCCATGGACACTTCCAACGGACGTTGAGTTTAAGCCAACAGGAAAGTCACCACTCTTCTACAGCAAAGAATTCCGCGAGCGTACAGAGAACATCTTTGGAAAAGGATGGGTGCCAGAGTTTGACACGATGGATACGTTTGTGTGTAGTAGTTACTATTATTTGAGGTATTTGGCAGGTTCTGCCCTCCCTCACCCTAACCCTCTCCCGAAGGGAGGGGGAACACTACCAACTACCAACTACCAACTACCCACTTCTTCTGAACAATCAAAATTTACAAATCATCTCATCAATCCAGAAATTGAGAGAAACTGGATGCCCGTCTCCATGTACATTGGTGGTCCAGAGCACGCGTGCATGCACTTAATCTATGCTCGTTTTGTGATGATGGCGCTCAAAGATTTTGGCATTGTAAGACACTCAGAGCCGTTCAAAAAATTAGTTCACCAAGGACTCATTACTAATCAAGGAGCGAAGATGAGTAAGAGCAAGGGCAACGTGGTGAGCCCTGATACATTTGTGGATCAGTATGGGTCCGATGTGTTCCGTATGTACTTGATGTTCATGGGTCCATTTACCGATGGTGGAGACTGGAGCGACACTGGCATTCGCGGTATTGTTCGCTTTGTCGATCGCTTCTGGAAAGTCTTTTCTTTGAGTACAAAAGTTGATCAAAAAGAAGATCCACAGGAAGTCGTTTCTGCACTTCATAGAACCATCAAAAAAGTGACAAAAGACATTGCCGATTTTCACTTCAACACAGCCATCAGTGCGCTCATGGAATTCCTCAACCTTGTGGAAAAACAAGGATGTTCCGTTGCAACAGCAAAAACAGCAACTTTCCTTCTTGCGCCTCTTGCACCACACCTTGCGGAAGAATTGTGGTCAACGCTTGGCGGTGAGGGATTTGTGGTGACGCAAGCGTGGCCAACATATGATGAATCCCTCACCATCGGCGCAACCATTACCATTGTGGTGCAAGTGAACGGAAAACTCCGTGGTGAACTTGTTGTCTCGCGCGACATCAGCAAAGAAGATGTTCTCTCTCAAGCGAAAGCCCTTGAAAATGTGCAGAAATATCTCACCAGCACACCAAAGAAAGAGATCTACGTTCCAGGAAAGTTGGTGAGTTTTGTAGTGTAGGAGGAGGGGAGAGATGATAAAAAAGGGCGTGCATCCATCATCTTTTTCCATTCAGCAGCAGGTCAGATGACCTGCGGTAGGTGAATCTATGCATTACACAAAGATCAGGCGAGGGAAGGTTGAGAATGGATTAGAGAAGAAGTGACAGGTTGCTTTAATGAATTAGGCACAGAAGTTTCATTATTGATCAATCCAATACGCACTAGCCAATCATGCACAATAGAACGACATTCATCTTGAGTAATAGTTGACAAATGAGGAAAATGACAACTTCCGTTTAATGTATGCGAAATAATCCCTGCATGATTTGGAATATCAGCACGCCATGGATCGTCCTCTGATTGAATGATAAGTAATTGCGTACTTGACGAAGTATCAACGGCATGTTGAATTTGATCTGCTAGTGGCAGGATTGCACCTTTTCTGAGTGCCTTTAGTTCAGAAACAGACCTACCTGATGTTGCAGATTGTTGCAACAAAGAGGACCATTCAGGAGAAACGCCTTCGCTTACATCTGCATATGTAGGAATACGAATAATGCCACTTTTCGCAGGAGCAAGAAGAACGCCACAACGCAGTCGTCCTCGAGCCATCAAATCTAAAATAACTCTTGCACCATAAGACGATCCAAAGCCAACATCAATACTTCCTTTCGTTGAAGGCTTGGATAAAGCATCGATATAACAATCGACTGCTGGAGTCTCGCGGTCATGAGCATCGCGTATCACCTTGTAAGGATCATGAAAACCAAACAATTGTTCAGCAGCTTCTATTTCTAGTACCCCAGCATGCATAGCACCATGAACATACAGCCCAGACAATGTTGAAGGTGATGAGTGCATATCAAAACAACAGAATCCATTGTATATATTTTCGATCTTTTGTCAAATACACTTGACAAAGAAAAATACTGGAGAATAATGCAAAGTATATGGGAACAGATTTTGAACGTTGGCTTGAAAGCGTAAAAGACCCCGATGGTTCTTGTGAACCTCTTCAAAAAAAGGTAATGGGGGGGGCGAGTGATGCTCCAAATTTTTCGTTACTAGAACAAGGTCAACAACAATACATCAAAAAAAAGATAAAAGGTGTATTAGTAGATGCATTGGGAGTTGATGATGATGAGGTGACAGAAGGAGCAACATTAATGGATGATCTTGGGGCGGAGTCAATCGATTTTTTGGATGTTATTTTTCGAATGGAAAAAGGATTGGGTATCAGGATAGAAAGAGATGATATTGGATTAATGGGATTGATAGGAGATGGAAGAAAAATGAAGTACGAAGATGCATTGCAAATAGTTACAGAAAAATATGGAACTCTTTCCCCAGAGAGTGCGGATATTGTAGCACTAGAATTGCAAAAAGGAAATGTTGTAAGTATGGGGCAGTATTTTACAGTAGGATCGATTCTCAATTATTGTGCAGGTCGCATTGGAGAGATAGTAAAAGACAAAAACTATCTTTCGAGAGGCGCCGGAGAGTAGCGCAGATGGTCTTTGTAGATTACATTATAAGATAGCACAAAAAGACATCCTCACTTTCTGCTATACTCTCCCCGTGTCCACTTCCCCCTCTCCTTTTCATCGTGCATTTGCTCGCTACAAAGATCTCACCAATCTCGATGCGCTGATTGAGGCGTCCATGAAGCCACTGCGCAAGTGTGTGCGCGTGAATACACTCAAGTGTAGCGTGGAAGATTTTACGAAGTACGCCAAAGCGAGAGAGTGGGAACTGAAGCCAATTCCGTGGTGTAGAGAAGGTTTTTTCATCGATCGTGAAGATCGAAGTGAGGCTCTTGGGAAAGATCTGCTCCACATTCTTGGTGGGTTTTACATTCAAGAAGCCTCGAGCATGCTCCCCCCTACACTACTCAGTGCAAAGCCAGAGGAGGTAGTGCTTGACATGAGTGCGGCACCTGGAAGCAAGACAACGCAACTCTCTGCCGTGATGCAAAACACAGGCGTGCTCATGGCAAACGATGTGCAAGAAAAACGCTTGTGGGCGCTCCTCAACAACACACAACGATGTGGGTTACTCAACGTTCTCGTCACGCGAAAAGTGGGACAATGGTTTGCAGGAAACATGACAGGGATGTTCCATCGAGTCCTCTGCGATGCGCCGTGCACAGCGCAAGGAACAGCGCGAAAAGATAGCGATGCCCTTACCTATTGTTCCCTTGAAAACATCGGAAAGATGGCAAAATTGCAACGCGAACTATTAGAGTCTGCCATTCACGCATGTGCCATCGGTGGCACCATTGTTTACTCCACATGCACGCTCACTCCAGAAGAAAACGAAGGGGTCATCCGCAGTATATTGAACAAATTTTGTGATCAAATTATTGTTGATTCTATAGAAGAAGATGACGATCTGTGCATCGAAAAAAACATCCTCAAACAAGCTATTTCCGATTCACACGTTGTGCAAGAAAAAATGGATGAAGAAGAGGGGAAAAAGACCGTTCGTTTTTCGGCACTGCGCCTCTGGCCACAAACATTTGATACAGAAGGATTTTTCGCCGTACGACTCAAGAAAATTGCACCCACACGAGAGCGTGCATCGTGGGAGAAGAAGCCACATCAATATTCTGTCGTACAGAAAAGAAAGATGGTTGATCTTGCATCGCAACTCCACGCGCGCTACGGAACATCATTTTTTCATGATGATGAAATTCTCATCGAATCGCGCGAACAATTGTTTGTTGTGTCAGAGAAATTGCTCAGGCTCAACCTTCCGCTCGTGCTCTACTACACTGGTTTGCCCTTTGGCAAAATTGCCGATCGAGACGGAGGCATGCGCCTGTCTCATGACATCCTCACCCTTCGAGGGCATGAAGCAACAAAGAATGTGTATCACCTGAACGAAGAAGAGGTGCGAACAACTCTCTCGGGAGGAACCCTGCACCCCACCCACCACGATTGTACCGATGGAGATGTCATCCTTCGCTATCACGATCCGTCTCTTTCGGTTCCGCTTACTATTGGCAAAGGCATGCTCAAAGATGGGTCCATCCTCAATCGTTTGCCACGAGATATGGTGCAACTGTTTGCGGGGAGGTGATGGAAATACAATATTGACAAAAAGTAAAATATATGTGAATATAGTTTAGTATGTTAAAACCTGCATTTACCCCTGAAGCAAAAGAATCTTCATCAGAATTGCACTATGCAAAATTGTGCGAACAAGCGAAAAAAAGACTTGCCTCTGTTCAGGGGATGGTACAAATACTTGCTCCACACTTCAATGATGCTTTTACTACAAAATTATCGACGATAACGATTCCTCATTTTTGTCATGGTTCCAATAGTTATGTTGCACCATTTGAGATGAGTAAGCATCTTGTGATAATTGATAATCAATTAGCAACAGTAGAAAGGATGCTTCGACCACTTGTGGACATCGCAAACGCAAGTGCTGAAAGAATTGGTCAAATAATTGAAGATATTAAAAGAAAATTAGGTTTTGAATTGGTAAGAATAGCTACTCCAGGACTAAACAAACAATCAAGAGATGCAGCTGATAAAAAAATTCAGGGATATAAGGATCAAATAGGTAAAGAAGGAAGTCGCTTAGGAAGAGTACAACATCAAAAGGAGACATTACCAGCAGAGGTAAAAAAATGTGAAGCGACTATCACAGAAGCAGAAACACAAATTGCAATAGCATTGCAAGCTCTAGAAAAACCAATCCAAGAACTGCAAGTAATCTATGATCGAGTAATAGAAGGGCATGCAGAAGTGGCATCTATGACAATTACAGGGAAAATAGTCATTGCTCTTCCAGTTATTCCCGATACCTTATTAACAGCGGAAGGAATGAAAAAAGAGGCGGGCGAACGACAAAAAGCTACTCGTGCTTTTCTGCAAACATACATTACAAAGAAACAGGCAAGAAATAGTCATTCATTTGATAGCCAAGAATGGAGAGATGCTATTTCCACTGCAGAGCGCACACTTCCTCTGCTCATGACATCATTAGAAGGAAAGCAGAATGAACATGCTGATGATCTTCAAATTCTCTCTGCAA
This sequence comes from uncultured Candidatus Peribacteria bacterium, assembly GCA_964554435.1. GTDB lineage: Bacteria > Patescibacteriota > Gracilibacteria > Peribacterales > Peribacteraceae > CAZKOO01. The sequence goes on from CAZKOO010000015.1 coordinate 9,422, forward strand.
CATCAAAAAAGCTTGCAAGTACTGAAGCGCCAAGCGCTAAGCTATTGTCACTCATGATCGATGAAGAGATTCTTCGAAGGTTCTCTTCCGTTGAAGAAAAACATGAAGAGCCAGTTGTGCGAAGGTTTCTTTTGAAGAAAAATAGACCAGATGCAGAAATTGTTGATGTAGGAGATGATGGGTTGACAGATGTTGAAGAGCGAGCACAGCAAATTGATCGAGAGTCAATCATCAATAATGCGATAGCAAGCGTGCAACAATTGTATATGCGCATTGGTTATACCGATGTTCAGGCTTTGGTGTATGCGCAGAACGACATCGAATTTCTTCAGCATCTTGATGACCAAAGAAGGACATCAATATTGAATGATTTTGCTGTGAATCCTAATCGAGAGGAAGCTATTCAAGCGATGCAAACATACCTGCAAGGTCTGTCTCTTGTAGTTGATTCTCATGAAGAAGCAATAGGTATTGCACAGTGCGCAGAGAGTGTTCGTGCGCTTATAGCAGAGCGTCAGGTAGAAGTTGATGAGGTGGTGAAAGACAAAGTACAGCCAACGCCAGAGTCAGAATGCACGTTACCGTATTCAAGAGCAGAATGGACTGGAAATTATCCACAATTTATCGAAGCATCACGAAAAGAAGCAGGGCGATTATTACGTCTTATATCAAAAAATGCAGAGCAATTACTGGCTAGAATCTTAGTAGCAATGATAATAATCAAAGATTCTATTCAAAAATTAGAGGATGTGAAAAAACAGACTGGTGCTGTGGTAGTTGTTGATATAAGCAAAAGTGTAAAAGCTACAGGTAAAGATGCAACAGATGATCTATTAAAAATAACTTCGCATACAGTTGTATTGCATCTTTCAGCTCTATGGAACGCTAAATTTTTTGCACATCATGAAATAGATTCAGAAGGAAATAGTGTGCTGAAACATATCAGAGAGAGTAGGTCATTATCTGTCTTTAAAGAAGATCAACGTAGATATTTAATATCAAAATTAGATGAGGGAAGTATATCGCAATCAGATGCTCAAGAATTGTATAGAGAATATGAAAGACAATGCATTGAATATATTACAAAGATGATCCACTATTTTGGCTTGAAAGATCAAGAAGCGAGGGTTATAAGCGCTTTAAAGAAACGCATAGAAGGGGAGGCTGAAGAGCATTTAGAGATTATAAGAAGTGAGACTAAAAAAAGAGGAATTGCTAATGGATTTTATCAGTATGTACAAGGGGAAGAAGTAGATATATTGAACCAATGTATTTTTTCTCTTGTCGCTTGTAGACTTTTAGAAGAAATAGAAGAGTGAAAATGATGTACTACTTCAGTGATACATCTGTACTAGTGCAGTAGTACGGAACGAGCGTGTAGCGATTAGTCAATATATTGTCTTTTCTAGCCGCGTTTTTGTAGGTAGAAAGCCCACTCCATTGTTGATCATTTTGATAATGAGACGCGATAAATCGCGTCTCTACAGTCCTCGCCTTCCTCCACATCCGCAGGTAGATACCTGCTCCATTTTTATCCTTGTTTTCCTCGATTGCTTTGGTTTCGTCGATTTCTTTCTTCTGCATCCATCTTCCCTCTGCTATACTCCTCCCCTCCATGGATCTCAAAGAAGAAATTCGCTCTCGGCTGACCATTGACCAACTTGTAGCACAGTATTGCCAACTCAAGAAGAAGGGCAGAAATTTTGTGTGCCAATGCCCATTTCATAGCGACTCTAATCCGAGCTTCTTAGTGTCGCCCGATAAAGGCATTGCGTACTGTTTCGTGTGCCAGAGCGGGGGAGACATCTTCAGCTTTTTCATGAAGATTGAAAATGTGGATTTCCCGACATCGGTGAAAATGCTTGCGGAGAAATTGGCAATTGACACGACTCCGTATTTGCAAGGAAAACCAAGCACGCCATCTGTCAGTAAAGATGAAAAAGAACGAGTGAAAGACTGCTTAAAACTTGCACAAATTTTTTATACAGAATCATTCAAAAACTCTCCTGAGGCACGCGCATACATCGAAAAACGCAATGTACCACCTTCCCTCATCGAGCAGTTTGGCATTGGCTATAGCCCCGATTCTTTTTCCGCAACGTACGATCATCTCCTCAAGCAAGGGTGCAGTCGTAGTGATATTGTCAAGGCAGGTCTTGGCATTCAGAAAGAGCTAGAACAAGAGAAAATTTACGATCGCTTCCGCCATCGCATCATGATGCCAATCTGCGATGCACAAGGAGTCATCATTGGGTTTGGAGGACGTGCACTTGGCGAGAGCGACGCAAAATACATCAATTCTCCAGAAGGCATTCTCTATAACAAATCAACCGTTCTCTTTGGTCTCCATTATGCGAAGGAATCCATCAGAAAAGAGAAAAAAGTGATTCTCGTGGAAGGGTATTTCGACGTCATTGCATGTCATAAAGCAGGCATTCACAACGTTGTCGCCGTGAGCGGGACGGCACTTACCGAGCAACACGTGAGCATTCTCAAGCGGTACGCAACCGATGTCATTTTGGCTCTCGATCAGGATGATGCAGGGCAAAAGGCAGCAGAACGATCTTATACACTTCTTGCACCGCACGGACTCAACATCTTAACTGTGCATTTTGACGGAAAAGACCCCGATGATATTGCCAGAGAAAAGCCAGAAGAATTGAACACAATTTTTGTTCAAAAAGTGCGACCGTACATGCAGTCTCTCATTCAAGAAAAAGCACAAAAATTAAACATTGATGACCCTCATGTGCGTCGTCGTGTGGTGGAAGAGCTCTTTCCACTCTTTGCGAGCATTTCGAGTGCAACGGAATTGCGCGACTACATTCATCAAGTCTCATTACTGTCTGGCATGATGGAAAATGATGTATTGCGCGATTTTCAGCAATGGAAGAAGGGCAATCATCTCGTTCCAAAAAAACAGGAAAACACAGCAATTCATCACTATTCAAGCGTCGAGTTGTGCCTTGGTATTGCAGTGCTCTACCCTATTACAAGACCCCTGCTTCAAGGCCTTATTGCAACGGATGATCAGTGGACTGAGAGCGTGAAACGCGTCCTCATGCAAGTGACGAGCGATACCACGCAAGGCATTCTGCAAGAAGACCCCAACATCGATGCTGTGACCCTTGAAAAACTCTCTGTTCTTGCCTTGTATTGCGAGGAGCAGTTCACAGCGTGGTCCGATAGCATGGCTCTGCATGAAATGCGTAAAATGATTGAGCGTGTGAATAAAGAAACAATTGCACAAAAACAGAAGAAAATTATTACAGAATTGAAAAAAGCGAAAGACGAAGGAGATGCACTGCGTGAACAAGAGCTCCTTCATCAGTATCAACTTTCTTTGAAATTATCGCAGATGGCAGAAAAGTCATAAGAAAATAGAATAAAAAAAGTGTCAATGACTTTGCGATCAGGAAGAACTCAGAAGTCGTCTTGCAAATCGTGCTTTCTCCGCTAGAATCTCTTTACTTATGGCATCTCACCCACGAAGTTTCATTCGTCAACCAACCGATGAAGAATTGAAAATGTTTCCTGAAGAGGTCAAACATCTCGTCAAAAAAGGTCGTGAACAGCGCTATGTAACGCATCAAGAAATTCTTCGTGCAGTGCCAAATGCTGAGGAAAATATCGATCTTCTCGATAGTGTGTATGGACTTCTGATGGAACTCGGCATCGACGTCATTGACATGAAAGATGCGCTCATTTGGCAGAAGAAGACAAACCCCAATGCACAAATTGTTGATCAAGATAGCGAAGCAGGTTCTGGCGCAACCACAGCATCGGCAACAGATGATGATTCATTAGAGATGGTGGCAACTGCAGGAATTCGCTTGAAGGAGGACAAGAAAGTGGATGATAAGAAGAAGAAAGAACGCGAAGTCGATCTTCTCGAAATTAGCAATGACTCTGTGCGCATGTACCTCTCGGAAATTGGTCGTGTACCACTCATTGATGGTCGAAAGGAAGTGGAACTTGCACGTCGTATTCGTAAGGGAGATGCAGGAGCCAAGCAACAACTTGCGGAGGCAAACCTCCGTCTTGTGGTGTCCATTGCAAAGAAATACATCGGTCGTGGACTGTCGTTCCTTGATCTCATTCAAGAAGGAAACATTGGACTCTTCCGTGCGGTAGAAAAATTTGATCCTGAGCGTGGTTTTAAATTCAGTACCTACGCCACGTGGTGGATTCGCCAAGCAATCACTCGTGCCATCGCCGATCAGGCTCGCACCATCCGTATTCCAGTACACATGGTTGAGACCATCAATAAACTTACGCACACACAGCGTCGTCTCGTGCAAGAGCTTGGTCGTGAACCAACAGTGGAAGAACTCTCGGTTGAAATGGAGATGGACATCAAGAAAGTCCGTCACATTCAGAAGATTAGCCAAGACATCATCTCTCTTGAAGCACCAGTTGGGTCCGAGGAAGACAGCAAGCTTGGAGACTTTATTGAAGATGAAGAAGCGGTCAATCCATTTGACGCAACCAATCGTCAGCTCCGAAAAGAGAATGTACATGCAATGTTGGAGTACTTAACTCCTCGCGAGCGCAAGATCATTGAAATGCGCTTTGGACTGAAAGACGGTATTGGTCACACACTCGAAGAAGTAGGAAAAGAGTTTAACGTCACACGCGAACGCATTCGTCAGATTGAAGCAAAGGTTCTACAAAAACTTCGTGATCATCCACGCTCAGCGTGCATTCGCGAACATCATCATGGATCTCCAACAAAATTTGGTACACCAACGTTTGGTTCAGGAAAGCTCTGTCCAGAGTGCCGAAAGGGGAGCATGGTAGAGTTGATGAAGCTCGGAAAGCCAGTGATGAAGTGTGATCATTGCGCGTATACGTTGGATCTTGCGTAGAATGAATAATGAAGAATTAAGAATTGGCTGAACACATTATTTGTTCAATAAACTACCAACTATCTACTAACAACTACCTTCTCATCAAGTCAAAAGCCACAAGCCAACTACCCATGCACTTCCCAACACTTCGCATCGCATTTATTCTCGCCACTGAGATCGTACAAGAACATCTGCGTGAGGTGCTGGTTGCAGTTCTCACGTTTTCGTTGATGGCAGGAGTATTTCTGACGATGGTCAATGAAAAAATGCACACACTCGAAGAGCAATCTGCAGCAAAGTTGTCCATCTCCATCGAGCAATTACAACAAAAAACAATCACACTTTTCACAGATCCTGAAAAGCAAAGAGAGATTATGCATGCCTTGTATCGTCAATCGGATAGAGAAAAAAACAGCAAAGACACCTCTCTTCTGTTAGAGACGGGAGTTATCACAAATTACCTTGTCTATCTTTTTCTCAATATGATGCTTCTGAGCATCGTGATTGCCATTCTGTTTTCTTTGGCATGGATATTTTTTGTTCATCGTTTTCTTGCACCAGAAAAACCAGCGTCAGCCACTGTTCTTTCTCTGCCATATCATCTTTGCCGATTATTTCTCCTCAAATGCTGGATGATGTTTCGATCATTTTTCTGGTTGTTCCCACCTACTATTTTCTATTACGCTCCTCGTTTTTTCTTCGCTCCCATTCTCTTGATGCAAGCTCAAACACACACAGTTTTTTCTTCGCTAAGAGAAAGCATGAAGCGAGTGAAGGGCCATTATTTTGAGGTGTGCAAGCATCTTCTCTTTCTGACATTTCTTATTTCTATTGATGCATTTTTCTCACTTTTTATCGCAAGTGCCATCGCTCTCTTTTCTCCAAAAATCGCAACACTCTGTTTATTTGCCGCACTCTTTTTCTCAGTGTCTTTCATCGCCGCCTATCAAGTGGCGCTGATGGGGGAGGGGGAGTAGGTGTACAATTGTACACCATACCATCTTTTCTCAAAAATGCATGTCGATGTCCTCGCGCCCACATTTCTTTTTTGATAGAGTGAAAAAAACGTGCAATGTTTTCTTTCGATTCCTCTTACTCGGCGCTCAATGATGCTCAAAAGAAAGCAGTGGATACTGTTGAGGGGCCAGTGATGGTCATTGCGGGGCCTGGAACGGGAAAGACACAAGTGTTAAGTATGCGCGTTGCAAACATCCTTAAAAAAACACAAGCACGCCCAAGTAACATTCTCTGTCTCACATTTTCCAGTAGCGGAGCGTCTGCCATGCGCGAGCGCTTACGCAGCCTCATCGGGCCACAAGCATATGGAGTCACCATCTCGACTATTCATGGTTTTGCGAATGAAGTGATTACGTCGCACCCCATCGTTTTTGATGCATGGTCAACGCTTGAGCAAATTAGTGATTTGGAACAATATCGTCAATTGAACAGCATCATTGATCAATTTTTACCAGATATTTCTCTCGTCAATAAAAAATCTCCCTATCTTCGTTCGAAGGAGATTTTATCTGCGTTTAGCATGCTCAAGCGTGAAGGAAAAGTAGATGCAGTAGAACTCAAGTCCATCGCCGATCAGCATGAACACATTCTTGCAGGAAAGAGTAAAGAAGGAACAAAAGCACACGAAAAAAATCTGCTCATGGCAAAGAAGTTTCGTGAATTTGTTGACGTCTTTTTGTGCTATCAGAAGATGCTTGAAGACACAGGTCGCTACGACTATGACGACATGATTCTCACGACCATCAAAGCTCTCAAAGAAGAAGATTGGATGCTTGCTGAATTGCAAGAACGCTACCAATACATTCTTGTGGATGAGTTTCAGGATACCAATGGCGCGCAATATGAACTCATCGAATTACTCACGACTCCGCGCACGCAAGACGATCGGCCAAATCTGTTTGTAGTTGGAGATGATGATCAAGCGATTTACCGCTTTCAAGGTGCGAATCTCACTAATATTTTGAAGTTTAAAACGCGCTTTCCGTCCGCAGAAGTGGTTGTTTTGTCAGAGAATTATCGCTCGAGCCAATCGATTCTCGATAGTGCATCCTCTCTGGTTGCTCATAACACAGAACGTCTGACCAATCACATTGAGGGACTGAAGAAAGATCTTCATGCAGCCACAAGTGATGATGGAAAAGAGCCACTTCTTCTCTATAGCCCAAGCGATGCCATGGAGCCATGGCTCATTGCCGATCTCATCGAAGAACGAATACAACAAGGCATTCCTCCACAGGAGATTGCTGTGCTGACACAAACAAATAGCGAATTGAGACCTCTGTATGATGTATTGAAAGCAAAGAATATTCCCGTTGAAATGACAGGAAAAGTTGATCTTCTGACCCATCCTCTTGTCTCTCAAGCAATTGCCATTTTCAGGGCGGGGATGAATCTGCACGCGGATGATCGGCTTGCAAACGCGCTTGGATGCGCATGTTTCGAGTGTCATCCTGCTGATCTTGGTCGTCTTTTTGATGCACAGAGAAGGCAATATCTAGAGAAAAAAGATGAACTCCAGAATCAGAGCGATGCTCGATTCGGAGCAACGCATAAAAATTGTTCACTTATGACGTTGTTATTACAGTTTGATGAGCCAAATCACGAAGACCCATTGGCGTTGCATCACCGTGAGTCTCTTCTCGATGCGCGAACTGTGCTCCTCAAAACACATCAACTTATTGGCTCAGAGTCCATTCTTTCTGTTTTTGAATATATCTTAAAAGAATCGGGGATGATTCCAGAAGATCCAAAGAACATTGATCCACTCGATCATGCTGCTCTGGCAGAGTTCTTTGGATGGATCAAAAATCGTGCGTATGAATACCCAGCTTTTAGCGCGCGTCATCTGCAGGAAGACCTCGATTTTTACCTCAATCCTGACTATGGAGATCTTCGTTTGAGCTACGATCTTCCGCATCTTACTGATGTTGGAGTGCAACTCATGACTGCACACAAGAGCAAAGGACTTGAGTTTCATACAGTCATTCTCACTCATTTTCGCGAAAAACATTGGAATAGTCGCACCAATCGTTCGGGCATTTCCATTCCAGAAGATCTCCTCTTCGGATGGCAGAAAGAACAGAAAGATTTTGAAAAAGGACAAGACGAACGCAGGGTTGCATTCGTGGCTATGACACGCGCAAAAAGAGAATTGATCTTCACATGCCCACGCCAACTCACGCGTGGAGGAAATGAAAAAGCAGTGAGTCCATCCGCGTTTTTTGCGGAAGCAGGCACATTGCAAGAATGTGAGCAGGAGATCAAAAATCCAGAAGAAGCATCTACCTTGCTTCATACTCCTGTACGACACATCGATAGTGAATTTGCATCTTTCTTGCGTCATCGCCTCAAAGATTTTTCCCTGTCTGTCACAGCACTCAACCACTTTTTACAAGATCCACTCCTGTTCCTTGAGAGTGATCTTCTACAAACACCGCAAAGTAAAGAGCCAAGTCTTGTGTACGGCAACGCAGTGCATGATGCACTCAAACAGTGGGGGTTTTCTGTACAAACAGGAAAGCCACTCTCGAAGGAGCAATTTCTCCATGCGTTTCTGCACTACCTCACACATCGTGAGGTCTTAACTGACAAAGAGCGTGCAAATCTTTCTGCACTCGGAAAAGAGGCTCTTCCGCGCTATTTCGATTCTCGTTTAGCAGATGTGCGCCCATCGATTGCAAAAATTGAACATCCAATCACTGCAAATATTGGTGACATTCGCATCAAAGGAAAGCTCGATCGCATCGATCTCGATGCCCCCGATTCTTCGAACGCACATATTCTCGATTTCAAAACTGGTCGCCCAAAAACGGAGAGTGACATTCGCGCACCAATCACCGAAGAAGGCGGAGGGTATTGGAATCAATTAGTGTTCTATGCACTCCTGATGAAGCATGGCATGCCCTATCTTGAGCCAAAAACATTCTCTCTCGATTTCATTGGAGAGGGGAGTGAACACCCAGTTTTGCGTACATTTCAAGTCACACAACACGACATGGATGAACTCTGGAAAGTAATTGACGTCGTGTGGGCAAAAATCATGAATCTCGATTTTACGAAAGTGTAAGAAAGAGAGGATGATATTTTGTTATAAGGAAGAGAAAAAATAAAGATGATAGATGAAAATGTTGACAGTGAATAAAAAATAAGGAAAATAAGAAAGTTATGAGTAGATTTGAAGCACGTCAGGCATATATTGCAACAATGGAAGAGCAAAGAAAGGCTCATGGCAAGTCATTAAAAGTTTTGCCATTACCAGGAGCACGATTTTATGATTCAGGAGATGCTGCTGTACGCGATCCTGTTCAAGAAGTGCATAGAGCATTAGAGGAATTGCAGATATTACAAACTGCAGAATAAGCGTTCTTCTACATCGCAGAACCTCTTTTTCTTCTATCAGAAGCCAAAAAATGATGATCGAGAGAAGAAAATAATGAGAACACTCTCGCAAGGGAGCGCATTGTTTGTTGTACTACACGCATGGTGCAATCCATTATTTTTGCGATCATCATCGTCCTCTCTTTTTCTCCCATCACTGTGTTTGCAGAGGGAAAGATCACACATTCTGTTGATGCGTATTCCGCGCGGTACTCTGCGCGACACGGTAGTGAGATCGATCATCTTCTACGATCTGCACAATTTCTTGTTGATCATCACGCATCAGAACAGGAAGTCATGTGTAGCATGGCAACGATTCTTCCAGTGGGTCGTGGTGGTGGATTTCACACGCTTCTTGCGGAGAAGATTTCTCTCTTGTTCTCTGAGAAGAGAGTACCTCTACCCCCTACCCCTACCCCCAAACGTGAAAGAATGTCATCACGATTGATACAGGCAATACTTGTGACACAACATGGATGTCATACAATGCAAAGATTTCCTCTACAAAAGAAGAGAAAAGCCCCATCCATCCCTCTCGATTCTTCTGGCATACCAGTGTCAAATAATGATGTATGGAATGCATGTGTGCGGAATCAAAGCCTGAGTGCCGATCTTATTCGTGAAAATCCTGATACATTCGAACATCGACAAGGGCGCATCAGAAAAAAGATTCCATGGAGTTGTCGTGACTATCATCGGGGAGAAGCGGGATGGTGGATCTACCCTGATCAAGTCAATACAGAACTTCTATTTACAAGAAATGGGCAGTACATTGGCGTGAAACGAGAATGATTGTTCATTACATACCAGAAGAAAAAAATCACAAGTTTCTTTTATCGCATCTTTCTGCAATACTACATTCCATCCGATATGCAGACTGATTTCGATTCATCATCGGTTGTCGATAGTGTCTCTGCTCCAAAAGCAGAAGGATCTTCTTCCGAGGCTGTGCAGCAACAAGAGAGATCCATCTCAAAAAAAACATCACTTCCTCCTTCGTGGATTATCATGGGAGTGCTTATTGTGCTTTCTGTTGTACCAGGATTTGTGCTTCTGTCGCTCTTTCCGCGCGTTGACGGTGCGCTAAAAGTTGTCCAATCATTTGGTTCGATGGCCTATGCTGTGCTTGCATGTGTATGGCTTGGATTTGGAGCGATTGGCATTTCTCGTATACAAACGATGAAAGAACATCCACGCCTGCGTGTTCTGGCGTTTCTGAAACTTTCTGCGATTGTTGTGCCAATGATCATCTGGAGCATTATTGTTCTTGTGCTCATCAATGGCTCGCCAACGCTTACGCTCAACATTCAATCGCCTCGTACGCAAGCAGAATTTATCGCACCGCTTTCGGTGACGTTTGGCATGGAAACCGCATTGCAGTACCTGCGAAACACAGGGGAGCAACCACTCAAATATGAATGGGATTTTACAGGAGATGGCGTCATCGATCAGGAAACATTCGAACCATCTGCAACGTATGTGTTTGGAAAGTCTGGCATTTTTCGCGTGAGCGCCATCGTTACAATGGCAAGTGGTATGCGAAGAACGCTTGGTACATCGTTCATCATTCCAAGCGCAAGTTTTGGCACTCTTCCAATCAATCCTGTTATTGAAGAAGTAGCAACATTTTCGCTCGAACATCTTTTCCCTCCGCAAACAAACCCACAAATTCCAACACTGAGCATGGCAAAGTGGGATTTTGATGGCGATGGCGTCACTGATCTTGAAACAGCGAAGTCAACAGCAACCTACACCTATCATCGTCTTGGCGCAGTGCCAGTGAGCGTTCTACTTGAGCTGAGTAATAAAACACAAACAACATTGAAGAGAACAGTAATCGTTGTTGATGCACAAAAACAAGCATTTCCAGTGATACTCGAAACAGAGCCATCTACAGTGCTTGGCCCGCCTCCATTTGGCGTTCTATTTACCATAAAAACAAAAGAGCCCATTGCCAACGTAACGTGGGATTTTGGAAACGGCAAAAAAGGTGAAGGCTTACGAACTGCGCAGGTATTTAACACAGTAGGAGATTATTCTGTGCAAATACGCGTTCGGTCTCAGAGTGGTGCAATTGTGCAATTGAGCAAAGTTGTACGCGTGACAAATCCTTTGAGCATCCCCGATCTTTCTTTCGATGGCACGCCACAAGTGCGCGATTTTACAGTGGAAGGTGAAGTACCACTTACCATCGATCTTACGCCAGTGACATCATTGCCACTACTCTCTTTTTCATGGGATGCCATAAAAGCAAGTGAATCATCAGTGTCAGAAAAAACGCTGCATGCAGTCTATCGTGATGCTGGCACGTATTTTGCAGATCTCATTGGCGTCGATCCAGATCAGAACGTGTTTCGTCGTCGTCTGAAAATCATCGCAAAAGAACCAGAGTCGTTCGTGAGCTTTACCATGGATCCAGATACTCCAATTGCTCCTGCAACAGTCAAGTTTGATGGTTCCGACACCTTTGTTCCAAGCGATGAAATTACAGGTTTTGAATGGGATTTTGGTGATGCATCGCTTGACGCTGGTTCGAAGTTTTCAGGAGCACGCATGGAACATCTTTTTGAAAAGCCAGGAACCTATAGCATCACTCTGCGCGTTCGTACCACATCAGGAAAATCGTTTGAACATCGAAAAACACTTGTCGTACGCGCCCCCATTCTCGATGCCTGTTTCCTTCCTAGTCGAAAGTCGGGCAAAGCGCCACTGGGGGTTCGATTTGATACAAGTTGTTCAACAGGAGTGTTTACGTCATGGACATGGGATTTTGGCGATGGCGCCAAATCGGACATTCAGTCTCCTGTGCATGTCTTTGAAAAATCTGGCAATTTTACCGTCACACTGACTGCAAAAACTGCTGATGGACGCGTCAGCACAAAAACTTCACTTCTTACCATTTCCCCTCCATGAAATCATCAAGCATTCGCATTGTCGCAACAATTAGTATGATCGGCATCATTCTAACAGCTCTTCTCCCTGCACTCGCAGGAATGAATTAGTGATTAGTTGATAGTTGTTAGTGGGTAGTGTTATTTGTTATAACAGAGCGGCTTTTCTAGCCGCGATTGGGGCATGTGGCTATTGGCTTATAGCAGTTTTCTCTGCATCTTCTGATACTTTTGTT
>CAZKOO010000016.1:0-16293 GCA_964554435.1 uncultured Candidatus Peribacteria bacterium
AGCAGTACAAACTACCAACGAATGACTAACAACTATCTACTACTGAGTCAATTGCTAACAGCCAAAAGCTAATAGCTAATTGCCCCATATCAACCGCGGCTAGAAAAGCCGCTCTGTTTTCATACATAAAACTACCTACTACCTACTATCAACTAACAACTATCAACTATCAACTATTTACTAAGTCAAAAGCTAACAGCTAGACCTTTTGAAAAACCCACCGTTTCATTGTTGGTAAAAACAACAAGAAGAAGATGAAGAAGAGGACAACACCAACACCGCTATGAAATAAATTCATGGCAAGATTTGGCGCAAAGGTTCCAACCATCATAATAGAGGCAATGCGAAGTGCATTGATGAAGAAGAGTCCAATAATACCGGCAAGCAATACAAGCGTTGCACGATGCTTTCGAATAATGACCGCAGGCGAATGGCTGAAGAGAATGTAGAAGAAGAAGGAGATGAACAAAATGAGAAAGCTTAACCCAGAACATGCAGGGCCAACACGCACAAGAAAATTTTGAACACTCAAAATACTTCGTGCAGGATCGGCATACACACTTGAGAAAAATGGACGTACAAGAATGACAACTGTTCTCAGGATATATTCTGAGAAGAAGGAATGATACATTGCTTCAAGCACAGTCGAAAACAGACAAAATTCAAGACCACAGAAGAGAAAGAAAATTTTCTTACGATAACGCTGAATGAAGTCGAATGGAAAAAAGAAGAAAAAGAGAGGGATGGCAGAAAGCGTCATCATTGATGCAAGGTATGAAGCAATCAACGGACCACCAATGACACGCTCTTGTGCAATAAACGTAACCATTGCGGTAAAAACCGCATCAGTTGGATGCGTCGCAATAAAACCTGCAACAACAAAAACTGCTACCCCAAGAATACTAAGAATTATCTGTAAGACACTTGGAGCAGAGCGATCACTTTCTTTATAACTTGTGTAGGTTGAGCCAAAAAAGAGAAAGAGAAGAATGATGAACCAATCGAGAGAAGATGTGTTCATTCCTGTTGGATGCACAAATTCCAGTCCACTCAATCGTTCTAAGAACGAGCTAGAAAGTACCTTTTGAATTGCTGCAATACAACCAACAAGAAGAAGGAATTTGATTGCAATCCAGAAAACAATGGGCCTTTTTTGTTTCAAAAGAGAAGAGATCATGGAAAGAAAAAATCACTATTTCCTCTTCTAGTATAGCAAAAAATGTGCAAAAAAGAAAGATCGATTGAACGGAATCTTACTTTTTACCTTGGCGCTTACGATCGACCTCATTTAAGAGTTTTTTGCGAAGGCGAATGTTGACAGGCGTCACTTCTACCAATTCATCATCCTGAATGTATTCAAGAGCCATGTCGAGTTCCATGACACGTGGAGGAATGAGACGAATGGCTTCATCGCTTCCAGAAGCGCGCATGTTCGTCAATTTTTTCTCTTTATTGACATTCACGATAATATCTTGTCCATTAGGAGATTCTCCGACAATCATACCTTCGTAAACATCAACGCCAGAGCCAATGAAGAACGTGCCACGCTCTTGAAGTTGGAAGATGGCAAACGCAACAGATTTACCTGTTACACCAGAGATGATCGACCCTGTTGTACGAGAAGGCATTTCGCCAGCAAATGGTGCAAATTTTGTGAATGAGTGAGTGAGAATGCCATTACCGCGTGTATCGATGATAAATTCGTTGCGGAAGCCAAGAAGTCCACGAGTTGGAATTTCGTATGTCAAACGAGCAATGCCATTTTTTGTTTCCATATTTTGCATCATTCCTTTTCGCTTTCCTAATTTTTCAATCACTGTACCAGCGACCTCTTCAGGAACATCGATGTATGCTGTTTCAATAGGCTCGACCACAACACCATTTTCTTCATGGAGGATAACCTCAGGACGAGAAACAGCAAGTTCAAAGCCTTCACGACGCATCGATTCAATGAGAACACCTAAGTGCATTTCTCCTCGACCAGATACACGGAACGCATCGGTACGATCACCAAATTCAATTTTCAGACCAACGTTTGTTTCAATTTCTTTTTCAAGACGCTCGCGAATATGTCGAGTGGTGACGAGTTTTCCTTCCTTTCCTGCAAATGGCGAATCGTTCACCATGAAATCCATGGAAACAGTAGGTGGATCAATTTTGATGGATGGCAAGCGCTCAATTGCTTCATCGGTTGTGATGGTGTCGCCAACGTACACATCAGGCAAGCCAGAAAGAAGGACAATATCACCAGCCACAGCTTCTTTTTGCTCTGTGCGATTCACTCCCTGATAGACTTGAATTTTTGTAATACGTCCAGAAGTTTTTGTTCCATCTGGCTTTAAGACAAACACATTTTGATTTTGCATGACAGTGCCATCGGTAATACGTCCAATGGCTGAACGACCAGAGAATACATCATATTCTAAGTTTACTGGTTGCATGCGTAAAGTCTTCAGAGCGTCATTTGCCGCAGGTTTCACATGCTCAAGAATATAATCAAAGAGAGGGTTGAGGTTAGTGGATTCATCGGTCATTTTGCGCTTCGCAATGCCATCTCTACCAATGGCATAGACGTATGGGAAATCGAGTTGTTCATCGGTCGCACCAAGCTGAATAAACAAATCAAAGACTTGACTTAGTGCGCGTTCAGGGTCACAACCTGGACGATCAATTTTGTTGATGATGACCATTGGACGAATGCCAAGTTCAAGGGATTTCTTGAGCACAAATCGTGTTTGTGGCATTGGTCCATCGAATGCATCGACAAGCAAAAGAACACAGTCACACATACGAAGGACGCGTTCTACTTCAGATCCGAAGTCGGCGTGCCCTGGGGTGTCAACGATGTTAATTTTTGTTCCTTTATAGAGAATAGAACAGTTTTTTGCATAGATGGTGATGCCACGCTCTTTTTCTTGATCATTGCTATCCATCACACGTTCTGCAACTTGTTCATGGTCTTGAAATGCTCCTCCTTGACGCAAGATTTGATCAACAAGTGTTGTTTTGCCGTGGTCGATGTGAGCGATGATTGCAATGGTACGAAATTCCATAAAAAAGAAGGGAGAAAAGTTTTAGGCTTCTAAAAGCCAAGGCATTCTACAGAAAAAAAGAAAAAGAGCAAGTGAGTACTCTGGGGCAATACATGAGTGGCGGTTGACACCGTGCATGACTCGTGCGCTTTTTTCTTCTTCCACAGATTCTCGCTTGGCAAAACCCTCTTTTCTCTGTAAACTTCCCCTATGGAGATTGTCTCACACCTCCGTTTTTCCTCATCATTTTCCTCCTCTTGCTATGTGTGGCATTATTGCTGCCTCTGGTTTTCGTAATGCGATTCAAGATCTCTACGATGGCTTAATTGTGTTGCAGCATCGAGGCCAAGATGCAGCAGGTATCGTCACGTACGATCAGCAATTTCATTTAAAGAAATCAGTAGGGATGGTCAGCGAGGTGTTCCATCAACATTCCCTCAATCGGTTAACAGGACCAATGGGCATTGGACATGTACGCTATCCCACTGCAGGGTGTTCCAGTGAATTTGAGGCACAGCCATTCTTCGTCAATACGCCATTTGGCATGGCTCTGGCACATAATGGTAATTTGACCAATGCAAGTAAGCTTGCCAAAGAAATTCGCGAACAGAACTTTCGACACCTCAATACGACGTCCGATTCCGAGGTGCTCCTCAACGTATTTTCTATTGCACTCGAAAAAGAGAAGCCAAAAAAACTAACTCCAGAACACATTTTTAATGCTGTCAAAAATGTGTTTAAGCGATGCAAGGGCGCCTATTCTGTCGTATCACTTATTGGAGGGCAGGGGATTGTTGCATTTCGTGATCCACACGGCATTCGTCCATTGCAACTTGGAAGAAGGCGTTATGGCATTAAATATGAGTATATGATTGCCTCCGAGGACACTGTCTTTAAGGGGCTTGACTATGAGTTTGTGCGAGATGTCCAACCAGGAGAAGTCATTTTTATCGATACTCATAATCGATTACACAGTCGCATCGTTGTAGAAGGAACATTGAATCCATGTGTCTTTGAATGGGTCTATTTAGCCGCTCCGGACTCGACAATCGATGGCGTCAACGTGTACAAAGCACGCATTCGCATGGGGGAGTATCTTGCAAAGCAAATTCGCGCATCGGGGCTGCATATCGACTCTGTCATTCCTATTCCCGATACAGGTCGTCCTGCAGCTGCGGGACTTGCAAGTAAATTACAGGTTCGCTACCGCGAAGGATTTGTCAAAAATAGATATATTGGACGCACCTTTATTATGCCAGGACAGGAAATTCGCAAGAGAAGTTTGAATTTCAAGCTACACCCGATTGAACTGGAATTTAAAGGAAATTGCGTTCTCCTTGTAGATGACTCTATTGTTCGTGGAAATACGAGTAAAAAAATTGTTGAAATGGCGCGCAAAGCAGGAGCAAAGAAGGTCTATTTTGCGTCTGCTTCTCCTCCAATTATTGGCCCCGATCCATACGGAATCGATCTTCCTACCACAACCGAGCTCATTGCAAGCAATCATTCCATTGAAGAGATTCAGAAAATGATTGGTGCCGATGCGTTGTTCTACAACTCACTGGAAGACATGCGTCGATCGATTCGCATTGGAAATCCTGCTATTAAAAAATTGTCAGATGGATGTTTTTCTGGGCACTATCCTACGCGAGAAGTAACACCAGAATTACTGGAAAATCTTGGACAAGGTCGCAATGAAACGCGTCAAGCATTCGATGGAAAGAACGACATCAACCCTGATCAACATCGTATGATGACGCTGGTGTAAACTGAGTTAGCAGTGAGTAGTAAATAGTTGATAGAGTACTATCGATGCATACTACAAACGAGAAACTACTATCTACTACCCACTATCTACTATCTACTCAACAATGAATATTCTTGTCATTACCAATTCGGCTCGTGGAGAAGCAATTGTCGATGCGCTTCATCGTAGTCATCATCACCCTACTATTATTGCGCTATCAACTGTCCAAAGCCCTGGACTACGACGCATGTGCGAGAGAGTGCATACAGTCGATATCATGGACTTTGACGCGATCTGCGCTCACGCACAGAGCATTCAGCCAGATTTTACATTCATTGCCCCCGATGACCCAATTGGTGAGGGTTTGGCTGACCGTTTAGCGGCAATTGGTATTCCAAGCATTGGCCCAAAAAAAGCATTGGCACGCATTGAGTCTGACAAGGGTTTTGCACGTCATCTCTTTGAAAAATATGGCATCGATGCTAGTCCAAAATTTCGAGTGTTTACCGATGCATCCGATGATGAAATGCGTACCTATATGATGGATGATCTTTCAGGAGATTATGTCGTGAAGTATGCAGGGTTGCGAGGGGGAAAGGGCGTGAAGGTAGGAGGAGAACATTTGCAGACTATCGATGAGGCAGTGCAGTATGCGAGAGAGTGCATCACCGAAGGTGGCTCTGTTGTGATTGAGGAAAAATTGGTCGGCGTTGAGTGTAGCTTGCTCTCTTTTGTGTCAGGCTCCTCTGTTGTCGATATGCCGTTTATCCAAGATCATAAGCGTGCATTCAATGGAGACACAGGTCCCAATACAGGAGGGATGGGTACCTATAGCGACAAAGATCATCGTTTGCCATTTTTAACAGAAGAAGATGCTTTGCGTGCATCAGAATTGAATAAGCAAGTTGCACGTGCACTACAGCAAGAATGTAATGATGGGTACTGTGGCATTCTCTATGGTGGTTTTATTGCAACAAAAGATGGCATGAAAATCATTGAGTACAATGCGCGCTTTGGTGATCCAGAAGCGTTGAATATTCTTCCATTACTGAAGACAGATTTTGTTGATGTGTGTCTTGCAATGATTCAAGACAATCTCACACAGGAGCATGTACAATTTGAAAAAAAGGCAACCGTATGCCTCTATATTACTCCGCAGAGTTATCCGGATGCAAAAAATGAACGTGGGCAATTGATCAGCATTCCAGTTGAGATTCCAAATAATATTCATCTTTTCTATGGTGATGTGAATCAATTGGACGATGGTAGTGTGCACCTTGGTGGGTCGAGATCAATTGGAGTTGTTGCCCTTGGAAAGAGTATACAAGAAGCGCAAGCATCGGCATTGGCATTCTGCCAGCGCATTGAGGGGCCTATTCGCTATCGTACGGATATTGGAACAGAAGCACTGTTAGAGGAGCGCATAAAAATGATGCAACAATTGCGCGGGAGATGATAGAGCCACACTACTATCAATGAACATCCGTACATTTGTCGCCTTGATTCATTCCTTTCTTCGCATCCATCAGTAGCAGGCGTTCCGCCTGCGGTGACAGCAGAATCTCCTCACCGCCCTAAATAGCGTCTCTTGTTTGCAATGTGTTCATCATCATTTTTTGCATAGCGGATGGTGCCTGTATTGTCGTGAAGATAGTACCAATACTCAGAATCAACAGGCCCTAAAGCCGCTTCAATAGAAGCAGAGCCAGGATTAGTAATGGGACTTGGAGGAAGTCCTTGTATACGACGAAGGTTGTACGGAGTACGTTGTTCAAGATCACTTTTAGTAAGAGGTTCTGTGCGTTTTCCCACTTCATACCGATTCGATGCATCGACACCCAGCACCACATGATGGGCGAGTCGCTTCCAGAGAATGCCAGAGATAATGGCGCGCTCTTCGTCGTGGCGCGATTCTTTTTCAATGAGGGACGCCATCGTCACAACATCAAAGATGGGAATTTCCTGTTTTTTCATTTTTGCTATGACAGATGGGTTCTTAAGGACGCGTTTTTCAAATTCACGAAGCATGCGTTGCATCATGACGTCAGGGCTGAGCGTGAGCCGATTGAATGTGTATGTTTCTGGAAAAAGATATCCTTCAACATTCGATCCAATGGAATCGTGTTGATAGGGCCTGCGATCAGGAAGGAAGGAAAATTCTGAGAAATCACATGCAAATGCACAGCGTTGAAATTCTCCTTCTTTGAAGATATTTTTTCGCGCGAGAAGTGCATCGATTTCTGCAACATTCAAACCTTCAGGAATAGTGATGCTTATTTCCTCTTGTGTACCAGACCGAAGAGCAAGAAGAAGTTCAGAAGGGGAAAGTGATGGTGAAAATGCATAGGTTCCACTTCGAAGCATTGAGGATGCATTTTGGTACCACGCAAGAATACGAAATGCGCTCGGAGAGCGCAGTATTCCTTCTTGTGAGAGTCGTTCTGCAATAGAGCGCACAGACATGCCACTCTCAATCGTAATGATCTGTGTAGTGCGATTGCCAGAGTCAACTGGCCAGAGCGCGTGCCAATACCAGAGAGTGAACAATGCACTACTCCAGAAAACAAGCTGAAAGAGACGTCTCATAGACTTACCCTCCAAAATGAAGACCAAGACTACTCATGACGCCTTGCATTTTTTCTGCGGAAACTACCTGCGCTTTTTTCATCGCTCTATTGAGAGCATCCATGGTAAGAGCACCAATGCGTTCGCGTGGCACACTGTCTGCAATGACGATAGACACAATTTCCATTGCACCAGAAACAGTAACAGTCACACCAGAAGCTTCTGCTTCGACATGAATAGAGCTGAGTTCTTTTTGTACTTTCTTTGCTTCGCGTTGAGCGGAAAAAGCTTTTTTAAGATCAGAAAATGATGGCATATCTGCACTGTAGCACAGCTTCATTCTTCCGACAATATCCATCGATTTTTTTTCTGTGTAATAAGATGGTCACGCTCTAATTGTAGGAGGATGTCTTCAATCCAGGGATGATCAGAAGAGACATCGCGATCGACAGTCATATGCACCCCAATATCCGCGACAGAAAGACCTTGCGGATGTTCGCGAAGAGCAGAAATAATGCGTCCACGCAGAATGCGTCGTGGAACAAATTTACCTGCAATCATGCGCCCCGGTTCTGCCTTTGCTTTAGGGCGCTTGATCTGTGAGCTTTGCCATCCATAGGAAACACAAATGGAGCGCAGAGAAGGGGAGAGAAGGTGCCATGCAGGGTTATTCTTCGTGCAAACCATCGATCCAAAATCCATCAATGCTGCATGCCAATCGGCAGAGTTTTTCAGATTATGGCGGAGATGAAGCGCTTTCGATAGTGCCTGTTCTGCAAGGACGAGAAGTTCTTTGTCAGCTACTACCCATGTTCCATCATCGTTCTCGGGGCCAATGAAAAATCGATGAAGAATGCGTCGAATATTCGTGTCGATGCACGGAGTAGGGAGATGAAATGCAAAGTTTCGGACAGCCCCTGCGGTATAGTGCCCAATGCCTTTGAGTGCTTGCAGCGCATCCATTTCTCTTGGAAATAGTCCATCATGTTGTTCAACAATGCATCGTACAGCATCTCGAAGGCGAAGTGCACGATTGTTGTATCCCAATCCTTTCCATGCTCGAAGCACATCGGCATTTGTTGATATCGCAAGATGATGCATGGTCGGAAACTGTTCTAAGAATTGTCGATACAGCACAATGACGCGTGATACTTGTGTTTGTTGTAACATGATTTCTGAGACAAGAACCAAATATGCGCGATGATTGACGTCATCTTCTTCTCTATCTCGCCATGGCAATGTTCGCTTGTGTCGATCGAACCACTGCCATATTTCCTCGCAAAACACAGTGAGTGCATGTTCTTGAATGTCCATCAAAAAAAGCATACAGATCAAAAGAATATACTACATACTATTTTTGATTTTTTTCCTCCCTTTTTCAGGGGAAATGTGGTATAATAGTGAGATTGTTCTACAATCATCCTTGCAATGCAGAGCATTCTTTTCCTTCTTATTGGCGCATGCTGTGTGTACGGTGCGATACACGGGTGTCTCTTATTCTCTCGCATGCGGGCAGATCGTAAGCGTGAAAATGATCTCGTATTTCTGCAAATTTTGATGCCAAAAAAGGATAGTAAAGAAGATAAAGAAACAGAATCGGAACAGTTTGGCTCTGGTAAAACATTTAAAGATGTTGTGGGCATCATGGATCACCTCTACCAGACGCTCGCAAGCATTAGTGCGTCAGGAATGAAGCGATACACCGATGGTTCACCGTTCATCTCCCTAGAATATGCATCGCTCGCAGGAGAAATTCTCACGTTTGTTGTGGTTCCGCGTCCACTTGTACCACTGATCGAAAAGCAGTTGACATCCTTCTACACCGACGCAGTCATCGATATTGTGGAAGACTACAATATTTTTACGAAAGATTCCGCATCGGTGACAACCATGCTCTTTCCGTCAAAGACATTCATCTATCCATTTCGCACATACACACAACTCAAGAGTGATCCGTATAATTCCATTGCCAATGCGTTTAGCAAATTGGGGGTAGATGAAGGTGCAGCAGTGCAAATTGTCATTCGTCCAAAAGATGGAGGATGGCAGGAGAAGTTGCAAAAAGAAGCACAAAATATCATCAATCCAAAAAAGGAAAGTGGATCGTTTGCGTGGTGGAATCCTCTCTATTACATCACGCTTCTTGTCGATCTTTTCTCGTCAAAAAAAGATGATGCGAGCTCTCTTGGTGGTAGTGAGCGCGTCACACAACAAACAGAAGAGTTGAGTAAGGCAATTGATGAAAAAGCAAATTCCCCTGGCTTCGAAGCAGTCATCCGCATTGTAAGTTCTGCTGAGCGTGCCGATCGTGCAGCGATGAACTTAGAGAGTATTGTGAGTAGTTTTTCGCAATTCAATGATGTACGTGGAAATAGTATGAGTACAACGAAGTACCACTCGAATGCGCGTGTAACGTACGATTTCATTCGACGCAATCCACGCGTGTCATTGTTTGATGCCATTCATAAACATGCATTTCTTTTAGGAACGGCTGAGCTTGCAAGTATGTTCCATTTTCCGAACACCAATTACAATAAAATCCAAAACATCAAATGGCAGAAATTTAAAATTGCGCCGATTCCTAAAAATATGCCAGAAGATGGGCTCTTCCTTGGCTACAATACATTCCGCGGAGATCGACGGAAGATCTTTATGAAAAATGATGATCGCTTCCGTCACTTTTACGTCATTGGACAAACAGGTACAGGTAAGTCCTCCATCATTCAAACGATGGCTCGTCAAGATTTCCATAACGGAAAAGGCATCTGCATTGTCGATCCACACGGTTCATTGATTGAAGATCTTTTTGCGTATATTCCGCGCCATCGCGCAGATGACATTATCTACTTTAACCCTGCCGATACCGAGCGTCCTATGGGTCTCAACATGCTTGAGGCGAAAAGCGATGAAGAGCGTGACCTTATTGCGCTCGATGCCATGAATATGATGGTGAAGATGTTCGGAGAGGAAATCTTCGGACCACGTATTCAAGACTACTTCCGTAACGGTTGTTTAACACTGATGGCCGATCAGGATGAAGGAGGAGCCATTACCGATCTGGTACGTTTGTTTACTGATGATGAATGGCAGAAATATAAAGTAGCAAAAGTAAAAAACCCTATTGTAAAATCGTTCTGGGACAAACAAATGGCACAAACGGGACAGCGCGAGAGACAGGAAATGATTCCATACTTTGCGGCAAAATTTGGACAATTTACGACCAATGCTCTCATTCGTAACATTGTAGGACAGACAAAGAGTTCATTCGATTTTACGGACGTCATGAACTCAGGGAAAATTCTCCTCATGAACTTGTCAAAAGGTCTTGTGGGAGATGTAAACAGCAAGCTTCTTGGTATGATTATTGTGAATAAAATTCAAGTTGCAGCCATGCGTCGGCAGCGCGAAGAGGCGAGTAAGCGTCGTGATTTCTTCCTGTATATCGATGAATTCCAAAACTACGTGACCGACTCCATTGAATCTATTCTCTCCGAAGCGCGTAAGTATCGCTTAGGGTTGGTCATCGCCCATCAGTACCTCGATCAATTAGAAAAAGAAAGTAAACTTGCAGGCGCAGTGAATTTGAAAGGAGCGGTATTTGGAAACGTAGGAACCATGATGTTCTACAAAATTGGACCACAAGATGCCGAGTTCTGCGCGAAGGAAATGCGCCCTGTGTTCTCAGAATCGGACCTTGTGAACCTCGATGCGTTCAAGGGATGTATGAAGCTCTCTATCGACAGTCAGCCATCGCAACCATTCTCCATTGAAGTACCAAAGCCGTGGCAAGATACAACGTATACGAAGGATGAAAAAGCAGTCGAAGCCTACAAGCAACTCAGCCGTCTGAAATACGGTCGCGATAAAGATTTTGTGAATCGAGAAATTATTCGTCGCATTGGAGCGTGGGTAGAGCCAGCGGCTGCTGTAAAACCAATAATGCCAAATACACCTTCTCCACAGCCAAAAGCAGCAGTGTAGAGGACGTAGATAAAAGTAAGGAAAGAAATTAAAGAAACCGAAGAAAACAATGAAATCAAGGATAAGAATCTTTGTATGCACATTGTTTATGTACTACTACACTAGTACAGATGTATCACTGCAATAGTATACTAACTTGCTTTAATAATTTCGAATATATCGGCGTAGCCGAAACATCATAATGCCTTCTCATAGCAATGCCCTATGAGAGAAGAGTCAAAAATTATTGAGGCAAAGCCGTATACATCAATGTTTCTTGAAAAATCGCGGCTAGAAAAGCCGCTCTGTTATAACAAATAAAACTACCCA
Organism: uncultured Candidatus Peribacteria bacterium; assembly: GCA_964554435.1. Taxonomy (GTDB): domain Bacteria; phylum Patescibacteriota; class Gracilibacteria; order Peribacterales; family Peribacteraceae; genus CAZKOO01. The sequence continues at coordinate 11,635 of CAZKOO010000016.1, forward strand.
CTAACAACTACCAACTAGCCACAAGCTACTAGCTAATTGCTAATAGCTAATAGCTAATAGCCTCCAACATCCATCCCCCAAATCCCCTTGACTCTCTCTTTCTATCACTCTACAATAGTGAGTGATAATTTTTTCCTTTTCCTCTTATGTCTAAAATTATTGGTATTGACCTTGGTACAACAAACTCCTGTGTTGCTGTTATTGAAGGTGGTGAGCCACAGGTGATTCCCAATAGCGAGGGTGCAAATACGACGCCTTCGGTCGTCGGTTTTAAGGAAAACGAAGTGCTTGTTGGAATTTCTGCCAAGCGTCAGGCGGTGACAAATCCAAAGAATACCATCTTCTCTGCAAAGCGTTTCATTGGTCATCGTTTTGATGAAGTACAGAAGGATGTGAAGAACATGCCATTTGAAGTAGTGGATGGCAAGGAAGGTCGCGCAATGATCAAAGCAAATGGGAAAGAGATGTTCCCACAGGAAGTAAGTGCAAAAGTGCTCATGAAACTCAAGAAAGATGCAGAGGCGTTCCTTGGACAGACAGTTGACAAAGCTGTTATTACTGTTCCAGCATATTTTGATGACAACCAACGTCAGGCAACGAAAGAAGCAGGACAAATTGCTGGCCTTGAGGTTGTGCGCATTATCAATGAGCCAACTGCAGCGACACTTGCGTACGGCCTCGATAAGAAGACAGAAGAGAAGGTGATTGTGTATGACCTTGGTGGAGGAACATTTGACGTGACTGTTCTTGAAATTTCTGGAGATGGTCACTTTGAAGTTCTTGCAACCAATGGAGACACTCACCTTGGTGGAGACGATTTCGATCAGACCATTGTGGAATGGCTTCTTGCAGAATTTAAGAAAGATCAGGGCATCGATTTGAGTGGTGACAAAATTGCATTGCAACGCATTCGCGAATCTGCAGAAAAAGCGAAGATCGAACTCTCCAGTCAAAATGAGACAGAGGTGAATCTTCCATTCATCACTGCAGATGCCACTGGGCCAAAACATCTCACCATCAAACTGTCTCGTGCAAAGCTCGAAGCACTTGTTCTCAATTTGATTGAGCGCACAGCAAAGCCTTGTGAATCAGCATTGAAGGACGCAGGTCTTTCCAAGAATGATATTCATGAAGTTGTTCTGGTGGGTGGCATGACACGCATGCCAGCAGTGCAAGCAAAGGTGAAGGAACTCTTTGGAAAAGAACCACACAAAGGAGTAAACCCCGATGAAGTTGTGGCGATTGGCGCTGCTATTCAAGCAGGTCAAATTGGTGGAGACATCAATCGTGATATTACCATTGTGGATGTCATTCCTCTCTCAGTTGGTATTGAGACGCTTGGTGGCGTAGCCACAAAAGTGATTGAGCGCAACACACGCATTCCAACAAGCAAGAGCCAAGTGTTTTCCACCGCTGCAGACAATCAGACATCGGTAGACATCAACATTGTGCAAGGTGAACGTGAAATGGCAAACGATAACAAATCTCTTGGTCGGTTTATTTTGGATGGCATCTTAGCGGCTCCTCGTGGCATGCCACAAATTGAAGTCACATTCGACATTGATACCAACGGTATCTTGAATGTGAAGGCAAAAGATAAGGGTACAGGAAAAGAACAGCACATCACCATTCAAGGTTCAACTGGTCTCAGTAAAGAAGAAGTGGAGCGCATGCAAAAAGACGCAGAGATGAATGCAGAAGCAGATAAGAAGAAGCGCGAGCTCGTGGATGCACGCAACGAAGCAGACGCACTCATTTTCTCACTCGAGAAGCAAATGCGTGAGTATGACGCAAAAATCTCTGATGATGTAAAGAAGAAGGTGAATGAGAAAATGAACGCACTGAAAGATCTTCTGAAAAAAGATGGTGTCACCCTTGAAGAAATAAAGAAGGGTACAGAAGAACTCGCAACAGAGGCTCAAGAAATTGGTAAGCTTGTGTACGAAGAAGCCCAAAAGAAAGCAGATGCAGAAAGCAAGGCATCATCAGAAGGCAAAAAAGATGATACCGTTGTGGATGCAGAAGTAGTGGATGAGAAGAAAGAGTAAATTTTCCCTCACCCCTAACCCCTCTCCCCAAAGGGAGAGGGGAACGCTCAAAGTAATGAAAAAAGATGAAACATTTTGTCGCCTTGACGAACTTTGTTTCACTTCTCACGAGCAGAGCGTCCGCAAATGTGCTGTCTGAGGAGCGAACGCAGTGAGCGACGAGTTCACATTTGCAGCGAAGCGAGTGAATTGAAGTGATCAAAGTGAGTCACCAGCGACGATTTTTTCTTTGTCACTTTCTTTTGTAGCGACAAAAGAAAGTGAGACCATTCATTGAACAAGGTTTCCCTGATCCTCCAAAGAAGGAGCATTTCAGAGATAAATCTACCAATATTACGATATCGACATACCTACATACCCTGCAAGTTCCGCAAGACGATTGCTGTATCCCCACTCATTGTCGTACCAACCAAACACTTTCACAAGAGTGCCTCCTATAACTTGAGTGAGTGCCGAATCGATGATGCAGCTATGAGGATTGCCAACAAAATCTTTGAGAACAAGAGGCCGATCTTCAACCGAAAGAATGCCTTTCAGTGGCCCCTCTGCAGCACTGATGAACGCAGCATTTACTTCTTCTGCAGTTGTTGCTTTCTCTGTAACGATAGTGAGATCAGTAATGCTTCCAGTTGGAGTTGGTACCCGAAGAGAAATGCCATGCAATTTTCCATTGAGCGAAGGAAGAACTTCTCCAATTGCTTTTGCAGCTCCAGTGCTTGAAGGAACAATATTGATGGCTGCAGCGCGAGCACGACGCAAATCTTTGTGTGGGAGATCAAGTAAATTTTGATCATTCGTATAGCTATGAATTGTGTTCATTAGACCATGTTCAATACCAAATGCTTCATCGAGGACCATTGCCATTGGAGCCAAGCAGTTTGTGGTACACGAGGCATTGCTGATGACATGCATTGTCGCAGGATCGTACGTTTTGTGGTTCACTCCCATGCAGAATGTGCCATCTGCTTTGTCTTTACATGGAGCGGAAATAATGACTTTCTTTGCACCTGCTGTAATGTGAAGCGCAGCATCTTCTCTCTTTGTAAAAAAGCCAGTGCATTCAAGCACAACATCGACGTGTAATTCTTTATGGGGGAGGAGAGAAGGATCTTTGATAGCGGTGAGCTTTGCCTTGCCATGCGCAGTGACAAGCGTATCTCCATCAATGCGAACATCTCCAGTGAAGCGACCGTATGTTGAGTCAAATTCAAAGAGATGAGCAAGTGTAGATGGATCAGTTAAGTCGTTGATAAGCACAACATGAATATCAGGATGTTTATCGAGAATGATGCGAAGAACTTGGCGTCCAATACGCCCAAAACCATTGATAGCGAGATTCATAAGGAGGAGGGAAATGTAAGTGGAAATAAGAAAATACGTACTTAGAATTTAGTTATTTTTAAAAAATACCCTTTGATTACACCAATTGTACCTAATATCTCTCCAGTGATTCGTGGAGAAAAGGATAATCCAATAATACTTAAGAAGGAGAAAAATATATTGAATTTTAATGATAAGATAATCGATAAAAATATCAAAAAAAACATTATAATTTTTCGGAGGGCACCTAAAGGAAGCCATCTATGAAAAAGCATACCAGCAAGTTTTTGTTGAATATTTGGATCTATTTGATTTAATTCATTGCTAATTTCAGGATTCTTTTTTAATAGTTCCATTAATTTCTTGATCGATTGATATCCTTGATCATTTAAGTCAGCAGACATAGTCTAAATAATACTATCGTCTTCATATTTGTAAATGAATTTTTTCTAATTCTGTACAATATTTTTATTCCCCAGCAGCAGGTGTCCCACCTGCGGATGGCTTCGTTCACGACGACATCGCGGCTAGAAAAGCCGCTCTGTTTTCATAAAAAACTATCAACTAACCCACTAGCCCTACCCGCCACTCGCAAGTCTATTGTCTACTATCTATCATCTATGATCTCCTCTCCTGTTAATCATCCTTCACAATCTACTATTCCACCCCTTGCAACTCCTCCCTGCAATTGTTCTTTTTAACTCTTCTCTCTACACTATTCTTCAATCTTCCCCTCTGTTCTCTATGTACATCCTTCGTCGTTCTCTCGCTTCTCTCTCCCTTGCGAGTTTTCTCTTGAACCCTCTGTCTGCCTATGCACTCATGATTCCAAATGGAGAAGAAGTAAGCATTCCAACTCTCCTCAGCGGAAGCGACTACGGCATCACTGAAACTGCAACAGAACTCCCAGCTGAGCGCACGCTCCGCACTGCAACCTTCGACCTTGGAAATGGCAAGCGAGCACAAGTAAGCGTGTCTCAAGATCTCTTCACTCACAATCCACATCAACCAGACTCCATCGTCTTTGCAAACTCCAAGGGAGTACAGCAAGGCAATTCCTTCGTCTTCGACTATCTCCCTCAAGACACTCGCGTCTCCTTCGATCTCACCAAACCAAGCTACACACTTTCAAAAGGAACTCATTCCTTCTCCTTGAGTTTCCCCACGGAGTCTTCCATCGAAGGAAGAATCCTCAATGACCATCAGATTTCTTATCCTCTTTCTGAAAACGCAACTCTCGTGTGGACAGTGGATGGAGCAAATGTGAAGAAGGAAATCCACGTCAAGAATA
>CAZKOO010000017.1:0-15147 GCA_964554435.1 uncultured Candidatus Peribacteria bacterium
AAGCTCATCAAGGCGACAAATGTACTGATGTTCATTGATAGTAGCGTAGCTATATATGAAGCTGTCTTATTTTTTTTGCCATATACTCTCCCAAAAATCAGTGCTTTTTTGTAGTGTGGATGTAGATCCAGATGTTACTTCTACCGCAATATTTGCAATCTTTCGTAACAAAGCATCGGTATTTTCACTCACGTACCAGAGTGTCCAGAGGAAGATGATTGTGGGAATGAGCGAGAGTAGCGAACGAACAAATCCTCCCCATAATCGTATGCGGTCTCGACGATCGATATGTTCAAGATGTGTGATGATTTTTTCCAATAATTCTTTTGTTTCCACTTCGGTATTTTTTGGTGTATCGATCATAAGGGGTGAGGGTAGAAGAACATTAAAAGCCACGACGCCATTTGCGTACGTGTTCGAATAAATAGGTGAGGTAGTATTTTTTCGAGAGAGGAATATCGATGCAGTGTGGAAGATTGAGTAGCGCACCACCGAAGCCAGTCTTAAAGAGTGTCACACCAGCGAATGGATGTTGTGCGCATAGTTCGCCATTGTTCATTGGTGCAATCCCCCAAAAATTATAGATTGCATCACCACGCGCAATGGCATCCTCAATGGCAGTCCATTGCAATAAGTAACTTGCGGGAATTTTCGAAAATGCGCTTGCACTCGCGCCGTGATGGTAGCTCGTTTCGCCAAAAGCGTGCATGTGAATAGACGCACTGATCACCTCTCCTTCATAGTCTGCAAGATAAATGGTGCATTCATTCTTTGCACTACAATGCCTCACTTGTGCTCGAAAGAATGCATTGGAGTAGGGGGTGAATCCATGCCTCTTCCTTGTTTCGTCGTGGAGGCGAATGAAATGCTTCTCAAGATCTTCCATTGGGCAGTTCGATCGGCGAATGGTCACACCGTCACGTTTTGCTCTGCCAATGAGATTACGCGTTGTTTTTCTACAGAGCATGATCATCTCTTCTGGCTTTCGTGAAGACCCAAGATCTGTATAATTTTTTTGATCAATACTCCATCGATCGTTTTCTGTTAATGGAAGATACCACACATGTTCTGCGAGCAGATGGAGCGGAGATGATCGGTGAGGGCAGGGGATTGGCTTCTCTTTTTGCCAGAATGGGCTCATGCGTAGAAAGGAGCATCCTTCAGATGTTCCGATTGTGCTGCACATCTCAAGAATGACTGTCATCACTTCTTTCTGCTCTTCTTCTGTGAGATGTTCTGCAATGAGTGGCCCATACGGAAGAATGAGATGTTTCCCTCGCTTCGCATCGACAGTATATGCAGCGCAGATTGCTTGTGTTTCTCCTTCTGCATTGGTAACGATGATGCGATGTGGCTCTTGCCCTACTTCGCGATAGACTTCTCCCATTGTCCAGCTTTGCAGAAATGGACGAAAGCGTTGTCGGCTAAGGAAATCTGTCCACTGCTCTTCGTTTTTTGTAACAAATGCAATCATTGGAGATAGTGTAGAGTTTTTCCCTGCATCATGCCATATGCTTTTATCAGGATGTCTGTGGAGAGCTCCTGTGCGTTCCATCGCTCTTTTTTCGCTCTTCTTCAAATCGACGTGCAACAATAGCGGCCTTGAGCAGTGTCATTGTCGGATGCGTTGGCAGGGAGATGATGTGCACACCCACATCTGTTGCATGTGGGCACGATGGATTGTGCTGCTGCATTTCATTTGCTGATGCGTCTTCTGGGCAAATGGCGCATCCTGTCCATCCATCATCAAGGAAGATGGAATCTTTCTCTAATGACGTACGAATGCGTGATGCATTTTCAACGAAGAGGGGAAATTTGAGTAGTGGCATCGATGAGCTAATTCCATTGAGAATTGGCCAGTTGTAGGTGCGGCCATATTTGAGGAAAAATTCTGTGATGAGCCTTCTTTGCTTATTGCATTCGCCAAGTTTTTTGTACGAATAGAAGGCAAGAAATGCACATGCTTCTGGAATTTTTTGTAATACTGGTGACATGTGACCCTTTTTTTCGTCGTCCGTGACAATAGGAGTGATGAGCCCTACTTTCTTCAGGAGAAAGAGCATCACTCGTTCTCTGCGTGTTCCATGATATGGTTGTACAATCCATGCCATTCTGAATGGATAGGTGAGGAGGGCGGCAATCGATTGTTTTTTGAGAGATGATGCGCTTTGTTCCAATTCTCGTAGAGTTGCTGCGACTTCTGCATGTGTTCGATTATTGCGATGAGATTGATGATGAGCAGGTGAATAATTGCGCATTGTGCGAGTGAGTAGCGCACCTCCGCTAATGCCAGAAATTGCTTTATCTCGTCCAAAGCTGAGCAGGAGTGCATCCCCATACAGTCCTACCTCCATTGATGCTCGATCATCTGGAAGAAGATGTGCACAGTCTTCAATGAGCCATATGCCATGCGCATCACACAGTGCGCGTATTTTTTGCAGTTCATCTGTGATACCAAAAGTGTGTTGATAAAGAATGGCTCTTGTTTTTGAGGTAATCAGAGGTTCGATTGTTGATGCTTTCATATTCAGCGTATCAGGATCGATGTCTGCATACACAACAGTTGCGCCACTGAGTTCAATGGCATTTGGAACAACCACACATGTGTACCCTTGAACGATTATTTCATCGCCAGAATGAATGTGCATTGCGCGCAGTAACGCTAGGAGCGATTGCCTGCCAGAGGCAAAAAATGTGACATGACAACCAAAATCTTTTGAGAGTGTTCGTCGAAAAGATTCAGTCATCGATTGTAAAAAACGAGGTCGGAACACGAAGAAAAACCATGCTTGGAGTGTTTTCCAAACATACGCTCGATTGATGTGTGGGCCAAATGTATGATGAATGACAAGACGCATTAGTACGATGAAGGAGGGAGGAAAGACTCGATGATGCATTGCGACATTCTTCCCATACAGATCAACAATGCGCCACTCGGAAGAGGGCGCGTACACGTCGAGAGAAGCGTCGTTTTTTCTTTAGCCTTTTCTTCAAAATATCGCAGGAAATGTGGATCGAGGAGAATAATCTGATCAACAGATCGATTGGCTTCTTCTGCAATTGCATGATGCAATCTCTCTTCATCATCTCCTAATTCCAAAATACCAGTGAACAGAAGTACTTTTGGAGATGCTACTTTTTTTCTGGCCCATTCCAATGCAGACATTGTACTTTCTACACTTGCACTGAATGTATTATCGAGCATGGTAACCCCATTTTTTTCTTTCTGTGCAAATGTTCGATCAAATCCTTGAAATGTTCGTAATTGTTCTTGGATGTGCATTTGTGATACTCCTAACTTTTCTGCTGCCACACTTGCAAGGAGTGCATTGGTAATCATCTGTGTGCCAGCAAGTGGCAAATGAAGACGCGTTGTATTGACCGAGAAGAAGGTGCCATTTCCTGTTTCTTCAATATCGATTGCCTGCACTCCTGCATGCTCATCTGTTCCAATGATGATTGTTTGACAATGAATGGTGTGTGCGATTTCTTGGATGCGCTTACTGTCTCCGTTCACAATTGCTAGTCCATTCACTGGTAACGATGCGATCAATTCCATTTTTGCCTGTCGCAATTTTTCTGTACTTCCAAAGAGCCCAACGTGTTGCGTGCCAATGTAGGTCAAAATGCCAATTGATGGCTTTACAATGTCACAGAGCAGTGCAATTTCTCCTATTCGATATGCGCCCATTTCTACAATGACAATCTTTCTTGAATCTTCTGGCTCTTTTCCAATTGTAGTATGAAACCATTGTGCTACTCCCAATTCAGTGTTTACGTGTTCTGGGGTTGCAAGTGCACCACGCTCTTGCAAGAGGTGTGCGAGTAATTCTTTTGTTGTTGTCTTTCCCACACTTCCTGTAATGCCAATCACCGTGAGATGAGGGTGCTTCTCTCGTACAGAGCGTGCGTTTTCAAGAATTCTTTTTTTACAGATGGTGTCAATTGGCAGGAAGAGTAGGAGAGCACATCCAACGATCAGAAATGAGAGAATTGGAATGCTAATTATACCAATGTATTGCCATTCTTCTTGAACAATAAATGTGTTCAATAATTTCATTATTCCTCCTCCAAGAACCATCGATAGCACACAAAGAATCATCGCTTTTTTGGTCCACACTGGAGTTGGTTGTTTTCCAAAGATAATTTGCAAGATGGATGTACTTGCTAGTAGTCCGAGCGAAACAAGGAGCGCATCATTGGCTTGTACTGGCAGATCGATGGTAATGAGAAATAGCCAGAGCAATAGCACACTTCCAACAATTGCTGGTCGCATTACTCCACATGCCGATGTCCATCCTCGCTGCAACAAATGTTCTTTCATCCGATCATATCGCCATTCTTTGATTTGCCACAGATGCAGTGCTGTGAGCACAGGTGAGAGGAGTGCCAGTGCGTTTAGAATGAGTGATGAAAGAGGTGAGAGTGTCATAGGTGCATTCTTTGTTCTATAGTAGCAGAAATTTCTTGTGCTTTCTCGCGATGGACTGCGTGACGACAGTCTGCATATCGATGTAGGACGGCGTGCGGTATTTTTTCCTGCATCAGAATGCCATCTTCTATTGGTGTCATTGTGTCATCGTCACCCCAAAAAAGATCGGTGGGTAGTGTAATTTCTTCGAGAAGTGGTGTCAGATCCTCTTGTGTCACATTGATCATTGTTTTCTGCATCACATCACTTGCACGCTCGTAGTCATGGACTCGCATAAGTTTGTAGAGGAGCTTCTTGGTGATGGGTGTGAGATATGTTCCGCCAGGAAGAGAGAGAATCCACTTTCCGGTTTTTGCGAGGAGGAATCCAATAGTGCGCTTGATGTGTCGTGACCTGCGAATGCCTGCTGCTGCGCAGAGAAAAAGATGGGAGTAGTTCAGAGTTTGTTGTTCCCCTCTCACCTTGGGAGAGGGGTTAGGGGTGAGGGATTGCATCCATGCGAGCTTTAACGCAATGCGTCCACCGTGTGAGTGTCCGATGAGTGCAACTTGATCGTATGTTGTGCCGTTTGTTTTCTCTTGCTCGAGAGTTGTCCGTATCCATGCTTGACACCACCCTGCATAATGATCGACAGTCCATGGTTTTTGTGGCTCTGGCTCTTCTCCAAATCCGGGTAAATCTGGAGTGAAGAGTGTGATGTTTGATGTGTGTGCCAATGCTTCTCGCAATTCATTCCACGACTCTTTCGATCCTCCCCATCCATGCAAACAGAAGAGTGCAGTATTCATGATGAGATTGTATCACAGTGCAGATCTTGATAGAATAGAGTCCTTATGAATTCACTCTTTCGTGGTGATGTACTGGCTTTTTCATCGATTGTCTTTTGGAGCCTTTTTCCTGTTGTCACAAAATTAAGTCATCATACTTTTCCTCCTCTCTGGTCAGCATTTTTTGCGCTTGCGCTATCGTGTCTCTTTTTTGGTTTCTATGCCTTATTTTTCAGGCATTCTTTCTCTGTTCATCCTTCCGATTATCTATTGTTTCTGTGGGTGATTCTTTTTAATGGTATTTGTTACTATAGTTTGATGTTTTACGGTCTTCAGTACACCACTGCTGGCAATGGCGCCATTCTTTCGCTATTGGAAGTATTCTTTTCCTACATTATTCTCACATTTCTTTTTCGCTACGAATCGTTTGTTGCCACTCAATGCATTGGTGCATTTTTCATTCTATTTGGCGCTTTTTGGCTTCTTTTTCCTCAATGGAGCAATTTTGCAGTTGGTGATTTATTCATCATTCTTGCAACTATTTTCCCATCGTTTGGTAATCCGCATATGCAACGCTTGCGCTCACGCTATCATAGTAGTGTGATTTTCTTTTGGCGCACACTCTTTTCCTTGCCCCTTTTCTTTGTTTTTGCCTATGCCATTCATGGAAGATTGGGTATTTCTTCTGTGAGTTTTTTTGATCTTCTTCCCTTCCTTTTTTCAGGATTTTTTGTCTTAGGATATTCAAAAATTCTTTGGCTTGATGCACTCTTGCAATCTTCCATCACACGAGCGGTATCATTCATTGGTGTACAGCCTTTTATTACACTGCTTTTTTCCGCACTTCTTCTGAAAGAATCTATCACGCTCTATCAGCTTTTTAGTTTGCCATTCTTCATTCTTGGAGTCCTTCTCATTGTTCGCACTCGCCCCGATCTTGCTTCTGATGAAGTTGAACCATAACGCCTTATGACCATTTTTCTCTCTTTTCTCCGCCGCTTCGACCTCTTCTTTCTTTTTGGATGCTTCGCCATTCTTTTGTTGATGTGGATGCCAAGTCTTGGCTATCCACTTCTCTCTGATACTGCGATCTATGGCGTACTTGGTAATACATTGTTGCATCACCATGCCTACTCTCTCTTTGGCGTTCCTCATAGTAAATATTTACCTCTCTATCCATTTCTTACCATTCCGTTTACCTCCTTTTTTGGCTTTCAGATTGGCCTCAAACTTTTGTCGCTTCTATCTGGAATGTGCGTTCTTTTTCTGACACATTGTCTTGTTGAGCGTATGTCTTCTCGGCTCATTGCGCGCATCACTGTTCTCTCTCTTCTTGTGCAACATGCGCTTCCTATTATGAGCGGTTTTGGTGCTTCCGATCTTTCCTTTACTGCTCTTGTCCTTCTTTCCATTCTTTTGTTTCTAGAGCGCTCTTCTGTGTCATTTCTTCTCAGCATGACAACACTTGGACTTGCCATTGTCTTACGCTACAACGCCGCTCCACTTCTTCCTATTTTTTGTGTCTCTTTTTTGAACAACACAAAAGGTTTTTGGCATACAAAAAAGAATATTCTCCTCTTTTTTGGCGGCATTTTTCTTGCACTTCTTCCGCTCTCACTGTGGCTTTTGCGTACGTACCTTGTGTTTGATACATTTTTTCCTGCCGATTATGTGAGCGAGCAAAGCACACGTGGAGGCGTGACATTGCTGCAGATTCTTCGTAATGCGCAGTTCTACTTTCATCCACTGCATACCATTGGCGTTTTTCTTCCCTTCGCGTTTTTTGGTGTTCTGCGTTACGGTCGTCAGCATCTTTTCTTGCTGTTCTCCATGTTTTCTCTGTGGTTTTTTGCCACTTTTTGGTGGTCGCTTGGCGTTCGTCATGTGTTCCCTGGACTTCCGCTTCTCCTTTTCTTCTCTTCTCTTGCTCTTCGCGATTTCTTCTTTTTTCTTCAGTCAAAGCGATGGGTGTTGTGGAGCCTTCCTGTCCTTGTCATGCCGATGGTTGTTGCGCAAGGTGGCATGCTCTGTCTCTATAGTTTTCCGCAGTGCAATGCGACACTCGATCGATTGAATATGTCGTTTCTTCCGAAAGATCTTCGACTCACTCAAGAGGGGATGTACGCGTGGCAAAAAGCAGCAGAGTGGATGAATGTGCATCTTCCTGAGCGTTCTATGATTGTGATGAATGATCCGTCCGAGGCATTTGTGATGCAAAAAGGATATTTCCGTAGCGATCTTTCTGCTCTGAGTGCCGATGATTTTAAGCACACATGTTCATCGTCTGGCTCTTTATTGCGTGCGTATTCTATTGTTCAGCGCTCAGATGATAATCCAACAACACTAGTCGATGCATCGATGGATTTTCTTGATCTTTCGCCGAAAACTCGTGTGAAAATTCTTTATTGTGAATCCGTACAATAAGAGCATATACTTTTTCTATTCTATGTTTTCGATTTCTCCACTCCTCCTCGCTTCCCTTCTCTTTGGCTTTGGAATGCAGAGCTATTACATGCTTGGTCGAAAATTAACGAAAGAAGATTGTATTTCATTAGCTGCCATTGTTCTGTTGTCGCTTTTTTCATTTTTTTACCTTTCTTTGAATATTGATAAACCACTTCCTCCTTTTAATAATCGTTTTCTTCTTTCACTTTTTGTTTACCTCTTTTCCTTTACAGCGTGGTTTAAGTCTCGTCTGCTTCCTGTCATTACAGAATACACAGTGTTACTTACATCACTGACGGCATTCTACATCGTGACTACTATTGACACCTTTTCTTCCCCATTTCTCCTTCTTCTTTTTTTTAGTATTACTCTCTTTTCTTGCATTCTTGCTGTTTTTCATTTTCGACTTTCTCCTGTTTGTGCTTGTATCTTCTATATTCTCTTTCTTTTTACCATTACTTTTCTTGGTTTTTTTCAGATTACATCACTGTTTGTGATTGGTGATGGTTTGTCTACGAATGGTCTAGACATGGTTTTTGCGAGCATGTCGATTTTCTCTCTTGCTGTGTACATGGTGTATATTTTCTTACTTATTCCTTTACCAAATAAATATCGAACCTTTACTCAGGCTTTTTACCAATCTAAAGAGGAGTGCATTGCCCTACTTAGATGTTTCGATCATCGGCAAACGAATCCCATTGTTGCGACATTGACGATTGTTTTGTTTTTGATCTTTGGTCTTCTTGCCTTACGTTTTCCATTATTGCTTTCACCAGAAACGTTTATTTATAGCACCTCTCTTCTTGCCTCTTTTACTATGCAATACGGAAGAAATTCTTAAAATTCCCTTTTACACTCGATGATTTTATGGAATACTATTTTGGATTTTTGTTATTTGTGTTGTGTATGTCACGGTAGCTCAGTTGGTAGAGCACAGGACTCATAAGCCTGGGGTCGCCGGTTCAATCCCGGCCCGTGACACCATTCATCGCTTGGCTCTTCATGGCAAGCCATGTTGATTCCTGCTTTGCTACATTTCTATCATCAAAAAATCTTTGATGTTTTTCTCATCACCTACAACCCTGCATTCTGTGAAGCCATTTGAACAGCTTCCGCTTGCTTTGCTTGTGCTTCGCGCATCATGATGTCAGCTTTGTCCTTGCTCTTAAAACTGTATGCAACGAATATTTTCATAATGTCGCAATTATACGACATTTGCCTCTCATTTTCAAATAACTCAGCACTCAACTTTTATCAATCAACTCCCGAGCATCATATTCGTTGTAGCCAAACACGGGCCATAAATGACCAACCTGCATCATAAAAATACCATCATCATTCTTGTCACCTCTAATGAACATTATTTCCTGAAAGGGAAAATTGGTCATATCTACATTCTTGAGGGTATCTGCTCCTATTGTTCCCTTGTGGCCATCTAGAAGGATAACCAACGATACTCCGCACTTTGCGTACTTATCTCGAACACCCTCGATTAGTTTAATAAGGCCCTCAGGCCCTTTCTCTTTTTGAAAATGTCCAAAACGTTTTAATTGAAAAACCCATGCTGAGTGCTTCCGGTTTCTTACACTTGCGATCGGAGAAATTGAAAAATCTACAGGGCCATTTTCATCACTATGATGCTCAAATAATTCTTTCATTTCCTCTAAAGTAAGAGGTTTTGTCTTTTTTGAATAAATGTTGCAATACTTCTCGTCTAACTTGAACCCAATCATGCACTTCGTTCTGTGACGCTTCTCAAAAAAACTTTTCAAAATTGATGCTGCTAGCAACTCATTATCTCTACCAAGGAGCTTATCTCCGTATTTGTTGATGTATTGCCATATGATTTTTTGTTCAACGTATACATACCTACCGTCCATAGTTTCTTCATCTTACACTTATAACTTTGCTCAGTCGATCATTTTCTCTTCCGCTCATCCCTGTTCACCGTAGACACGAACGAAGTGAGTGCGAAGGTGGAAATCCCGGCCCGTGACACCATTCATCAAAAATTCGACTGTATCATTACAATACAAAAATATGTTATAATATATTTATGGAAGAAGGGTTGACTGACTATCGTTGTCCTGATCATTTCAAGCATGGTCTTACTCCTCATGATGAGCGTTGTCATAATCATGCATCTGCTGTTCAGCAAATTTGTCACAATGCACATTGTCGGCTTCTTGGATGTCCGAGGGCGTTATCGGGAATTCAGCGACATAAAGATGGCGTTTCATTGATTGGTCCACGCAATCTAATAGAAACAGCCTTACTTATATATGGAGATTCACTTTTTCACCTGATCTTTCCTGAAGAGGGCTCATAGTCCGCCACAAAAGATCAACATTTTCTTCTTTTCCATCTTTCACTACAACCCTGCATTCTGTGAAGCCATTTGAACAGCTTCCGCTTGCTTTGCTTGTGCTTCGCGCATCATGATGTCAGCTTTGTGTTTCTCTTCGTTTGCAATTTGATTCTCTGCTACTAGTCTCTGCCTCTCTGCTTCTTTCTGCTTTGTGAGTGCTTGGCGCATGGTTGTTGCAATTTGTCGTGAGGTTAGCATGTGAATTGAGGGGGTATATTCTGTTTAGACGTTCATCTTTCTCTTTTCTTACACAATGAAACATCCTCATTTCTTTCTGCTATACTTTCTATCATGATCAAAAAAGTTTTGATGTTTTTTGGAGTTTTTTGTACTGGTTTCCTAATGGGGGCATTTCTTTTTTCTGGCGTACAGCCACGTACTCCACTCACTATTCATCGCTGTTCAACTTCTTGCTTGAACGAGAAAGAGTTACTTGGACTTTTAGGTTCTTTTGTCATGCAAAAAACACCGAGCATTCTTCCAAACATTCTCCTTGAAACTGATAAAACGGTTGTTATTCCACATCCTCGTCCTGCATCGGAGATTCACTATGTTGCCATTCCAAAGAAAGACATCCGCAGTGCATCGGACATTCACGAAGAAGATCTTCCATACTTAGCAGATGCTTACGCCTCGCTCCAGTACTTCATTGAGAAAGAGAAGCTCACAAAATACACCATTACAACCAATGGACCTGGGTATCAGGAAGTAGGATATTTGCATTTCCATCTACGAGCGAAGAGACCGCGATGATTTTTTCATGCTAACATTTTACATGCTTTGCTATATCTTGAGCAATCTTTTTCCTACCTCACCCTCACCGTTGAGCGGTACATTCCCATTGAGCAGGAAAACACAAAATCTTCTGTTGGAGTGAATGGTCCTATCCAGTTTTGTCCGAGCGTGAGCGGGTGGAGGATGTCAAAAGCGGGAACTGCAAGTTGTGTAATGCATCCTGAAAGAGGGGACAGAACATCTGCGAGAATCCATGT
Source organism: uncultured Candidatus Peribacteria bacterium (assembly GCA_964554435.1). Taxonomy (GTDB): domain Bacteria; phylum Patescibacteriota; class Gracilibacteria; order Peribacterales; family Peribacteraceae; genus CAZKOO01. Next base: position 11,005 of record CAZKOO010000017.1, read on the forward strand.
TGATTTTCCTTTCTCAATGACAAAATCATTCGCGCTATACCCACTATTTGTTACGGAGATGTTGATGACTTGCTGACCATTTTTGTCAATTGTGACGTTTGGATCTTCTGATTGTTCAATACTTGTACCAAAATGAGGGAGGATGATGCCCATGAGCGATAGTCCATTTCCAAAAGTTTGTAGCCCTAAAACGAGTGCCATACTTCCGGCAAATGTTACAATGAAGTGCTTTCCTCGTCCTGTTGCGAGTGCACTAGCACTTCCAATGCCAATGAGAGATGGCGCATTGCCAACGGCAAAACTGAGCATGAGAAGCGCACCAGAGAGAAACCCGCCTGACGCAAGCGCTGTGAGTTGCATGGTTTGTGTATATCCACAAGGAACAAAGAAAGTGAGCATGCCAAGCATCATCAACACGACATTTGATTGTGATGTACTAAGACGTGTCAGAAATGTGGTGAGTGGATTACGGTCAACGATGGTGCATGCCGTTTGTGGTAATAAATGAACAATTCGTAGTCCAATGATAATGAGTGTCATGGCAATAATGCAGTCAATAATTCCCATTGTCATGAGTGATGGCGAGAGAGATTTTCCAATTGCTCCGGTGATTCCTCCAAAGAGAAAATATCCTCCAAGTCTTCCTATGATAAAACTGGCAAGTGGGATCATCTTTTGTTTTTTTGATGCATGAGGATGTCTTTCGCTGTAATTTGCACTGATGCTTAACAGCAAGCCTCCCACGAGTGCAGTACAACTACTGATGGATGCAACGATGCCAATCAACAATGCAACTCCAATGCTCATATTTTTTGTGAGCAAACTTCCAGTTCCAATACCCGTAACATTCAATGCTTGAATGAGAATGAGTAGTGCAATCATGATGATGAGTGCATGAACTCTCTTCTCAAGAATGTTGTGTTTCAGCGTGACATTTTTTTGCATCATGGTTGATAGTCTACTCCCTTTTTCTTTCTTCTGCTATCGTTTGATTATGCAGAAACAATTTCCCATTACCATGGCAACGCAACACCCCGACAATGCGCTTGCTCCGTGGTGGCTTGATACGCCATTTGTGACAACGCACGATGAAATTGCCGAAGTGATGCTGATGCTCAATGATCTTCATTGCGATGAATATATGTGGGACTGGGAAGGAAAATATGTCGATGAAGCGGTCGGCGAAAAATTGCTCACACGAGCTCAGGACTTACTCAAGCGTCGCACATTTGGCGAGGATATGCATCTCACCTATCGCATTCCAGCCTTTGATGGAGAGAAGATGCATCGCATGGCTCGTGCCATGATGAATGTCCTTTCGCTTGCCGATCTTTCTCGTGATTGTGGACTTCCACACCCATTGGTGACTGAGATGTTTTTACCGCTCACGACGAGTGCCGAACAGCCGATGAAAGTGCGTCAGGCGTTTCGTGAGATTGAGCAGTATCATCGTGCGGTGTTCCATGGTGGGAAAGAAGGAGACAAAGCACTTCTCGATTCTTTTGAAGTCACTCCACTCATTGAAGATGTTGACTCCTTGCTCTCCATTGAAAAGATCCTCCGTCCATATTGGGAGAGCCTGCAGAAGGAGTGCACCATTACCGATCAACGTATTTTCATTGCTCGCTCTGACCCTGCGATGAATGCAGGTCTTGTGCCTGCGGTGCTTGCTGCAAAGGTTGCGCTCAGCGCGGCAGATGCGCTTGCAACGGAGCTTGGCTTTGCGGTGCATCCCATTATTGGAACAGGGTCCTTGCCCTTCCGAGGTAGTGTGAACCCGCTCTATACACAGGAATTTATGACGCAGTATGCAGGGGTGCGAACATATTCTATTCAATCTGCCTTTCGCTACGACTATCCACTTGAAGATGTGAAAAAAGCTCTTGCAACGATGCAACGTGAAGTTCCTCTTCATCACGTTGTTTCCATTTCTGATGTTGATCGCGCAAAGATTGTTCGTATTGCACAGATGTTTTCCGCACTCTGGCGACCGACCATTGAAGCCGTTGCTCCGCTGATCAATCAAATTGCAGCGGCCATTCCTCCTCGTCGTGAACGCTTGCAGCACATCGGACTGTTTGGCTACAGTCGTGGCATTGGAGAGGTAAAACTTCCGCGTGCCATTGGCTTTACTGCTTCTCTCTATTCCATTGGCATTCCACCAGAGCTCATTGCGACGGGTCGTGGTCTTCGCATGGCGCAGAGCGAAGGACTCCTTGATGTCATCGAACGAATGTATCCACTTCTTCGACATGACCTCACGCATGCAGGAAAATATTTGAATACTGAAAACCTCGCACTTCTCGCAAAAGATTCTGCGGTTTGGGCAGGAGTACAAGATGATATTCGTGCAATTCAAGACATTCTTGGCATTGTTCTTGAGCCAGAAAAACCACGTCACATCATTCATCGTAACCTTACATCTACCATCTATCAGCGCGTTCAGTCGCAGGAATATTCCAAAGCAGATCTTGAACGAGATATTGTGGAAGCAGGAGTGATTCGTCGGAGCTTAGGATAAACCATTGATGGGATAGCGTGATTCTGCATCCATTCGCCCTTTCTTGATTCTCTGCCTTTCCTGCTTTATACTGTTGATCTTCTTTTTCTTTTTCTATGACTTCAGATTCATCCTCACAGACTACTGCTAGTAGCGTACCAATGGACGATACTACATCTAGTGGCACACTGGGTAGTGTTTCTTCCGATGACTCTCTTGCTGATGCAATTCAAAAAGCACAGGGGGACGATGCACGCTTCGCGGAATTGACTGAAAAAATTCGCGTTCTTGAAGAGCAATTGAAGATGTCTCTTGAAGGCACTGCTCGTGCTCAAGCGGAACTTTCGAATGCGAAAATTCGCCTTGAGAAAGAGGCGAGTGACCTTCGCAAGTTTGCGTCGGAGATGGCACTTCGTAAATTTCTTCCAACGATCGATAATTTGCAACGCGCTCTCAATCATTTGCCTTCTGATTTAACAGAGAACGATTGGGTGAAAGGCATTGTGGCTCTCGAGCAAGCATTCCTCAAACAAGTGAATGACCTTGGGCTTCAGAAAATGGAAGCACTTGGTCAAGCATTCGACGCCAATCGTCATGAAGTGCTTCTTGAAGGCGAAGGTGAAGCAGGTACAATCCTTGAAGTCCTAGAAGATGGCTACGAACTCCACGGCAAGGTCATTCGTCCTGCGAAAGTGAAGGTGGGGAGGGGGGTGTGATGCATTCATTAGCATGAAATACCCATTTTTCAAATTCTTTTCCGCGCTCTTCGAAGCTCTTGAAATGTCCGTAGCTTTTATATTGTTAACAATACACCAATACCAATTGTATTTAATATGAAACACAGAATAGCAAAGGTGCGTTCTTTTATTTCCGTGCATGTGCTCATTAGCATCACACCACACTCATCAGGTAAAGGGGAGGCAATCATTATTCCTGCAAATATCCAGAGAAAATATGTACGCATAATGTGCGGTACGCTTTCTCTATATAGCATTCTTTGTATTGCTTGTATAATCCGCAGAGTTTGTAGTTTAACAATTTCTTCTCTGAATAATTGTTCTCGTAGTAGATGAAAAATAAGAATATCTGCGAGCATCGCGCCCATCCCTCCGACCATTGCTCCTAATGCGACATTGCTCATATGGCCTACTTCTATAAACACTGCTGCTCCGAATGCTGCAGTAAAGCCAAAGCTAAAGAGCATGCCACCAATGAATATTGCAAGATAACTGTATGCTGTTGGAATATGATGAAGTGGTTCAAGTAGCCCAAATCCATACAGTGTGTAGGCTAATATCATGCTACAGAGTAGCAATAGAAGTCGCGGAAATTGTCGTAAAAGAGACATCTCTTCATTGTATCATATCTTCTCTTCATTTGCACTATGAAATACCCATTTCTTAAACTCTCTTCCGCGTTCTTCGAAGTTCTTGAAATGACCGTAGCTGGGGGAGGCAGGGGAGAGGAGGACGATGGGAGAGGTGATAGGTGTTAGGTTATAGGTCTTAGGATTTTTGTGATTAATCCTTTTGAGACATCCTTTCCGATTTTCTTTTTCAGATTCAGATCTATTGGAACAGTTTTTTCCATCGGAGCAGGTTTCACCCTGCGGTTGTTCTACTGATGATCGGGAGAAGGGGCTA
>CAZKOO010000018.1:0-14716 GCA_964554435.1 uncultured Candidatus Peribacteria bacterium
CAGCGAGGAACACGGCACGATTCACCAAGCCGGGGCCGGATGAGCGCTGCTGTACTCCTCGGGAGGGCTTATGTTCGGTCTGTGACCTAGTGCCTCCGGTCTTCGGACATTTGAAAGTATAGAGGAGGGGAGGGAAAATGTCAAAAGATTTTTTCAAGAAGTAGATTCACTGCACTCATGAGCATTGGGTGTTCATTTTTTTATAACCCCAGCCGAGAACGGCTGCTACTGAAGAATTTTAAATATAGGAATATTTGAGTACATTTTTTACAGCACTTTCAACTTCCCCTTTGCGCTTGCGACATCCTTATATCCTTTTCTCTCAAGAATCTCTGCTAACTCTTTCTTAATGCGCGTGAAACATCCTTGTCCTTCTTTCTCAAATTGTGTGCCGACTTGCACGGCGTCTGCGCCACAGAGCAGGAATTCAAAGGCATCGGTTCCTGTCTCCACTCCTCCCACACCTATAATTGCCATTTTGTCGCCAAGCATTTGACTAAAGGCTCGAACGTTTGCGAGAGCTGTTGGCTTGATGTACCGTCCGCCAAGCCCTCCAAACCCTCCTTTTGGCTTAATGACTGGACTTTCAGTTTCTGCGTCAACAATCAGTGCGTTGCCAATGGAGTTCACTGCAGAGAGGAATGTGAGAGGGTATTTCTTCAATACTGCAGCGATTTGTTCCCAGTGTGCAGGGTCGAAATACGGAGGGAGTTTGATGCCTGTTGGCTTATTCCAGAGCACTGAGAGCTCACTGAGTAGTTTGTCCGTCATCTCAAAGTCATAGGCAATTTGTGGTTTTCCTTTCAGGTTTGGACAGGAAAAATTCAGTTCCAGTGCATCGATGTCTGTATCTCGAAATGCATTGACTAAGGTAGGAAATTCCTCATATTTCAGTACTCCAATACTCGCAATCACTGGTTTTCCATACTGTTTGAGCTCGGGGATCATCTTGATGTATTCCTGATAGCCTAAGTTTGGGTAGCCCATGCTATTGATGGAGCCTAATTCTGTGCGAACGTAGCGAGGACATTCGTTGCCTTCTCGCGGTTCTATGGTGCATGTTTTGAGCACAATGGCACCACTGTCCGATTCTCCAATGATCTTGAGTTCGTCGAGTGTGACATCATTTGGGCCAGAGGCGTTCATGACAAAAGAGGGAAGCTCAAGGCTTCCAATGGTTGTAGCAAGTGTGTTCATCATTCTGATGATAACATAGAGAGTGTGCGCGAGACAATAGATAGAGATGTTCTCCTTCATTGTTCTTGTATGCTATACTTCTGAGTATTATGGGAATCCCTTTTTCTCTTTCCCGTTCTCGAGATGATTTTTTCAGTCACCTTTCGGTGAATGCCCCTTCTCTTCCACATCAAAAAATACAACGCGCTTTTGATGTACTTGCGTCGTTTGACGAGAATCATTGCATTCCTTTTAGTCAGGGGTATCTTTCTTCTCAGCATGCACTTTCTTCTGCAGAATTTTTACTTGCTTTTTATTCCGATGAAGATGCATTGATCGCATCTCTTTTGCAGCATCTTCCCTCGCAAGATATTGCATCATTAGATCGCATTGAACAAGAATTTGGTTCCACTGTTCGCGATCTTGTGTCAAAAGTATCACTTCTTTCGCATTTATACACTTCTACGCGTAAAAAGTCTTCTGAGGATTTGAAGCAAATGATTATCTCGCTTTCTGGAGATCCACGCGTGCTGTTTATTACACTGTCTTCTGCCTGTATCTTCCTCGAATATCTGGACTTTTTTCCGTCTGGATTTCAATCAAAATTGTGCCGATATTCTTTAGAGATTTTCGCTCCCATTGCTGCTCGTCTTGGTATGTATGCTTTGAAATATCACTTAGAGCGTACGTCATTCTCTCGTGTCTATACATCAGATTTTGAGCGTATTTCTGAACAACTCTCTCTCATTCATCAGGAATATGACATCTTCATTCATCAAACTGCTCTTTCTGTTCAGGAGTTTTTATTGCAGCAAGGCATTCATGCTCGTGTCATGGCTCGTGAGAAACAGCCGTATAGTATTTTTTGTAAATTACGCGATCGCGCACTCAATGATCCGCGTGCAATTATCGATCTCTTTGCTATTCGCATTATTGTTCCAACACTTGAACAGTGCTACCAGTCTCTTGGCTTTGTGCACCATCTTGGTACACCTCTTTCCCACCGCTTTCGTGATTACATTTCCTTTCCAAAGCCAAATGGATATCAGAGTTTGCATACCTGCCTTCTTGGCTTACCAAAAACACCAAAAGATGTGATGGTTGAAGTGCAAATTCGCACTGAGGACATGCATCAAGAAGCAGAATATGGCGTTGCTGCACACTGGCTCTATAAAGAGCGATCATCTTCTTCTCTGTCCTCCATTCTTTCCGCTCAACTGTCGATCGAAGATCGTACATCTTCTCGTCTGGCAGATCACATGTATGTTCTCACTCCTACTGGGGACATCATTGAACTTCCAGAAGGAAGCACGCCTCTCGATTTTGCCTTTTCTGTTCATACAGATCTTGGTTTACGATATCGTATGGCGAAAGTGAATGGGCACCCTGTTGCCCTTTCTTCGCAATTGGAAAATGGTGATCGAGTTGAAATTGAAGTGGGCAAACATGCAACGCCTTCCTTGCATTGGCTGGAAGTTCTTCGCACTGCATCTGCACGTTCAAAATTGAAGCATTACTTCGCCTCGCACGATCGTGGAGCGTTTATTGCACGGGGAAAAGACGTTGTGAATGCGGAGCTTCATTCTCGTGGACTTCATGCATTAGATGCAGATCTTACAGTGTTTGCTTTCTTTGATGGTGCGCCCATTCCCTTGCGCGAACGAGAAGATCTTTTATTCAAAATTGGAATGGGCACTCATCGAGTTTCCTCTATTTTACGACACCTCGATGCACTTGCCCTTCCTTCTCTGCCAGTACGAACATCTCTCAAAAAACGTTCTCTTCCTTCTCCTGCGAGTACATCTCTTCCATCGCTCCTCATTGCAGGGACACGCTGCACGTTTCCCTATCGCTTTGCGCAATGTTGCTCGCCTGAACAAAAAGAGACACGTCGTTCTCTTCTTGGAACAATTGGTCGATCGGGCATGATGATTGTACACGATGCAGAGTGTAAGATGGGTCTTTCAGCGCATCCTGGACGTCGCATCGCACTCGATTGGGATAGCGAAGCGAAGGAATCGCTTACGCAATCATAGACTGCACAAGCCCTTGTACTGCAAGATCGAGACGCACCGCTTGATACACAGAGCCATCTTTTTGATAGTCTTCACGATGAACGTGATGACCATGTGATTTGGCATACTGCTCCAATTTTTCAAGTTCTTTTGTGAGTGCCTCTTCTGGCACATCACTGTTGCGTGCAATGGCCATTTCTTGAATACCAAAACGAAGAGTAAGGCGATTTTTTGCAATATCCTTCATCTCCTCTACCACTGTTTTTGCATCTTTTCCCATTTGCTGCATCCATTGTTCGAGTGTTTTTTGTTGCTTTGCAAGGCGCTCATGAAGATCTTCAACCATTTCTTGTACTTCATGATCGATGAGCTCTTGTCGCAATTCTACTGTTGTCGCTTTTTGTACTTTTTCATAGAGTTCATCTTCTCGGCGCTTCATTTCAGCATCCTTCTTTTGTGTCTCTAGCATATCGCGCACATCTTTCTTGAATGTTTCAACAGTCTTTTCTGCTTGAATTCTTTTCTGCAAATATTCATTTGTGAGCTCTGGTAGACGAAGGCTCATCACATGCTTTACACGAAGTGTGATGTGGAGGTTTTTTCCTTGAATATCTGGAATTTCATGATCTTTTGCGAAGCTTATTTCGACCTTTTTTTCATCACCTTTTTTCATTCCAAGGAGATGTTCCTCCAGTTCTGGCAACAATTCTTCTGCGCCAAGCTCCAGTGAGTAGTTCCCAACGCTCAGTGATTTTACTGGCGTTCCATCTTTTTCTGTTGATTCAATACTTACTTTGACCATGTCGCCTTTTTCTGCTGCGCGCTCTACTTCTGTCTCTTCTTGGTCTTGCTTGAGAATTCTATGGATAACATCTTCTACTTCTTTTTCTGTTACTTCCATTGTCTTTTTTTCAACAGTAATACTTTCCTGTTTATCGATCTTCACTTCAGGACGTCCAATGACTGTGACCGAAATTGTGAGAGGGGAATCAGATTCAACGCTGACAGTTGGCTTAATAATAGGAGTGATTGTTGTATTTTTTTGCACTTCCTGCATGACTTTTGGAAGGAGTTCTTGTACGATTTCTTCCAATAACTTACGTTCATCAACATTTTTTTCAACCATTGCAAGAGGCGCATGACCTTTTCGGAAGCCAGGAATTTCGATGTATTTCTGTGCTTGTAAGAGCGCTTTTTCGCGTGCGATCTTTTTCTCAGATTCATCGATTACTGAGCGAACTTGAACAACTGAAGAGGAGAGTTTTGACGAGGAAGTAGTCATGAGAGAGGAAGAAAGAAATTATCCACGCTTGTTCCAGTAGACGAGGAGTGGAGTGGCAACGAAAATAGAAGAATATGTTCCAAGTAGAATACCAATGATGAGTGTCAGGACAAACCATTGAATGCTCGCTGGTCCGAGAAGAAGTAAGGAGAAAAGCATGATGAGTGTCGATCCACTTGTGTAACAAGAGCGCTTCCATGATTCTCCAACCGATCGATTACATACGGTGGCAAAATCATCACGCTTCTCGAGTGAGAGTAAATTGTCACGAATACGATCGAAGATGATGATGGTGTCATTCACTGAATATCCAAGAATAGTAAGGAGTGCTGTAATGAAAAGTGTATCAACTTCAAAGCTTGTTGAGTGGCTGACAAGAGTCATAATTCCCACTGTTACCATCACGTCATGGAGTAGTGTTGCCACAGCAACGACACCAAATTTCCATGGGCTATAGCGACGAGGAATGGCGCGGAATGCAAATGCTAAATAGAGAATAATTCCTATTGATGCTGCAAGGAGGGCATAGAAAGCGCGTACCTTGAGCGTGTGACCAACTGTTGGTCCAATCGTTGTAAATTGTCCTACTGCTATCTTTCCTACTTCCTTTTCAAGATGTGCATTGAGTGCCTTGCGTACATCATCGCTAATGCCTTTTGTGCGAATGACAAATACATCATCATTTCCTTTATTGACAATAGGCGAAAGCTCTTGACCTGTAAAAGATTGTAGGGCTTTTAGCATTTCTTCTGCTGTTTTTGGCGTTGCTGTTTTGAGTTCCATGCGTGTTCCTCCTGTAAATTCAATGGAGAGACGTGGGCTAGGGTAGAACAGTAGTCCGATACTTACGATTGTTGCAACCGTTGAGAGAATAAAGAAGTATTTGGCTGGTTTGAGAAAATCCATAGTACGGTTAGGGTAGCGTGTTCTTTCGAAGAATGCTAGAGGACTTCCCATTCAATGAAGACATGCCCAAACGAAGAGGAAAGAACAATGTTCATGCGCATGTTTTCATTTATTTGCGTCATTTTTTTCCACAGTAAACGCTCCGATGTTGCAAGAAATGGGAAAGTATCTTCCATTTTTTTCATGATTGTCTCTGGCTTTCCATGAAGAGAGGCTATGCCACTTGTCTCTTCTTCAAGGAGTCTCTCTTCTGTAAAGAGTGTGATGCTATTTCCAAGGGCAACTGATGTTCCGCGAATGCCAACAACATTTGTTCCATATGGATAGACAGTCCATCCATTGATCTCTTGCGGAGCAATTTCTTCTGTCTTAAGAATCATCTTTTGAAATAGTTGATTTTTTGGTAAAAGAGTTTCGCGGATTGTTCCTACTGGGCTTTGTGTTTCAATGAGTGGAATGAGTAGCGTGCGAATGAGTGATGGATGCATTGATGTGCTTATTGCTTCAATGAGTGCGCCACTACTGTTTTTTCCTGCTGAATACGCATACGGAATTTTTCCGAGTAGTCGATATCCCTCTTCTGACAGTGCTACTTTTTGCCTGAAGTATTCTGTCCTTCCTTCAATGCCGTTTAGTAGCGATGGTGCGCTTTCTTGTAGTATCGATGTCCATCGCGAAAGAAGTGCTTCTGTGCTTTGTATTTGCATCACTTCACTTGGTTCTTTGATGGTGACAAGGCGTGCCGTTTTTTCAGGGAGCGTCACATCTGTCCAGAGCATGGTTCCTTTGGTTGCACTTGTGTCGATGAGTACAATTCCTTTTGTGCCAATTGTTTGTGCTCGCCTGAGTGCATCCTCTTCATTCTCTATAACATTCCTCATCCTCTGAAAGAGGAAGGTGTGCTTCGATCTTTCTTTTGCAATGGCGTACCACGATTCCGTTGAAAGAGGATGTATCCCTTTTCTTTTTTCTATTGCTTCAGTTGTACTGAGAGTTGTTTGTCCATTCTTCTCACTATGAATTGCTCCAATGACTCGCGTCGATCCTGTGAGTGTTGTTCGCACTACGCCCGCTTCAAACAGTGTTCCATCTGGAATGATGGGTGGCATTTCTTTTCCGTGTTGCGTGAGGAATGTACGGAAGACCTCTTTTTCTGTTGTAGAGAGAAATTGATCGACCATTGCACTATCGAGCTTCTCTGCGAGGGATTCTTCCTTTTGTCCATATTGATGGAGAAACAGCGCGCCAAATGATGCTCCACACAGCACGCTCCCGCCAATGAGCACAAGAAGAATACTTCGTGAAACTGGATGATGAAACATAGCACAGGAAGCATAGACCATTTTTCTCTTTCTGTAACCCTCAATTGTCTCCTATTCTTAGACAATACCGCGCTCTTTTTATAGTATTTCATACTATTTCTTTCTTTTTACAACTTTAATTTCTTGCAAAGATATTTTAGAAATGTATAATGACATGATTTCTTCCAATAAAAAGAAATCGCTCATCGATCTTTTGTACACACAGAATACATATACACACAAACATACATAGACACATTCAAACAAAAGAATAGAAAAACAAAAAAATACTCATACACAAACACAATACTCGCTCGAGGCGGGAGGTGCACCTCCCATTCCTCAGAGCACCCGCTCCTTTCCATCATCAGTTCCAGTCGAGAGGATTCTGCGCAGAGCGTTCTGCGTACCATCCTCTCTGCTCTGCAATGTCGCTTTGAGAACGAGAGAGAGATCCCTCAAAGTGCGTTCTTTTCTTCCCAGTGTTCCTCTAGTGCATTTTGCATTACGTAGCGAGCCGGTACGGGGACTTCGTCAGGTCACGAGGAGAAACAAGAGACCAAAGCAAGGCAGGTGAGTGGAACTCCTCTTCCAAGTAATACCTTTCACGTTTTGCTGAGCGAAAGTTACTTTCATTTCCTTCGTTCATAGCTGTGAAAGCGAATACAAATACAAAAAGGCCAGTCAGTGGTCTTTTTGTTTATGTCTTCATTTTTTTCCTTGTAGCAGAGCGTTCTGAGGATCAATCATTTGTAGCGTGTGTACTAATTGCGTACGTTTTTCTTCTTCTTTAGCTATTTCTGCACACTGAATACTTGCAACAAGTAACGGGACTGATTCAGGGTTTTTTTTCTGTACTTCTTCAAGAAATGATAGTGCTTTGAGTGCTCGTTCTTGTGTTGATAGAGCGAGCGCAGTGAAGTCTTGTAGTCGACGAGTGGAGAGTGCGCTTTCTTCTTGTAAGAGTATTTGGAGGTTTTCAAGGGCAAGATCGATCGACCCTCCTTCTTTTGCATATTCTATGAGAAGGTTACGCGCATCATTTTTTGGCTCAAATCCATTGCTAATGGCATATTGCAAGAATGTTATAGCGTTCTGAGGGTCTCCAAGATTAAAGTACGCACGGGCAAGGAAATATTGAATTTCTGGCTTGATGGGGTCGATGGCATAGGCTCTTTCCAGTGATGTGAGCGCATCTTTTGTGGCTCCGCTCATAAGCTCGCAATATCCTTGTACAATCCACGCGTCGCGATAGTCATCTTTTGTTGTAAGAACATTTGTGAGTATTGTTTGTGCAGTTGGACATTCATCGATCTCTGCCAATGCCCGTGCAAGGAGAGTGTCTCTGTGCACATCCTCGCCATGCTCAAAGAGCGCAAATTCCTGATAGGCATTTCGAAGAGTAGAACGTATTCTTTTCCAGTGATCATCGCTTTCTTGCATTGCATTGATGGCATTTTCACTTGCCCTGTGATCGCCTTGGGTCATTGCAACGAGTGCTTTTCCGTATTGTTGTACATTTGTTTTTTCTCCGAGCGCTTCAAAAAACTCTCGTGCTTCATTGGGGTTTTTCTTGAGGAGTAGTAGCCCTTTTTCGAGTAGAAGATCATCAGATATTCCACCATTGTTTTCACTCTCCTGAATGATCATTGTTGCTTTTTGTACATCTCCCTTTTTTCGTAAGAGATGAATCAAAAAAACACGCGCATCGTTTCCTCCACCATTTTCTATTGCATATCGATAGCGTTCTTCTGCTCGATCGATCATTCCTTTACTCTCAAAGAGAGCACCTTCTTGAATGCTTTGAATTGTTTTTGAAAGATCTTTTGCATTGATATTTGGCGCTCTTCCGCGAATGCGAGAGAGGAGTGATGTGTTTGATTTTTTTCCTTGCGATTCTTCAATGCTTCGTTCAATGAATTGGATTGATGTTTGAATGCGCAGAAAAAATATGCTTCCTATTCCAATGCTCAGAAGGAGTGCAAGAAGAATAGGCACAACAATACGAGGGGACCACTGCATGACTCATAGTGTAGCAGAGGAGATGCGTGAGGACTAGATCGTTTCATGATCTTCAGCATCTTTCCCTGTTAGCGATTCTTATTCAATTTCTGGGCTCAACTCTCCATCATCTTCTTTTTTCTGGCGTACTTTTTTTGTTGACACCACTCCCTCGGCAAGTGTTTCTTTTGCCATTGCTTCGCTAATATGCTTTGGGATCACCGCTTCGATACATCCCCAGTTTGCATTTTCTTTTTTTGGAATAATGATTGTGACTTGATCACCGACTTCTGCGCGGTAGAACGTTACAGATGCAAGGAGAAGGCGATAGGCTTTTCCATCGACGAGTACTTTGTATTGACCATCTTCTTGAATCAGCACACCGACTGCCGTCTTGCGTTCTACTGGCGCAATTTGTTTGTAGATGAATTTTCCATCATCTGTAATGGTGAGCTTCATGCCATCTCCCTCAATAAGTTTGCTCTTACTCGCGTAGTTTGCAGGGATAGGATAGGTTTGACCTGCTTCATCGACCATGTTTTGTCCATCGAAGACACCTTCTACAATGCGTCCTGTTCCACTGTCGGAGTAGGAGCCTCCCATTGTACTTGCTCGATTGGTGAGACGCTCACGCGAAGAGTCGGTGACGCCTGTTACTTCACGCAGAAGATTGTTTGCAGTTTTCAGTGAGGACATTGCGCTATCGATGAGTTCTTGAATAGCAAGGAGTTGGTCGTTTGACATGAGAGAGAAAAGAGAAATGAAATTGATTGTGATATCTGGTGATGTTTTTTACACAGAAACACGGAGAGATGTGAGAGTGGTTTTCGAGAGCGCTTCGGTTATTTCTTTTTCTGTGAGAAGTCCAGCTTCTGCTCCAATCGTACTCACCACACTCAGTGCATTTAGTGTACCAGAAATGAGTGCTTCTGACAACTTTTTTCCATGAAATAGTGCCCATGTCATTCCTACTCCAAACGCATCTCCTGCACCTGTGGTATCTTTTACTTGTATCGAAGGATCGCTCTGTACTCTGTACACTCCTTCATCATCTTTCGCTATTGCGCCATTTGCGCCATCGGTAATACAGACAATGCGTGCACCCATTTTTTTCAATATATCGAGCGCATCTTCGCTCTTTTGCGTGTGTGTGAAGGCAAGTGCTTCTTCTTTATTGAGGAGAAGAAGGGATGTTTTTTGTAGCAAGTCGATTGTGTCACGATGATCTATTCCACGATCAATTTGGCAGCCTCCTGGGTTCCACGTGAGAAAGGATGTCGATTTTTCTGCGAGAATTCGTACAATATCATCTTCAATACTACACGACTGTTCTGCGAGTCTATTGAGATACATGACATCACTTTTTCGTAGTGTCTCTGCGTCAAGAACACTATCGTGCAAATGTCCATTCACTCCTGTGTTGGAGAGGATAATTCGTTCTCCCGATTGCAAACGCACAACAAATGATACGCTACTCATTTCATGTTCGATGATGGTGGCGCTTTCTAGTAGAACACCTTCTTTTGTGAGATGTTCTTGAATGCGTTGACCCCAAATGTCATTTCCTACTATTCCGCCAAATGCTGAGGAAAAACCCAATCGTCGTAAGCCGACGGATGTGTTACATGCTCCTCCGCCACATGTTTCGATGATGTCACTCATCTGACACTTTTCTCCTGCACGCAAAGAAAGAATGCCATCTTTTGAGATTGTTCTTCCTTCGATTTCAACAAAGAGATCGATGCAGGCATTGCCGAGAGAGAGCGAAGAAGGCATAGAAGAAAATGAATTATTTGTTTTGTAGATAGTCCTGTGTCAACGCTTGTTCGCGTCGTGCTTCTATGAAAAAATATCCAATGCAAAGTGCGACAAGTCCAATGGCAATGAGTAACAGTGAAGAGATGCCACTACTGGCAACCTCTGGAACGTTATCCCATTCCGATTGGAGAATTGGTGCGCCTTCATGAAGAGAGACGGGAGGGAGTTTTGTCGCAGGAACAGGATCGCTCCTGCCAATGATGAAAGATCCATCTGGCACACGTGCGCGAACTGTCGACTGAAATTCTGTGAGTGTCTTTCCTGTGATGGCAATTGGCGTGAGTCGGAACTCATACGTTACTCCAGCAAGAAGATCTCGGATTGTTGTTGTGAGAGCTTTTCCATCAATCGTTCTTTTCTCTGTGTACACACCGGCTTCTACGCCAAATTCCAGCGTGTATTCAGCAATGCTCATACCATTGATAGCATTCCATTCTAAGAGCACACCATTTTTTTGCGCTGTTGCTTTTACATTCATGCCGAGAGGAGAGGCCGACACAGGAGCGCTTTTTTCTGTTCCTTCAGTGCCATCAGTGCCAATTGCCGTGAGCATGAAGAGATAGGTTGTACCAAGAGGGAGGTTGCCGATCACTGCAGATGTGCTTGGTTTTCCGGTATTTAGGCTAAATAGGATGTTTTTTGGATCATCTTTTTGTGCAATGTAGATGCGATATTCTCGCACAGGAAGTAAGGAAACAGGGTCCCACGAAAGCGCAACTGTTCCCATTTTGCTCTCTGCACGAACTCCTGTGATAGTAGGAAGAGTTTTTGGAAGGATATTCCACTGAATCAGTAATGTTGTTGTATTTCCAACTTCATCTTTTGCAGCAATTGTTACATCAGTTTTCCCTGTGACTTCTGGTGCGGTGATCGTTCCACTATATTGCGTTGTTCCTGACGCACTGAGGGGCGTCTCTTTTCCTGCTACTGTTGCAACCATCGATTGAATGCCAGCTTCTGCATTTACAATAAGCACAGCAGTTTCTCCTGTTTTTGCTTCAGAAGGGGAGATGGTTGCATTCACAATTTTTGGCCCGTCTGCATCGAGAATGAGGTGCACAGGGTTCGATTCGTAGGCGCCATTTTCGCTCGTTACAAAAAGAGTGACTTCTTTGTAGTCTGGATTGAGTGGGACATCAATACGAAAAACGCCTTCAGCATCGCTCTCGCCAAGCACAATGTCTTTTCCTCCTTTTACTTTCAAATTGATGAAGCTTGGTGCTTTGCCTTGTAGGCGAATGCTGGAACGCTGCTGAATGTGTGATCCATCGACAGGGTCGAGAATGCGGATGACATCGTCGCCTTCACTGCCATTTCCTCCAACAGTGAGTACAATCTCTCCTTTTATCGTAGGGTCATTTTTGTCGTAGACTCGAATGGTTTGTTTTCCTTGTTTTCGGAAGGAAAACGAAAGCGGAACCTTTCGTTCACCCTGATCGACATTGCGCATATCAATGCGTCCCGTTTCTTTTGAGAGAGGGTCTTCTCCTTTTTTTGGGAGCTCAGCGTCGGTGTCACTACTTTCGACGATGAGTGTTCCAATGTAACTTCGCATCACTTCCGCACCACGCATGGTACGAATGTTCATACTAAAGAGTTCATTTGCTTTCACTTGCGTTGCATTTTGTGGAAGAGAGAGCTCAAAAAATACATTATCACTTTGTGTTTGTGTCGTGGTTTGTGGCAGAGTATTTTCGTTGTCCCCACCTTGTTCATTTCCAATTAATGCACTTTTCCATGGCGAAAAGAATGATGTACTTTGACCGACTTGCACAGAGGTGCTGATTTTTAATTGTCGATTGCGTAACACGTCATATGGAATGAGTGTCATGACTCCATTGTTTTGTGGCTCCACTTTCCAGAGAAAGCGCCCACTTGTATCGGTGCTTGTTGAGATGTTTGTGATGTTGTCCGTTGGACGACTCGATAAGAGTGCGATGGACTCTCCGCTGACAGGATTATCAAATCGATCACGGAGAATTGCTGTGACCGTTACTACTTCATTTGTTCCAGCATTCACCATTGTTGGCGACGCAGAGAGTGATGATCGTGCATCATCGGCTTTGTCTGCAAGAATAGAAAAGAATGATGATGCTCCGCCAAACGTAATGGTGTATTGTCCTGCGATGGTTGTTGCATTGGATGGAATAATTGTCGATCCGTTTCCTTCGGCATTCAATGCAATCGTTTGGGTATATTTTTCTTGATTTGGCTTGAGGATGATCAGTGTGCCATTTTTTATGTGGCTACACTGCGACACGGTAATTTCAGTTCCTAGTCCTGCGATGCTATCGAGCCCATGAACATTACATTGCTCACCCACTGCATGCGCAGTTGTACTGATCATCATAGCGAGACAGCCGATGAAAATACGATCGAGAAAGAAACGCATCATATTAGTATAGCAACTCTAGCATCTTTTTGCGAGTCTTCCATAGACTATGGGATACTTATTTTTTGTTTAGTCAATGCGATTTTTCATTGCTTTTGCGCTATACTTCTTTCATGCGTCGCTTCTTTCTCTCACTTTTTTGCCTTTCTCTCCTCAGTGCTTGCAGTCTTTCTGGGACTTCATCAACGACCGTTTCGTGTAGTCAGCAGTTTTGGAATGGCACGGTTGCTGCGTGTCTTCCAAGTGGATGGAGAGTCATTGCTCGCGAAGAATTGCTACGACTTGGACTTCCTGAGGAAACGGTTGCCGCGTTTCAAAATGATACACCGCATGCAGGTCAACTCGACACCATCACCATTACAAAAGAGCCCCTCAATAGCGATATTTCTACATCAGATTATAGCGCTGCGAGCATTCTTGCAGTCTCTTCTTTGCCTGAATATACACTGATTGATACACAAACTGTTACGATCGATGGGAAGAGTGCAAAGCTCCATGTTTTTTCTTCTCGCCCAAGCCCCGATAGTGCACAACGTCGTTACTATCAAGTATCTGCTGTCCATGAAAAAGTTGGCTATTCCTTTACAGGGTCATTTCCTTTAAGCGTGACTGAAAGCGAAGCGGCTCAAGTAGTCTTTATCTTGAAGAATGTGTCGTTTACTGATCCGAAGGGGAAAAAATAGTTGATAGTAATTAGTGGATAGTTGTTAGTTTTTATTAGATCTAGCGTACTCATTACTAGCAACTTTCTACTACCTACTACTTTTTGGAGGTGCCGGCGGGAATCGCACCCGCGCGTGGGGGTTTTGCAGACCCCTGCCTTACTGCTTGGCTACGGCACCATTTTTTGTAGCGCGATCTACTCTAGAGGAAAATCCATCACAATTCTACTCTATTTTTTCAGTTCTTGATTTTTTCTTTCTCTCGTGTATAGTAGCCGAAATATGAACATTCCATCTTCCATCAATCCGAAAGATTTTACCATTGCTACCATTGGTAGCCATTCCTCTTTGCAGATTCTGAAAGGAGCGCGCGATGAAGGTATGCGCAATCTTGTCATTTGCAAAAAGGGGACTGAACGACCCTATAAAAGCTTTGGCGTTGCAGATGAGATTCTTCTTGTGGATGATTGGAGCCAGTGGGAAAGCGTTATTCAGCCTGAGCTTCTCAAGCGCAATGCCATCATCATTCCTCATGGTTCGTTTATTTCCTACATGGGGCACGATCGCGTGCAGGAAATGACATCGATGTATTATGGAACAAAAGAGATTTTAGAGTGGGAAAGTAATCGTACACTCGAGCGTCAGTGGTTACTCGATGCCAACATTCTCATGCCACGAGTGTTTGCAACCCCAGAAGAGATCGACCGTCCTGTCATTGTGAAATTCCATGGCGCAGGTGGAGGGTTTGGCTATTTCGTTGTGCGTACCCCAGAGCAATTTTACGAAGTGAAAGATCGTAAATATCCTGACGATAACGATTTTACGATTCAAGAATATATTGTTGGAGTTCCTCTCTATGCGCACTATTTTTACTCTCCTATTACAGGCGAACTTGAGATTATGAGCTTTGATAAGCGTTACGAAAGCAATGCCGACTCCATTGGTCGCATTAAGGCAGAAGATCAGCTTGCTGCAAAAATTCATACGAGTTACACCATCGTTGGAAACATCCCTCTTGTCGTGCGTGAGTCGATGCTTCCTCAGTTTTTTGAGATGGGGGAGAATGTTGTTGCATCGAGTCGTAAGCTCTACAACACAAAAACAAAAGCACCGCTTCAGAAAGGTCTTTTTGGTCCATTCTGTCTTGAGATGATTGTGACACG
>CAZKOO010000019.1:0-14637 GCA_964554435.1 uncultured Candidatus Peribacteria bacterium
CATTCTTGCAGACGATCATTCAGAAGGGAGAGTGTGAGGGTGGGCATGGGGAGATGATACAGCATTTTCTTTCTTGATTCTTCTGTTCATTGTATGCTACACTATATAGTACTTTATTTAGTACTTTTTCTATGACTACACTCACGCTCCAAGACCTACGAAAACATGGCGCAAAGGCAATTCCAGATGGCGTTTCATATCTCATTGTCAACTCTGAAACAAAAGCTGTTCTTGTGCCACCAGATGAATATCAATTGCTTCAAAGTGCGCTGGAAGAACTGGAAGATCGTGCATTAATGACACAGAGGAAAGATGATGAACTAGTCACTATAGAAGATATTTTTTAGATCTTTATAATGTATACTTTATTGTTTCGATCATCGGTCAAAAAAGATGTATTGTCTATTCCAACGGCCATTCATCAACATATCAAACAGAAGATCGTCTCACTCGAAGAGAATCCTTTCCCTGCAGGGTGCATTGCGCTTGAGGAATATGCGCACGTCTACCGCTTGCGCTTTTCTCACTATCGTATTCTCTATGAAGTGAATACAAAAGAAAAAATCGTGACGATCATTGGTATTCGACATCGATCTAGGGCATATAAAAACTTGTAAGTGAATGTTTTTCTTTCATCATTCGCGGGCAGAAAGCCCGCTCTACTGTTGATGGGATTTGACTGTATCATTCCCTCTCCCTCTGTGAGATGGTTAGGATGAAAGAAGACATCCGCAGGTAGAGATACCTGCTCCTTTTGTTTTTTTCTTTTTCTTGATTCCATTAAATCCCCTTCTCTACATTTTCTACATCCTCTGATTCTTCTGATTCTTCTGAATCCTTATTCTCTTTGTATTCTTTGATTCCTTCTACATGGTGCACCCGGCAGGCCGTCTACACTAAAGCTACGCCGAGCCTTTGCGTTCAATAACGAATGTTAAGAAGAATATATTTTCTGGTGCACCCGGCAGGATTCGAACCTACGACCCTCAGCTCCGCAAGCTGATGCTCTATCCAGCTGAGCTACGGGTGCACAGCCAAACTACTATACTGATTTTTTGGAGAGATCTCAACTGATTTTCAACTTTACACTATTCAAGATCGTGCAACCGCAGGTCATCTGACCTGCTGCTGATGTTTTAGAGGGTACTTCAAAAAATAGAAAAGCCCTATTACCAAATAGCCAATTGCTACTAGCAAATAGCCTTTTAGTATTCTGCTTTCATCTTTGCAATGCGCTCAAGGAGCTTTTTCTTGAGTTCAGGATTAGACTCTCCAAGAATGCGCAGTGCTGCAAGTGCTGCGTTTTTGTAGTTCATCACTGTCATCACTGGAACATCCGAAGGCATGCGAAGGTTGCTGTGAATGTCGATGGAATACTCGGTAAGATCAGCATATGGAGGGCAGTTCACCACAGGGTGCACACAACTTCCTGCTGTCACTCCTGCAAGACCATTGCTCATCCCCACACAGGTGATGACTACTGTCGGCAGCGTGCGTGTATTTAATTCTTCGATGATTGTTACCACTTTTTCAGGAACTTTATGCGCCGATGCCACAACGATTTCGGAAGAAACACCATACTCAGAAAGCATGGCTTGAATTTTTTCCGCAAACGGTACATCAACTTTTGAACCAAGGAGGAAAGTAACAGAAGTGGACATGTGCCGAGTGTAACAGAAATAGGAAGTCTTTTCAACTCTATCATTTTTCTTTATAGTGATGGCGTTGGGGCTTCCGTCTTCGTCCTGCATGCAGGACTACGCCGAGATAACCCCATCTATTCCTGAGTATCCTAATACTCTCTTCTCCTCAGTCTTTCTGGGGCTGTAGCTTCTACCTTCGCCCTTCGGGACTTCGGAGGACAGGCATCTGGCACCCTATCGCTATTAATCCTTCTGGGGCTCTAGCTCATCTGGTAGAGCGCTTCCATGGCATGGAAGAGGTAAGGGGTTCGAGTCCCCTGAGCTCCACCATTCGACTCACTGCGTTCGCTCATGGCGAGCCAAAAAAAGCGAAGGATGGGAAGACAATAGAAATATGCACACTTTGCACCATCTTACATGTAAATAATTGAAATTTACTCAGCTCTCTTTATTGAATAACGTCCAAATATTTTCTTCATTGCTTGATGTATAAATTGTATCCATTGAATGCATAAGAGACCAATAATTAATCATATCGACACATACTGGTTCAATGAAAGAAAACTGTGTATTAACTTTATCCGCTGCATAAAAGCAAAGAGTTGGATTTAACGGCAGAATAATCTCTAGATCTTTCCTAGCCCAACCCCCCTGCATCACCTCATATACTTCTTCTTCCGGT
Source organism: uncultured Candidatus Peribacteria bacterium (assembly GCA_964554435.1). Lineage (GTDB taxonomy): Bacteria > Patescibacteriota > Gracilibacteria > Peribacterales > Peribacteraceae > CAZKOO01. The sequence goes on from CAZKOO010000019.1 coordinate 2,326, forward strand.
ATATCTCGGATTTTGATTACAGGATTATCAGAAAGCCAAAAGTTTTTTCCTGCTTTCTCGGCTGATAGCAGTTGCCATTCTCTCATAAGCATATATTTGGAACACTCTTGTGCAGCCAGCCACATCGAGCCTATTCCATGACTAAAGGGGGCTACTAAATTTTCTTCTCTTGGGCCATCGCGCATCCATTTCTTCGCCTCCTCGAAAGAGACATTCTCCAGTTCTGTATTTCTTACTTTCGTATTGTTGAAAATTTCAAGCAATTCCTTATCTGAAATTTTGCTTATGTCATTCGCATACTCCTGTAAAAACAATTTTTTTATCATGGCATCGGTAGTTGAGAAAGCTACAGGATTACGCTCCGCCAGCAGTACAATGAAGATAGCAAAATCGTCTCGCTCTCTCTGGTCTAGATTAGAGAGATCTTTGGTCTCAATAATTTTAGTGATGATAGGGGTTGCAATGGTCTCAATTTTATCCAGTGTCTGTTCGTTACTTTTTTCATAGGCATCTCCTATCTTCTTTCTGGTCGAGTACAGATGCTTTTTTCTCGCAAGCTTTCGCGTCGAACTTGGCACGGCTTCTACGTCCTTCCGATGAGACCAAAGAATACTCTTCTTTTGATCCCTATTTTCTGGGCTCACAAAATTTTTTAAAAAGAACTCCGGAATAAAGTGTTGTCTTGCAAGTTTGGTCATACATTAATTATATGGCTATTTTATTATCCTACAAAGCCCTCTCTCCTCTTCATATTCTTTGACTAACCATGTAAATAAGAAAAGAACCCACATGGCGCCTTCGCAGTTCCATGCGTTCATCCACACGAGTTCTGTTGTATACAGATAGATCAATAACAATGTGCCAGAGAGGAGGCGGTAGCGTGTGAGGAGGCCAAGAGCGAGTGTGAGCTTGAGCCACCATGAACCTGCCCAAAGGAGAGGACCAAAGGGCGTGCGCATCATCCACAGAACAAAAAATTTGAGGAAGACAAACGAGCCCATCACATGATCTTTGAAGTGCGTATATTGCCATGGAACTGATGCAAGCCAAGGGTCGCCCACTGTGTATCGTACATACAAATGTAACAGTGCGATGGCACAGACGAGAAGTGTTGCTCCGTGCCAGAGTGCTTTTGTCAGATGATTTTTGAAGAAAAAGAACAGGAGAAGCCAGAGCGTTTGAAAGCCAAGAACTCGTAGTTCAGGGTGGCGGAATGTTGCAAGGACGATGGTCAGTTGAACGAGGAAGAGCAGAGGAAGTGTGAAGCGAATGCGATAGTTGAGTAGCAAACTTAACCCTGCAACCGCTTGAATGATGATGACGAGCATTGCGAGCGCCGTTGTGTAGGGCATGCTCCATTCCAAAATGCGCGTCATGAATGGAAGCGGCAATTGATTGGTGATCCAATACTGAAACACAGACGCAAGTGGGACAGGGTGTTCTCCGAAAAATCCTTGGATGAGTTTATGATGTGCTGCCGCAAGGAAGAAGAGACCTACAAAACGTTGAGGAAGAAGTGAGATGAATGCCGGTTCTGAAAAGAAGAATTTACGCACGGCCAAACCAAGGGAAAACACTCGGATCAATCATTGTACAAATATTTTGTTCATCAAAGAACGTACGACCTTTGAGAGAAACGATGATGAATTGAATGGTAAATTTCCCATTTGATGACTGCTTTCCACAACGCGATTTTGCCCACTCAAAGCACGTTCGCTCATTATTCATCGGCCCTGAATACACACGGCGCGTGTTCGTAAACCCTGCATATTCCGTTGAAGATTGAAGGAGTACAGATGACGATTGCGCATGTGGATCGCGCGAGGAGGCATCGATCTGACACCAGTGTTCGTCGTACATCCCTCCCCACTGATTGTAGTTTTGTAATCCAAACGGAGCTGGAATGACAAGAGTGATGAGGATGAGAACGCTCATCACGCAAAAGAAAAGAGGATAGTATTTTGATGGCTTTGGTGTGCTGAAATATCGTTGTACTACTGTACTAGTAGAGTAGTACATCTTCATTTTTTGAAGAAGATCATAAACGCATTCTCGAAACGTGCGTCGATTCTCTTGCTCGCGCTCTGCCATCTCTTCCGCCATCCAAATGTACCACAGCAGAATGTGTACGACTGCCTCTGCACACATCACATTTGTCCAAATAAGCGCACGACAGGTGAGTATAATGATGGTGATGGATGCACCGATGAAGCGCGCGCGAGTGAAGAGCAGTGTGAATGCAATGAGTTGCACCCATGCAGGAAGAACCCACAGAAATGGACCCATCGGTAGAGAAGTACACCATGCGACAATGTCTTTGATGATGACATGCGCACTCATCACTTCGCGGTGGAAATGTTCATATTGTGGCGCAAAGGATGAAAGGAGGAAATCGCCATGATTGATACGTCCAAGAATGAGTAATGCTTGGAAGAAGATGACGCCTGCGGTGAAGAGTGGCCAGTATTTTTTGCGATCTGATGTACTAGTGTAATAGTACACACCCATCCAGAGTGACGCGAAGACCATCACCAGAAAACCCCATCCGAAGAAGGTTGCGAAGAGTAAGTTGATCTGAATGAAGAGAAAAAGCAGTGCTGCTGGCTTGCGGTAGGCTTGCAAGAGAAGACTGAGTCCAAAGAGACCGTGTGCGAGAATAACAAGGATGGCAACGCTCTGTTCGTACGGAAGAAAAAATTGAAGGATGGGCTTGTACCATGACAGTGTCCACCCTTGGTTCATCCAATAGTTCCACGCAGTGGACAGTGGCACAGAGTGTAACCCGAAGAATGATTCGGTTGTTTTGAGGTATGCAGATGTGATGAAAAAGAAGCCAACGAAGAGTTCTGCGAGCCTTTGCCAGAGAGAGGAAAGAGAAAACTTCATCTACCAAAAGAATGGGAAAGAATGAATCATTGAGCAGACTGGCGCATCGGTTTTGATTTCCTGATTTGCAAAATAGACGCGAATCTTTTGAAGGTCAACGGAGAGATTGTTGCGTGTACAAAATTGATCTTGCACCCATCTGACACACAGATCGGGGTTGAATGATGGCACAGTCCAGACTTGCGCTGTCTCCCCTTCTCGCCCAACGGTGTACCACTTTCCTGAAGGAAGCTCTATTTGACACATGGTGTTCGTGTACATTCCCGCCCATTGACGCACATTCTGAAAACCAAACACCGAAGGAAGCATCATAGTGACGATCAGAATGATGGCAACACTTCCAAGGAGAAGATGGTATCCGATGGAAGAAGATTCCGATAGATGCATCGGTTGATAGGATACAAGGGAAAAGAGTGGTTGGCTACTAATGAAGCGAATAACGATGATGGAACGATGCCCCCACCCCTAACCCCTCCCCCAGATCACTACGTGATAACTGATGGAGGGGAACTCCTCGTACAAAAACTTCTCCCTCCCCCGACAATTCCGAAGGAATTCGGGGGAGGGCCGGGGTGGGGGCAGTGGATTGACGGATGAGACGCGATGAATCGCGTCTCTACAGTTAGATTTATTGCCTGCCATCCGCAGGTCGGAGACCCGCTCTGCTGTATAATTTTTTTCTTTTGAATCCTCTGATTCTTCTGTTTCTTCTGACTCCTCTGGATCTTCTCCATCTTTCTTCTATACTAATGACACTACCTTTTTCTTTCCCTCTCTCCTATGAAACTTTTTCTTGATACTGCAAATACCGATGCTGTGAAAGACATTGCGTCGTGGGGAGTGCTTGACGGTGTAACAACAAATCCTAGCCTTGTACTTAAAGAAGGAAAGGCAGATTTTAAAACTACTATTCTCACGATGTGTGAATACGTTCCATGCGTGAGTGCACAAGTGACTGCAGTGGATAGCGCAGGAATGATTGCACAGGGCACTGAGTACGCTAGTTGGCACAAGAACATCGTTGTGAAAGTACCCATGACCATCGAAGGACTCAAGGCAGTCCATCATTTTTCGAAGCATAACATCCAAACGAATGTGACACTTGTGTTCTCTGCAGCACAAGCATTACTTGCGATGAAGGCAGGCGCGAGCATCATCAGTCCATTCATTGGAAGACTCGATGATCAAGGAGAAGATGGCATGTTACTCATTGAAGAAATTATGGAAATTTGGGACAATGGAGATTTTGATACTGAAGTACTTGTCGCATCCACACGCCATCCTCGACACCTTATTGATGCAGCACGTCTTGGTGCACACATCGCCACCGTTCCGGTTGATCTCTTCAAAAAACTCCCGATGCATGGTTTGACGGACACCGGTTTGGAGAAGTTTATGAGCGACTGGCACAAGGTATTAGGTGATAGGTCATAGGTTTTAGGAATATGAAAGAGTATCAAGAGATTTTATGTCTACGACCCATACGACTATCACAGGCTATAAAGACTTAATTGTTTGGCAAAAATCAATGGATCTTGTTGATGCAATTTATTCACTTACTCGCTCTTTTCCGAAAGAAGAATTGTTTTGTTTGGTATCTCAAATGCGTCGAAGTGCAATATCTATTCCATCAAATATTGCTGAAGGAAAAAATCGTGGAACAAAAAAAGATTATCGACATTTTCTTCTGATGGCATTTGGCTCTGGTGCAGAGCTTGAAACACAAATTCTTGTTTCAAAAAGACAAAGCCTTGGAAAAGCAGAAGATTATCCCCTTATTGACGGTCTTATAACCGAAGTAATGAAAATGCTTAATGCCCTTATTTCAAAACTAGATAGTACTACATCCTCCTAAAACCTATGACCTATCACCTACCACCTACCACCTATCACCTATCACCTACCACACACATCGGCCTCATCGGACTTGGAACAATGGGGGCAAACCTTGCGCGAAATGCTGCGAGAAATGGTGCAACAGTGAGTGTGTACAATCGCACTGGAGAAAAGACTGATGAATTTATGAAACGCTATGGTCATGAAGGTAAGTTCATCGCTACAACAACGATAGATGAATTTCTTGCATCTCTCCCTGAACAAAAAATTATTGTGTTGATGGTGAACGCTGGAAAACCTGTGGATGAGGTGATTGAAAACCTCACCTGTGCCCTCACCCCTAGCCCCTCTCCCGAGGGGAGAGGGGAAAAAGATCTACTACCTAACACCTATCACCTAAAACCTATTCTGATAGATGCAGGTAACAGTCATTTCACAGACTCCAATCGTCGCGAGAATATGCTCAAAGAACACGGAATTCACTTCCTGAGCATGGGTGTTTCTGGCGGTGAAGAAGGTGCGCTTCTTGGACCAAGTATGATGCCTTCTGGACAAGAAGAAGCGTACAATAGTGTGATGCCACTTTTGCAAAAAATGGCTGCCAAGGATGGAAAAAAAGGAAAGTGTGTGACGTACATTGGCGCTGGTGGTTCGGGGCATTTTGTGAAGATGGTACACAATGGCATTGAGTATGGAGATATGCAACTCATCGCAGAGGCATATCACATCATGCGAAGCATGCTTCAGATGACAAATGCAGAGATTGGTGAAACATTTGCGAAGTGGAATCGCACCAAAGAACTCAAGAGTTTTTTGATTGAAATTACTGCCAAGATCTGCCTACAAAAAGATGACATCACAGGAGATGATCTTCTTGATAAAATCAAAGATGCTGCAAAGCAAAAAGGAACAGGAAAATGGACAACACAGAGTGCACTTGACCTTGGCGTTGCCATTCCGACCATCACCGCAGCGGTGGATGCACGCGGAATTTCATCGCTTTTTACTCTTCGTCAAACACTCGCATCACACTTCTCTGATCTCCATCTTCCACCGAAATCCATCTCTCTTTCTGCTCTGAAAGATGCGCTTTTTCTTGCAAAGATCTGTTCCTACGCACAAGGCTATGCGCTGATTGCTGAGGCAAGTCGTGAATATGGCTGGAACATCAATCTTGCGGAAGTGTCACGTATTTGGCGAGGAGGATGCATTATTCGGTCACATCTCCTCGAACTTTTTGAAGATGCATTCCGATCACACAACGATCTTGCTCATCTTTTTTTGTCGCCATCCATCTCTTCTCTCTTTCTCAAAAAACACCAGAAGCTTCGCACGGTCATTGCGCGAAGTGTGCTTACTGGCATTCCTCTTCCTGCGATGAGTGCGTCTCTTTCGTACATCGATGCACTGCGTACAGCGCACTTACCGCAAAACCTCACCCAAGCCCAACGCGATTTCTTTGGCGCACACACGTTTGAAAGGCTGGATAGAGAGGGAGTGTTTCATGCGGAGTGGTGAAAGAGAATTTTTTATTACTCGCTTCCTCTTGTTCCTAATCGCTATCACCTATAACCTATTACCTAGATTGCTTCCGTAGCTCAGCTGGATAGAGTACTTGGCTTCGAACCAAGGGGTCGCAGGTTCGAATCCTGCCGGAAGCACCAGACACTTATTCTTCTCAGGTTTCATTATTGGATGCAAAGGCTCGGCGTAGCTATAGCGTAGACGGCCTGCCGGAAGCACCATTTGTCCGCCACAGGCGGACAAGAAAAAAGAAGACAAGGAATTCAAAGAAATCAATGCAATCAAGGAATTTTTTCATTGTTTTAGCGTATTAATACGCTGTCATTTTGAATCTCAAAAAGAGATTTTTCATCATGCTATTTCATACATCATATTTCTATGTGTTCACTATATGGCATCCGCAGGTAGATACCTGCTCCCTTTTTTATGATTACTTTGTTTGTCTTCTTTTATTTCTTCTGCCTCCTTACCTTTTTTTACATCCTCTGACTCTTCTGTTTCTTCTGAGTCCCTCCCCTCTCACCCATGTCCCATTTTCTCCTGTTTCGTCTTGAGGTATTTTTTTTGGCGATCGGAACGTGGGGAAATATGAAGAGGAATTTGCTCAGTAATGGTAAGACCGTAGCCTTCAAGACCAATGATCTTCTTTGGATTATTGGTGAGTAAACGCATGGAATGCACGCCCTGATCGCGCAGAATTTGTGCGCCTATGCCATACTCACGCAAGTCATCAGGTAGCCCAAGCGCACGGTTAGCCTCAACGGTATCGAGACCTGTGTGCTGCAAAGCGTACGCGCGAATTTTATTGGTGAGACCAATGCCCCGTCCTTCTTGACGCAGATACAGAATGACTCCTGCTCCTTCGTGAGCAATCATCTGCATAGCTGTTCGTAATTGTTCGCCACAATCGCAGTGCAAGGAATGAAACACATCTCCTGTGAGGCACTCTGAGTGCACGCGCACAAGAGGATGTGAGGCTTTTTCAATGTCTCCATACACAAGAGCAACATGTTCATCGTGTTTGAGAACATCTTCATACACACTCATCTGCCAAAAACCATACTCTGTCTCCAGAAGTGTGGATGCTTGTTTTTTGATGAGACATTCTGCTTTGCGTCGATAGGCAATGATCTCTGCAATCGTGAGAATGGGGATAGCGTGTTGCTCTGCAAAGTTTTTAAGTGCATCGCCACGCATCATGGTGCCATTTTCATTCATGAGTTCACTGATGACAGCCCCTGCCCGAAGCTCTGCAATATTCATCAAATCGATGGAAGCTTCGGTGTGTCCTGCGCGCACCAACACTCCCCCATCGCTCGCGCGGAGAGGAAACACATGCCCTGGAGAAACAAGGTCGGATGGAATAGCCCGAGGATGAATGGCGTTTTTGATCGTCACGGTGCGATCGTAGGCGGAAATGCCTGTGCTCACTCCCTCTTTTGCTTCGATGCTTACGGTAAATGGTGTGCCTCTTCTGCTCGTGTTTTGACTCACCATCGGCGGAAGATGAAGTTGATCGGCAATAGCATTACTGAGCGCCAAGCACACAACGCCACCCGTATTTCGAATGATGAACGCCATGGCCTCTTCTGTGACGTGTTCCGCTGCCATGACAATATCTCCTTCGTTCTCACGATGTTCATCATCGGTGACAATGATCATCTTTCCTGCCTTGAGTTGTGCAATACTGTCCTTCAGCATGAGGAGAGTATAGCAGAAAAACTAACAATGAATCGTCCTGTAACACAAGAATATAGACAAAAAGACTCATACTATGCTATACTCTGGTCATGGGTACGCAGACAATTTCTATTACGGCACTTCGTCAGTTTCTGCCTCAGCTTACAAAAAAGAATGATGTTTCCTATATTTTAACCTATCATTCAGAGCCAATTGGCACCCTTCATTTGACGAAACAAAAATCTCATAAGCAATCTTCATTAATGCAGGAATGTGATGAGGCTCTTAAAGATTGTGAGGCTGGTCATTTTGTGACTTCTGAGGAGATGAAGAAAAAGCTTGGACTTCTTGCCTGATTGTACGTTTTTCACGAAAGGCAGAAGCTCAACTTCTTTCCCTTGAAAGAAAAGTGGCACAGAGAGTCTACAAAAAATTAGAGTGGTATAGCACTCAGGAAGATCCTCTTTCGTTTGCTAAGCCACTCAAAGGGCATTCAGGTCGCTATCGTTTTCGTATTGGTAATTACCGTGTGATTTGTGATGTTTCTTCAGAGAATGAACTATGTATTTTGTGGGTACTCTCAGTTAATCATCGAAAAGAAGTGTATCGAGATTTATAAAAAATGAGCAGAGCCGAGTGATGTTACCCTTTCATTGTCATCTCGTCGTGATGAGCTATTTTTAGGTTTCATACAAAAAAAGAAGCACAAAAAATTTCCGCAGCTGGTGAGCCAGCTGCGGGAAGATCTTTCAACGTACTTTTTTTCTTTCCCCCCCCCCTCTTAGCGGTGAGTCATTGAGGGGGGTATGAACTTACAACATCCAGAAGCAACTAAAAGCGACTATTGTTGGTAACGTTGCCGCTAGGAGGAGTTTCAAGGGGCTCACACCCCTATCTCCAAAGCTTGCCTGCAGTATTGCATACCCTGCAGGGTTCGGTGCATTGGCGATGACCGTGAGGCCTCCGCCAGTAACAGCCCCAGCGACGAGGGCATACTTCATGCCCTCGCTTAGGCCTTGCACCTGACTACCCAGGAAGGTAAGCGCTGCATTGTCGGTCACCGCCGTGAGGGCGGTGCATCCAACAAAGAGCTGGAACTCTCCGAGGGACCCGAGGAGTGGCTGCAGCCACCACGACTGCAAGCCTCCCATGGTGACGAGTCCCGCGAGGAACCCGCCGACCATTAGGCTCTCCTTCAGTTTCAGAGGTTCCTGGAACTCGCGCGTTACCGCGCAAAATCCCAGGAACATTACGAAGCCCCCGAAGAACACATCACTGTGGTGACTTGTTGCGACCACAAACCCCATCGCAGCCAAATGAACCAACTTCACCCACGCAGGAACCGGCATCCTGCCAGCATCTCCGTTATGGGCGTCGCTGTCATCGAGCAAGCACAATGCCCGAAGTTCTCGCCCGAAAGCAAGAGCCAAACCGAGCGAATTCACCCCGACAGCAATCGTGGCCTTCCAACCGAAATGCTCCAACATGAACTCCGTGGACCAGTCCCACGTGTTCGCCACCATCAGGACAGGTGGCGCAGCGAAGTTCGTGAGAACCCCGCCGATGGAGACGTTGACGAACAGTGCACCGAGCACCGCGTACATGAGCTTCACGCTAATGCCGCGGTCGAAATACTGTCGCTTGAGCACCATAGCCGTGACCGTCATGGCCGCGGGTTCGGTGACAAGCGACCCAAGCAGCGGGCCGACAAACAGCGCGCTGACCAAGAAAGCTTGCGCCTCCTTGAGCGGCGTCAACATCTGAAGGCCCTTGCCACAGAACCTGATTGCGGAGTCGACGACTTCCACAACCGGTCTAGTAGCCGCGATCGTCATGATCGCCAAAACGAACTTCGGTTCTGTGTAGTCCAAATTCTCGACATAGGCGATGGCTTGCTGCCATCCTCCTAAACTTGCCAGGCCGGCAAATAATGCGCCGGCCCACATTACTAGGACTGCCTCTGTTTCACCAAGAAGGTGAAATAGATTTTCAGGTATTGACCCTTCTTTGTATCGGTGCGCAAGTTTTTGAAACATGCCCACTGAAAAGGTGTGCAGAATTGCAACTGCAAACGTTGCAGTTGCCGTCATTTCAATGACGGATGGACTCATGATACTTCTTCCTTTTCCCCCTTCGAGGAACTGCGAGAGCCCGTCAACAGACGAACCCTCAGTGACTGAAACGAACACGCACAACATATGCGTGTTCAACTGAAAATCGATATATATTGAACCGCTCATCGTGAGCGAATTTTTTGCAAAAAAAGTACGTTGGTTTGAAAGACCATTCCTTCTTCTGAGAGACTCAGGAAAAGGAAAGATATTATAGTACAAATTTTAAAAAAAACAAGCATGACAAAACTCCCAGTCGGTACAAAGACCGACTGGGAGTGTTCATTCACGACGACGGGGTTAGCCGACTTGAAGCCTCGTTCGCTTCATGTCCTTTTCCTCATCTTTCGTATGAGTCTTTCCCCAATTCACAATATGGAAGAATGCCATAAGCGGTCCTACCCGCCCAATAAGCATGACCATATCCAGCACCACCTTGCTGTCAATGCTGGCCTTCCCTGACCAGCTTGTCATCCAATCTGGTATGCCTAGTGAAAGGCCTACCGTACCAAAGGCTGAAAAGACTTCAAAGGTCTTCTTCATGAACTCTCCTTCTGGCTCAAAGAAGAGCAGTAATAGTATCGCTACTACTACTGTTAGGATTGCCCCAATGAAGGTCTTTAATGCCTCTGGCATTGTATTTCTGTCGACCAACAATACCTCACCTCGTGAGTGTATTGGAACGCTTGTACCTCCTTCCCGTGGCGTGAACCACGCGATAATCAGTTTAACAGTTGGAATTTTGATACCTCCTCCTGTCCCTGCTGGACAGGCGCAAATAAACATCAGAACGCAATACAGCATCTGTGTAATGAGTTTCCATTCACTCAGCGCAACTGTATTGAACCCAGCTGTTCTTGCGTATATCGCCTGTGACAAGGCAGCCATCAATTTCTCAAGGAAATCTCCTGGTAGCGTCTTGTACTCGAGCAGTAGTGTTAGCAACGTACTTAACACAAGAAGCAACAGCGTTCCTTTTAAACACACTTCTGTCTGAACTCTTGAGGCTTCCACTGCCTCCAAAGATTCGATTTCTTCTCTGGCTTCAACTCCGTACCAGAGCCACTTTATGAACAACTTACATCGTAAGAGAACTGGGAAGCCCAGTCCTCCAAGGATGATCAGCCATCCAATGACTCCGTTCACGACTGGATCTTCTTGGAAGTTCATGAGGTTGTTTTCATTCAGTCCAAATCCCGCGTTGCAAAACGCAGAGATCGAATGGAAACTGCCCCAATACCAGGGGTTTGCTCCATTCAACAGCGCCTGATTTCCAAACCATTGGTAGTAGCCCCCTATTAAGAGAGTTCCTCCTCCGATGAAGAAAGCAAACATCTGAATAATCTGCCATGCAAGCTTCTTTGCTTGTTCTGGCGAGACGGTATTGGTACTGTCTTGTAGTAAGGCATCCATGCCATCTCGTGTGCTCAGGCCTGCTTTTACAAGCATGCCTACGAATGCCATCAAGAAGACTACTCCCATTCCTCCTGCAAGGATGGTGATGAGCGTCACTAGTTGGCCAATTAGCGAATATGCGGCAAAGTTTGTTGACGTTAAGCCTGTCACACAGATCGCGGATACGGCTGTGAACCAGGTGTCATCAAACTTTTCGCCACAGTACGTTACCACCCCACTGTACGTCATCGCACTTACAGTTCTTTGGCTCTCCGTAAGCCATTGAATGAATGCCGACAACGTAGAGCCCAACAAGAAGAACAGCACAGTCCTCTGTGCCGTCGTTTCTGTCGCCTTTTTGTAACGACGAAGAAACTTCCATTGCCCAAACATTACCCCGATCGCGATCAGAGTTTTGATTGGAAGTGGAATTTCTTGCGCCCAGTCATCAAGGCAAGCAACTGCTTGTAGGGGAAGGAAGTACCCTCCCCAGATAAAGCCCCAAATCCCTTTGAGTTGCGACCTCTGCTTCCAAAACAGATAGGCCACCGCAAGTAAAAAGACATAGAACATAACGCGCTGTGTTCGCCTTCCGAGCTCTGTGTGACCATCACACAAAGATTCATCAACGTTGGATGAACAAGGTTCGGAGCATGATCTTGCACAATTGCAATACCTCATGACCCTAGGAAAGCCGATCGAGTAACGCACTCAAACGACCAACCGCTCACCATTTTCCCGGCTCTTCTCTTCCTCCCCCGCGAAGATTCGGCGTTCCGTTTCCTTTGAACGGAGTATAGGGGACATGTTTAATGTTTCGAAAAGCTAACCCAGCCTCTCGCTCCAAATGTACGATTGGTCTTTATCCCGATGAGCTATC
>CAZKOO010000020.1:0-13878 GCA_964554435.1 uncultured Candidatus Peribacteria bacterium
CGACCGATCGTGAAGTTCCTGATAATCTTGCGATGGGTGTCATTCGTTTCGTTGCGAATAAAAGAGGCATTACGATCGATTGGAAACAACTTGAAATTGATCGTCTTGGTGGCTCTTCGCTTGATGCCGAAAGCGATGCCGATGCGCCATCGGAGTCTGCTCCTGCTGCGCCTGTTGCACCTTCCGCTCCTGTTCCTGTTCCTGAAAAGCCAAAGACAGAAAATTTGAATGTCATGCGTAAATTAACGCTTGATGGCGTGTCGAAAGAGGCGATTGATCGCGAGAAGCTTGCGCTTGCTCGTGAGCAATTTAGTCGCAAAACTGCCGTTCGTGAGGCAGAGCAAAAGATGCGATCAGCACATCCTGCCATCAAAAAAGATCGTTCTGTCCATCAAGAGCAAATTAAGCAGAAAACTGGCCCTATTAGCATTCCTTCTCAGATTTCAGTGAAAGAGTTTGCTGAAAAAGCTGGTGTGCAAGTGCCAAAGGTGATCTCTGCACTCATGAAAAATGGTGTTCTCGCAAACATCAATCAGCAAATTGACTTTGATACAGCGTCTATTGTTGCAATGGAGCTTGGCATGACTCTTGAACGTCAGGAGTCCACTGTTTCTGTGGAAGCACTTCTGAAAAATGACCTCGCTGTTCTGACAAAAGAAGAAGATGCATCTCTCCTTCTTCCTCGCGCACCCATTGTGACTGTCATGGGACACGTTGACCATGGAAAAACAGCGATTTTAGATGCCGTTCGCTCCACAGATGTTGTGTCTGGAGAAGCAGGTGGCATTACACAGCACATTGGTGCCTATCAAGTGAAGATCGATGGTCGCCCTATTACCTTCATTGACACTCCAGGTCACGAGGCATTTACTGCCATGCGCGCGCGTGGTGCTCAGCTCACCGACATCGTTGTGCTTGTGGTGTCTGCTGAGGAAGGCGTGAAGCCAACCACTATTGAAGCGATTGCACATGCGAAAGAGGCTGGCGTGCCGATTGTTGTTGCAATCAATAAAATTGATCGTCCAAACGCTGACATAGAGCGTGTAAAGGGGGAACTTGCAGGACATGATTTACAAGCAGAAGATTGGGGTGGATCGGTTCCTATGGTTCCGTGTTCGGCGCATACCAAAAAGGGCATTCCAGAACTCCTCACAACCATTTTGCTCGTTGCCGATCTTGAAGACCTCAAAGCGAACCCTCATCGTTCTGCCATTGCTACTGTTGTTGAAAGTCACCTCGATCGTTCTCGTGGACCTCTTGCCACTGTGATTGTGAACACAGGAACACTGCTTGTTGGAGATATTGTTGGTTCTGGTGCCATGTCTGGTCGAGTAAAAGCACTGCTTGACGAGCATGGAAAGCGCATTACCCAAGCTCTTCCTTCTGCTCCTGCAGTAATCTCTGGCTTCGATGCTCTTCCTTCTGTTGGAGATATTTTGCAGGTGTTTTCAACCGATCGTGAATTGAAGGCATACTTAACAGCCTATCAGGAGTTAAAAGCTCGTGAAGTGAAGCATGGTTTCTCCGATCTTGTCACACGTCTTTCTGAAGGAAAATTGAAAGAGTTGAAAGTTATTTTGAAAGTAGATGCACAAGGATCGCTGGAATCTCTCATTGAAGCCATGAAGAAGCTTGCGACTGAAAAAGTACATACAAAGATCATTCATGCCGCTGTTGGTGATATTAGCGAAAGCGATGTGATGATGGCTTCTGCGAGCGGTGCTCTTATTGTTGGTTTTCATACCGATACTCCAGGACCTGTACAGCGTACTGCCGATCGTGAGGGCGTTGCAATTCGACACTACACCATTATCTATAAACTCCTTGAAGAGATGGAACTCCTTCTCGATGGACTCATTGAGCCGACTGAAGAAGAGAAGATCTTTGGACATCTTGAAGTGCGTGGTGTGTTCTTTACAAAAGGTTCAGAGCAGATTATTGGAGGTAGAGTGACAGATGGCATCATCAAGCGCATTCATTTCCGCCTTCTTCGGGGAGAAGAAGTGGTTGGCACAGGTCGCATTACATCACTGAAAAATATTGATAAAGATATCAAAGAGGCAAAAGAAGGCGCAGAGTGTGGTATGCGTGTCACAAGCTCCGTTCCTGTGCTTGAAGGTGATGTTCTTGAAGTCTTTGCAAAAGAATTTACAAAGAAGATTGCATAATGCTTACGCTATTTTTCCTGGTGACACTTCTCCTATCAGGTTGTTTGCGTCTTTCTTTCCCAGATTTTGTGCCATTCTTTGCATCGCATGGAGGGCTTTTGCTCGCTCTTGATCTGATTTGAATTGACTCAAGATGATGGTGAGAGGACTTTGAGAGCCAAAGATTTGTGCTAGCACTCCTTTGCTGATTTTGTCTTGTGCGAGGAGCTTTTTATACTCTGGTTTCTTTGCTCCCTTTGCGAGATCTGCGAGTGCCTCCTCTCCTTTGTCTCCATAGAATCCTTTTCCTATCCAATCTTTCAGGTCATTCCATGGAACGTTCTGAAGTTTTGCAATTGCCTGTGTTTCTTTCGATCCAAAAAATGTTGGATTGACCATGCCAAACGATGCAAGTGCCCATCCGGGAATGAGCCATGACATGGTGATGCCTTCATTTCCTTTCACCATTTTTTGATACGCATATCCCGTGAGTCCAAACCCTGCAATAAGCCCTCCAGTAATTGCACCAAGAAGTCGTAAGGGTTTTGCACCCATATTTGGCCCCATTGCCTTATTTACTAGATTTAGTTCATGAAAGAATGATCGAGTAGGGTCGCTTGATGCGAGCGTATGGAGCGACTCATTGATTTTCGATACAATGTTATCAAATCCTTCTGGCAATTCTCCGAATGTGCGTCGTATGTCTGCAATCAAAGTTTTTACTTTTTGCATTTCTTCAAAGTTTGGATAACTCTTTCCTTCTCTATCGATGCCTATTAATCTACTTTTTCCTCCTCCTTCTAGCATCGACACATAGTCTCGTAATTTTTCCAGTAAGACTTTCTTTGGTCCAAGATTTGTCTTATCGATCATTCCATCGAGCACCCCACCAACGTGTGGACTAATTTCTTCATTGAGTAACTCTGTTTTGAGACTGACGGCTTCCTTATATTGCTCAACAACTGCGTCAAATGCTGGTTTTATTGCATCAGGACTTCGTTTTGTATTGAATTGTAAGATGATTGACTGTAGCCCATTTTGTGCTTGCACTGTTAATTCTTCAATTCTTTTTATTTTTTCTAGCTTTGCAAATTGCTCTGCACTTTTTGGTTCTTGTACAATCTTATTTTTTAGGGTGCCGATTGTATTGCGCAATGCTTGCAACTCTTCTTTTGTGCGCTGGATTGCATCTTGTGACACAATCGTACTTTGCCGTTCAGGAGAGAAAGAAAGTGCCATGAATTATTGTAAGTTTGGATTTGCAAGTAATTGCTGAATGTCAGTATTTAAGCCATTGATTGTTGCAAGGCTTGCATCATTTTTGTCGACAATTGCCTTTAAGCGATTGAGTACATCTTTTGCTGATGCTGTAGAATCGAGTTGCAGTTGTTGCTTGATCGCAGGAGTGAAGATGGTATTGGCATTTGCTTGTGTAGGATTTGTCTTTAAGTTGTTGATTGCATTTACAATTTGAGTGGTATCCGCTGCATTTCCTTGCTTCAATTTAGTGATGATCGCATTGATTTGATTTGGATCATTCGCAGCAACTGGTGCACCATTCTTCCCTGGTACTTGCACCAGTGGGCCACCCAGTGCATCCGATCGAATTTTCTGTGCCAGTGCTTGTGGTCCGTTCAGTGCCTTACCAAGTGTTGTGGTGTTTCCATTTGGCAGAGGAATGGGCGTAAGGAGAGGAAGGCTCTTTGCGCCTGAAAAGAGTGCATCTCCATATCCTTTGATTTGATCGGTAATGCCACTGGTGATTTCTTGCTTCGACAGTGCTGCAAATGCACCTTTCCATAGAATGGCGATGGATGCTACAAGCCAAAGGAGGCCCCACCACGATCCAATACCACTAATGAGAGGCAAATTCCATGTTTGTGGTAAATTCCCTGGAATAGGGATGCGCACGACTGTTGTGAGCATGATGAATCCCACTGTAATAGGAATGGCAACAAAGACTGGTAAAAAGACCGCACCCATAAATTCCTTCCAAATATCTTGATCATTGCCAAATACATCTGTCCCCAATTTGCCATTGATGACAAGCCCGAGAAATGTGAGTGGCATGAATGCCGTCGTAATCCAAATGATGATAATTCGTCCGAGTAGTCCAAACACAAGCGCAATCATCGGAAAGAGTACTGCCACTTGAATGATGAATGTAATGCCAACGTTCATGAGAAATTGAAGCGCCACCATGATCGATTGTTTTGCCCCAAGAGGCCCAGGACCTGCAAGTGCCTGTGGAATTTGTGGTAATGTAAGAATCTTTGTGAAATTCACAACAAGTCCATTGATCATCAGATGGCCAACTCCCATCGAGTTTCGCGCTGTTGCAAAATCTTGAATGACATAACATCCAATCGATGTACATTTACATGTTGCACTGCCAACTGTTGTGCCATATCCTGCGCAGAATGCATTCTTTTCTGCTTCATTGTCTGGGAAAATGGAGATGTCTTTGAGCACAGAACAAGGTTTCATGCCTCCTGGTGCCTGATTATCAAATTGCATGCAGGTAAATTGCGGCATCATCTGCGGAATGGAGTACACTGTTGCCGTGAGGATATTTGATACATCGATGATCACTCGTGGAAAGAACCATGAAAGATTCACTAACACAACGGCAAGAACGAAGTTTTGAATCTTATCTGTAATAAAATCTTTTTTTGCTGTGATGATGGTATAGAGCGCCACTCCAATCGCTGACAGTGCAAAAAAGATGTTCATCAGATCGCGTGACAGTTGCCAAATGGAGTTCATGGCACTCATCATTGCAGGATTACTGAAAAAGTCAGATTGTAGTAAATACTGAATAAAATACAGCACCATCAATGTAATGATATGCATCACTGTATTTGCAAATGAAAGGTAATTAAGAATCGACTGTAAGTCACTCGTGTTTTGTACGCGAACGTTTTGTCCAATACCTTGAGCAACGACACTGTCACTCATGCACAGCGTTCCAATACAGAGAATTGCCAGAAAGAGTATTTTTTTTCTATTCATAAATCTCTCTAGTATAGCATACTTTTCATCCGAAAGAAAGCGTTCATTCAGAATAGGAATGTATCCCTTCTTGTTTTGATCATCTTTTGTATACAAGTTGTATACATTTTTTGTTCAATATTATCTTCATTTTTTTCTTTAATCTCACTATTTTCTTTTTTATAAGCCAAAAATATTGATCATATTTTGTATTCATTTTTTTGATCAATTTTCTTGATCTTTCTTTCTATTGTGAGTAATATTTGTGAACAGATTCCCCTCCATTGTTCATGGCTCATGATATTCTTAAATCACTCTTTAGTTCACAGACACGCGTGAAACTTCTCTCCATTTTTCTTCTTCATCCTGAAGAGGAGTACTTTATTCGTCAGCTGACTCGTTTACTTGGCGAACAAATTAACTCCATTCGTCGTGAGCTTGAAAATCTTCATGATCTTGGACTTGTGAAGGCGCGTAACCGTAACCGCAAGAAGTATTATAAAACAGATACTGATTTCGTTTTCTATCAAGAATTGAAGAGTATGTTCTCAAAAGATGTGAAAGGAGGGGAGCATCCTGCTATTGCATCCCTCAAGAGTATTCCAGGCCTTCTTTTCCTTGAACTTGCAGGAAGTTTTGTTGGAACACAAAGTAAAGTTGACCTTCTCGTTGTTGGCGATATTCGCAA
Source organism: uncultured Candidatus Peribacteria bacterium (assembly GCA_964554435.1). Taxonomy (GTDB): domain Bacteria; phylum Patescibacteriota; class Gracilibacteria; order Peribacterales; family Peribacteraceae; genus CAZKOO01. Next base: position 5,827 of record CAZKOO010000020.1, read on the forward strand.
GGAAGTTCTCGAGCTTCTTCTCGCTCAAGATCCATCTCTTCGTACTGTGAAGTACTCTTTGTTCAGTAAGGCAGACTTCCTCTATCGTTTAAGTTTGCGTGATCGTTTCATTCTTGAGATTGTTGATGATCCACGTCATATTGTCGCTGTGAATGCTATTGAAAAAGAGATTGCAGAAGCGAAGAAATAGGAATTGACACTCATTGTCCTTCCTACTTTTTAGATTCTCTTTACATTCTCTCTCTCTTTCTGTACCCTGTCTGCACTTATGACAAGCTCCCTCCTCCACACTCAAGCAGAAAAAATGAAGAAAGATTGGCCAGAAATGCAGCCAGGGTACACTGTTCGTGTTCACCAGAAAGTACAAGAAGGTGACAAGGAACGCGTGCAGATTTTTGAAGGATTGGTCATTGCTGTTCACAATGGACACACATTGACTGATCGCAGTTTCACTGTTCGTAAAATTGTAGATGGTGTTGGTGTAGAGCGCGTTTTTCCTTGGCTTTCTCCTGTGATTCAGAAAATTGAAGTCAAGAAAGTTGCAAAAGTTCGTCGTGCAAAGCTTCACTTCCTTCGTGGTCGTTCTGGAAAGAGTGCTCGTCTTTCTGAGCGCTTCACGAACGCTGGTGAATTTGCTGTTGCCATTGCTCCAGCTCCTGTTGCAACTCAAGAAGAGGTTGCGCCAGCTCAGGCTGTTACAGAATAACTTTTTCACTGAGTTCGTAGCAAGTAGTGGATATTCTTTTTTTGATTCTTTCCTTTTTTCCGCGTAGACTTGTGTGTATGCGTGTTGTTCTTGTTGGTAATTATGGGGATGGAAACATGGGAGATGAAGCATTGCGTGCTTATTTTGAGCGATCATTTTCCTCTTTTTCGTGGAATGTTGTCACCGTTCACCCACATCATTCCAATGAACTTCCTCGTCTTCCTGGTGGCATCCGCTCTTTTTTTGCATTCCGATGGATGTCTACCATCTTTTCTATTGCTCGTGCAGATGCTCTTGTGTTTGGAGGAGGAACTCTTTTTGCCGATCATGAATCGGTGCATGCATGTTTTTTGTGGTATGCTTACATTTTTTGCGCACGCTTTTTTCGTGTGCCCATTGCTCTTTCTTTTCAAGGAGTTGGACCATTTCGGACATTCATTGGACGTACAATTGCTGGCCTTGCCTACAGAAGTGCATCGTTCATTTCCGTTCGTGATGATGTTTCCTATGAAAGAGTAGTCGCATTTCGTCCTGTTGTAGAGGTTATTCGTACCATTGACCCTGTTTTTCCTTCACTCCTCTCGCTTCACAGCTCGTCTTCGGATCCTCACCCCTCTTCCGTTCTTGCAATCATTCCTCGCTTCAATGCGACGCCATCATTTTTCACGACCCTTTCTTCCTTCCTTCAGGAACGATCATTCTCATCGGTTCATCTTGTGTGTTTGCAGGATGTGGATGCATTGGTACGCGATAGAGTGCAATCGTGCCTTCCATCATCACTTCCTCTTCGTACGACATTTTGTCATTCCGTAGAGGATATTCTTCATGCATTGAGTGACGTTTCTACTGTGTATACACAGCGATATCATGGTGCTCTGGCTGCTCTCTTTTTGCAGAAAGAGACAATCATCATTCCTCAAATGACTGGTGATAAATTAGATGCACTGCAACACTCATCTCTGTCTCTTGCATCACAGATGGCGTTGTATCACAAAGGAGAGGGTGAACTTCGTGCATGGCTCTGTCATCATGCTTCATGATGAATACATTTTTTATTCAATAGAAAGATTTCTGTCATCGTCTTTTTTGATGTTTGCATTGGAATTTTTTTCATTCTTCAGTATGCTGTTTCGGTATGGAAATCCGAAATTTTTGTATTATCGCACACATTGATCATGGAAAGTCGACACTTTCCGATCGCATGATGGAGCTTACTGGAACATTGCAAAAGCGTGTTCTGAAGGAACAACATCTCGATTCGATGGATTTGGAGCGTGAGCGTGGTATTACCATTAAGTTGACGCCTGTGCGCATGTCCTACAAAGATCATGAGTTGAACCTTATTGATACACCAGGACACACTGATTTCCGCTATGAAGTAAGTCGATCACTCGCTGCGTGTGAAGGGGCCATTCTTTTAATTGATGCGTCGCAGGGTATTCAAGCGCAAACTCTTGCGGTGCTGTATATGGCAATGGAACATGATTTGACCATCATTCCTGTGCTCAATAAAATTGATCTTCCTGCTGCTGACCCTGAGCGTGTGTCGCAAGAAGTCATGAAAATGCTTGGGTGCAAAAAAGAGGATATTCTGAAAATTTCTGCAAAAGAAGGGAAGGGCGTTCTTGAGGTGCTCGATGCCGTTCTCGATCGTATCCCTGCTCCTGAAGAAGGAGGGAATGCACTTCTTTCGCATGATACAGCGATTGCAGGGGAAAGTCGTGCACTTATTTTTGATGCGGTGATGGATGAGTATCGTGGTGTTGTGGCGTACACTCGCGTCATTGAAGGGCAATTTCGTCGTGGGATGAAAGTCCGCTTACTTGGCTCTGGAGTTGATTTTGAAGTGCAAGATGTTGGCTATTTTTGTCCAAAATATGTTTCCGATACAACGCTCAGCATTGGTCAAATTGGCTACATTGTGACCGGACTGAAGAACGTTGCAGAGGCTCGCGTGGGAGACACGATCAGCTCTTCTGAAAAAGGCATGTTGCTTCCTGGGTATAAAAAAGTGCAACCCATGGTGTTTGCTGGAGTGTACCCAACGGATGCTGAAGAGTACCCAAAACTTCGCGATTCCCTTGAAAAACTTTCGCTCAATGATGCGGCTATTGATATTTCCTACGAGCACAACTCTGCGCTTGGCAATGGTTTCCGTTGTGGTTTTCTTGGGCTTCTTCACATGGATATTATCCAAGAACGACTGGAGCGTGAGTACGATTGTGATCTCATCATTACTGCACCGAGCGTGTTGTATGAAGTGAAGCTTGCGACAAGCAACCCTGCTTCCATCGTGCGTTCGAGCATTCTCAAGCTTGACGAGCCAGATGTGGCTCTTATTAGCAATCCATCTGACATGCCCGATCCAACATTTATTGATGAAATTCGTGAGCCGTGGGTGAAGCTTGAAATTGTGTGTCGTAAACAAGATATTGGTCCTTCGATGCAGTTGGTACAAGATCGTCGTGGTGTGTATTTGTCACTAGAATATCTCGATGCTGATCGTTGTTTGTTGCACTTTGAAGTGCCTCTCGCATCCATTGTTCTCGATTTCTTCGATAAATTGAAGTCGGCATCTTCTGGGTATGCATCGCTTAGCTACGAACATCTTGGCTACAAAGCAGGGGATTTGCAGCGCATGGATATTCTTCTTCTTGGCGAGGCTGCGGATGCATTGAGTTTTATTGTGCATCGTAGTGAGGCGCGAGATGTTGGCGATCGTGTCTGTAAGCAGTTGAAGGAAGTTATTCCAAAGCAACAATTTCAAATTACCATTCAAGCGGCTATTGGAGGGAAGGTTGTTGCTCGTGAGGATATTGCTGCCTATCGAAAAGATGTAACAGGGTATTTGTATGGTGGTGATAGAAGCCGTAAAGATAAACTTCTCGATAAGCAGAAGCGCGGAAAGAAGCGCATGAAGCAAATGGGGCGCGTTACCCTCTCACAAGAGGCATTCCTTGCAGTGCTGAAGCGATGATTATTCTTCTTCTTGTGTCTTTGTATCCGTTGCTCGTTGTTCTTGCACTCGTGCAATGTGCTCGTGCAAAAGATCTTGGAGAATTTTGATGGCAAGTGGTTGCAGATCGTGATAGAGCACTTCTCGCTTCAGTAGAGCAAAGAAATCGATGAGAACAAAGGTTGTTAATTGTAAAATTGCTCCATCAATATTTTCTTCATCTACCATCAGTTTTTGGATAATTTTTTCTCCTTCGATACTTAAAATGAGTTCCAATCGGCTCATCCATTCCATGAGTTTCATGCGTGATTCTGGCGGTAAATTGGAATGAGTCATTGCTTCATCTATGTCATGATCCTCTTTTATGATGATCCCTTTTTCCTGAATAAATTCATCAACTGTTGTTTTTGACCCTTCGTGAATAAGGGACACAATACCCAAAATAAAGATTGATGGACAATCTCGTGCACTAATTCGTGCGATGAGCTGAAAGAGATGGGAATATTGTTCATCTGCCAAAAATTGTTTGATCATTTCTGCCACTCGATCATCTCTCTTTTTTGCTTTTTTTTCATCGCGTGCGAGTTGTTTATTTTGCTGTTGCGCTGCCTGAAAACGCTGTCTTGCCTCTTCTGATAGCTGTTCAGAAGCACTGTTTCCACCCTCACTTGGGATAAACGATTCTAAGCCTCCGAAGTCTTGCATGGAAAAAATGGTAGATGAAGAGAAAAAGGCAGAAGAGAACAGTTGTGTTTAGTCCTTCTTTTCTTTTGTCTCCGTCACCTCTGCTTTTACTTCTACTTGCACAGGAACAGTTTGTGTTCCAACAGTAATCATTGCAGTATGAAGACCAATTGTCTTGAGATGAGCGGAAAGTCCAACTGCAGACGGAGCAACTGTAATGCTGTATTCCTTCTGTAGCGCATCGGCGAGCATTGCTTCTGAAATAGAGGCGTAGAGTTTTCCGTTCTTCGCTGCAGATGCTGCAATGTGAACAACTTTTCCAGAGAGTGCATCCTTGAGGGACGCCTGTACTGCACGCTCTTGCTCGCGCTCTTCTGCGCGTTTCTTAATTTGTTGTGCGTAACGCTTGCGTACATGTGGTGTGGCAACAATAGCCAAGCCAGAAGGAATCAGATGATTCATTGCAAAACCGCGTGCTGCAGTGAGCAAATCACCTTTTTTGCCAATGTTACGAATATCGGAGAGAAGAAGAATTTCCATAAGTGAACCCTAAAAAGCCAAAAGATCATACGGATATTTTATGAAGAAAACAAGAGCAAATCGTTGTAATTTTTCTATATGATCACTTCTTATCCATTCTTTTTTTGATTTTTTGTGTAAAAGATCCTTTCTTTCTTCTTCTTTCAGAGGAAGTTGACATTTTTATATAATAGTATTTATATCTTTTTTAATAACCATGGAACGAAGGACAAATACGATTTTCCTTCTTTGAATATACGCTTTGTGTTGATGTACCATTCATTCATTCCTCCGAATCGATCGGCATGAAGAGACATCTTTTGTAGTGAAATATTATGAATGTCGCTTGTGACGCCAAATACATTGAGCGGGGAGTAGAGAGTGATGCATGGAATATCTTTTTTAAAGAGTGCATTCAGTTCTTGAATGGCGGACATGCGGCGTTTTTCATCACTTGTTTCACGAATTTTTGTGAGTAATGCATCAGCCTCAAATGAGGCATATTGTGAAATATTGAGAGCATCGAGCTTCATTTTTGTGCGATCAGTTGTGTTTTTTTCTTGAATTTGGCTTGAATGAAAATAGGGGTAGCTATCTAAATTATCGAGGAGAGATTCTCCAAAGAGTACAACATCGTACGATCGAGTGAGGAGTTTTTCCTCAAATTCTTTCATCGTTGAAGGGATGTCGAGAGTGACTTTTGCGCCGAGTGAGAGCCATTGTTTTTGGATGTTGCGTGCAATGGTTTGGTACTGAAGAGGTTTTGGACTTGTTAACAGTGTGAGGGCAAGTTCTTTTCCGTTTGCATTCACGCGTGTGTGAGGGGAGTCGTTACTTCGAATGCGTCGTAAGTATCCATTTTCAAGATAGAGATCTGCAATGGTAACGCGAGAGGGGTCTTTTTCATCTTTTTTCTTTGATGCAAGAAAAGCATCGACAAGATTTTTTTCTTCGGTTGCACGTCGTAATAATGATTGATCGGTAATGCGCTCTAGGAATGCAGAGTCAATAATATCTCCTTTTGCATCTGTCATTTTGATGCTATTCATTCCTATCTTGAGCGATCCACTCATTCCATTTCCTGCTTGTAAACGCACAAGCCATGTGCCAGAGAGGGTTTTTCCTTGTAGTGTTGCGCCTGTTTCAATTTTTTGTCCGTTTACATACGCTGGAAACGTGATGTTTTTGAGAGATCCTGTCAGTGTGAGTGTTGCACCTGATCCAATATACACAAGATCTTGCGTATTCTTGAGTGGCCCTACTCTGTTTGTTTCTCGTTTTTCAAGGAGGGTTTGTAAGCGAATTTTTTCTGGCATATTCCAATTTGATTCAAAGAATGCTCCTTGTGCAGCTTTTTGATCGAATGCATATCTCCAGTCGCCAATATTGATCTCGAAAAGAGGGGAGTCGACAATGTGTGTTTCATGAATTTCATCGACAATTTGTTGCTTATTTGTGCCTAGCTGCAGACCTAATCGTACTAATCTATCGCTTGGTATAGGCCGATCCATATTGAAAAATAGTCCGACATACTGAGGGAGAGTATAGGTGAGGGGAGTGAAGTACTTTGGAAGAAGCGGTAACCCTTTTTCGTTTCGTGGAACTGTGCGCACACCATTTACATTCATGATGTCTGTCAGGAGAGAGTTGTATTCTGGGAAAATGCGAAAGATCATTCGTTCAATGTGAGGAGCAATGAAACTTGCTCGAGGAAAGCGCTTGAGCGTTACTTCTGTTGAGACATCCGTTTGTAGTAATGATACAAAGCTATATGGACCGGCACCAATAGGCTGTAAGCCAAAATCGGCAACGCTATTGCGATCAATCACTTGAACACTATCAAATGATTTTTTAGGGAGTAGTCCAATAGTGATGTTGCTTGGGAAAAATGCGTATGGTTTCTCTAGTGTGAAACGAACAGTTTTTGCGTTGACTTTTTCGATCTGTACTCCGCGAAAATTTTGTACCAAGATAGGGTTTGCAAACCCTTGTTTTTGTATTGTTTCAAATGTGAACAGCACATCATCTGCAGTGACAGGATGAGGATTGTCTTCTGTTGAATCGTGCCAAAAGACATTGTCTTTGAGCGTTGCGGTATATGTTTTTTGATCGTTGCTTACCGTTACCGTCGCAAGGTCATTGACGATTTTTTTTGAGATCGGATCGTATTTCATAAGACCTGCAAACACAAGCGAGGCAATATCGTGACTGACGTTGTTTCCTGTGGTAAACCAAGGATTGAGTGGTTCTAGTTCTCCGACCGATGCTTCAATGTACGTTCCTCCATCTTTTGGTGAGAGGATGGTATTTTCTTTGTAGAAATCGAGAAAAAGCATTGTTCCACTTCCGAGAACAACTATGCTACACACGAGTAAAACTACTCGCTCGACTGTAGACATCGAGAGAATGGTGCGCACGATGGAAGAGAGGAGGCGCAACACGTTAGAAAAGGAGAGATGATTTAGATGTACATCAAGAAAGTAGCAATTCCGAGGAAAATTCCACAAATCCACAATGTTGCTGTATAGAGTACTTTTTCTGCACCGCGACGTTGTACATAGGCAGCACCGCTTCCGCCAAATGTTGCAGAAAGACCAGATGCTCGATGTTGAACGAGAATGAGGAGCGCGAGTAAACAACCAAGAATTGCTTCAATAATAAGGAGGATAGGTTTCATAATAGGTATAGTGTAGAGCGACAATAGGAAATGTGCAATATTCTCTTTTTTGAGAATAGATTGATCAAAAAATGTATACAATCAAGAAGAAGATTCGTTCTTTTGCACAGAAGAAAGGAATTTACGCCTTTATTCCTGTGATTTCGATTTCTGTGAAGTTCTGTCTGTGGCCACGGAGAGTCTTGTGGTAACGCTTACGACGCTTGAACTTGCGTACAACGATTTTATCGCCACGACCATGGCGAAGAATTTTTGCGCTGACAGAAGCACCAGCAACAGTTGGCTTTCCAAGAACAGCAGAGCTACCATCCTTTGAGATCATGAGTACTTGATCAAATTGAACAGTGCTTCCTTCCTCTCCTTCGAGGCTTGGAACTTTGAGGACGAGACCTTCAGAAACCTTTTCCTGAAAACCAGCGATAGTGACAATAGCGAACATAGTGCGACGCAGTGTAGTGAAAGGAAGAGAAGAATGCAACTGAATTCATGGATGAAAGAAAATACTTGACA
>CAZKOO010000021.1:0-13045 GCA_964554435.1 uncultured Candidatus Peribacteria bacterium
CAAACGTACGAAAAGGCACTGATGTTTTTCCTTCGATAATTGCCTTATTATTCGCCCCCGCTGTGATATCTACTTCGATGTCAGACATAGATAAAAGTAATTTACTCCTTTTGCTGTCTTGTTCGCAAATTTTTATTGACGAATAGAAACTATTTATTTATTATTGCAATACTTTCATTCAACATTATCCAGGGTGGCTGGTGATGAAATGCACTCTCGATAAAGAGGCTATCGAGTAGATGCTCATCAGGGATTCGATTTCCCGATAGCGATCAAATGATAGGTGTCTGCTGTGTAGGATAGGCGGGAGGCTTAGAAGTTAGGTCGTCAGATCTAATGGAGCCGCAAGTGAAATACCGCTCACAGAAACCGAAAAGAAAATGCCAGAATGTTTGTACGGCAAATTCTTCAAGAGATGAATGACAGTGCTTTGGAGAGGAGGGGGTCTTGTGCCTCTTCCTCTCTCTTTTTTATCTTATGAAAGAGAGTTATCACAACGCTGTATTCTCCCCAAAACTAATTCTTTTGGTAATAATCCTGCTACCTCATAGGCTCCAGGGGAATACTCTCGACCAGTGAGCAGTGCGCGCAGTGGCCAAAGAACTTGTCCTTTTTTGAAGCCCGATGTTGGAATGGTGGCTTCGAGAGCTTGTTGAATACTCGTATGTGACCATTCATTCTCTGGAATGGCATCAAGTGTCGTGCGAAGGAGTGTGACGATTGCAGGAAGATCGTCCTTGGTTACTTTTTGCTTTGAGGAACAGACAATGGAAAGATCGATAGTTGGCTCTGCGTAAAAATACCCCATCATTTCAGGCGCCTCAGAGAAGAACGTAATGCGCTCTTGAATGAGTGCTGCGCGAGAGTGAAATTGAGAATCGTTAGTAGCATCTGAATACAAAGCAGACACGAGAGGACGAATGCGATTTACAAAATCATTCAATGGGATTTTTCGCATCCACTGGCCCTGAAGCCAGTTGAGTTTCTCGGTATCAAAAATGGCGCCAGACTTCTGAATGCGATCGAGAGAGAAGGAATTGATCAATTCCTCTATGGAAAAAATCTCTTGTGTTGTGCCAGGGTTCCACCCCAAGAGTACAAGAAAATTGAGGAGTGCTTCAGGTAAATATCCTTTCTCAAGATAGTCTTCGGCCGCAACATCATTCTGTCTTTTGCTCAATTTGCTACGATCTTTATTGAGAAGGAGTGGAACATGTGCATACTTCGGAACATCAAAACCAAGCCACTTAAACAGAAGAAGGTGTTTTGGAAGAGATGAAAGCCACTCTTCGCCACGAATGACAATATCTGTGTTCATGAGATGATCGTCAACAACGTGCGCAAGGTGATAGGTAGGAAAACCATCGGACTTGAGTAAAACCTGATCATCAATGGTGTGTCCTTGAAACGTCAAATCACCGTAAATTTCATCATGATAGTGAATTGCTTCTTCACGCGGAATACGCATGCGAAGAACGTACTTCTCGCCGCTCGCAATGCGTGTTTGCACCTCTTCGTCTGAAAGATGTGTGCAACATCGATCGTACATGGGTGCCTGCTTCAGCTCTTGTTGCTTCTTGCGCATTGCATCGAGTCGCTCTGCCGTGCAAAAACAATGGTACGCATGCCCTGACGCAAGAAGTTGATCGGCGTACTGCCGATAGAGCGCAAGTCTTTTTGACTGAAAATATGGACCATACTCCCCGCGTTCGGTAATGGCACCAGACGCATCGAGCAGTACACCTTCGTCTGGCGGAATGCCAGACGCACAGAGTGTGCGAACAATGGTTTCTACTGCACCATCGACTTCACGTGTTTGATCGGTATCTTCAATGCGTAGGAAGAAAGATCCTCCTGTTTTTTTGGCAAGAAGCCAAGCAAAAAAAGCTGTACGAAGACCTCCAACGTGAAGGAAGCCGGTAGGAGATGGAGCAAAACGTGTACGCATGTGATGTTATTGCACCTCAACACTAAATGTCACCTTTTGAAGTGGCATATCACGACCATCGCGCTCGACAGTGGCAATGGCATTCACAACGTCCTGACCTTTTGTAACGTGTCCAAAAATTGCATAATTTGGAGGAAGTGGATAGTCCTTATCCATGATGAAAAATTGACTTCCGTTCGTGTTTGGTCCACGGTTTGCCATCGCAATCACACCTGCCTTGTATCCAACTTTATAAGTCAAACTTGCTGGATCAATTTCATCCTCAAACTCTGCGCCAAAAATACTTCGTCCTCCTGTGCCATTACCTGTTGGATCTCCTCCTTGAATCATAAATCCTGGAATGACACGGTGGAATGTGAGCCCGTTATAGTACCCAGATTTGCTCAACACAACGAAGTTTGTCACAGTCTTTGGAGCAATATCTGCATCGAGTTCAAGGGTAATATCTCCTTTTGATGTCTTGAGAGTCACAACGTGTTTTCCTGTGAGAAGTGTTCCATCCCACGCTTGGTTAGCCTGAGAAGAGGGCATTGAAGAAGAAGTCATAGAAGAAAGGGAAGAAGAGGAGGAGGAGGAATCATCGACAACAGAAGGTGTTGATGAGGAAGAGGGTGAGCATGCTGCAAGGAGCAAAGCAAAGGAAAGAAGAAAATGAGAAGAGTGTTTCATAAGAAAAAAGGAAGAGTATCTATTCTACTCGCACTCCAGCGCAAACGTCCAGAAGAATTGATGCAATTGTTGATGCGCTATTTGAAGGGAAAAAGGAATGCAACTGCTCTCCGAGATGTTGTGTCTGAAGAGGGTCACGGAAAAGCTTCTGAAGGATCTCTGGCACGGTATGCAGTGCATCTTGTGAAAGAAAGAGCGTAGCACGAGCATCACTGAGAACCGTCGCATTCTTCACTTGATGATCATCGGCTACCCCTTCGAGTGGAACAAGAATGGTTGGTTTTGAGAGTGACGCAAGCTCACTGATGCCCCCTGCCCCTGCACGTGACAACACAACATCGGAAATGCTATAGAGATGCGGAAGATCATCGAAAGAAAAAGTTGATGAATAGTACGATGGATGGAAAAAAGGAATAGCCTTACCCTCTCCTGTCAGATGAATGACCTGACAGAATTCCACCAATGTTGGGAGCATATCTTGAAGCGCAATGTTGATGGAAAGCGCACCCTGACTTCCGCCGAGCACAAGAAGTGTTGGCTTCGCTTCTGAAAAACCTGTGATGCGGTACCCATCGGCTTTAGAACCATGCATCATGAAAGATCGTACCGGATTGCCTGTATGCCGAGCCAATTTCACTGATGATAGTCCAAGAACATCGAGTGGAAAACCTGTACAAAACACGCGTGCGAGTGGCAGAAACAATCGATCACTCTGACTCAACACACTATCTGATGCATGCCAAATGATCGGAATTCTTTGAAAAAACGCGGCAAGACAAACCGGAACGCTGACGTATCCTCCCTTCGAAAAAATAACAGAGATGTGTTCCTTGCGGAGAAGAAAAAAGGCGCGACAGAATGCGCGAAGAAAACTGAAAGGAAAGAGGAAGAAAGATGCTGAAAGCTCACGAGGAAAGGGAGGAGCATCCAAAGAAACACATCGATGTTCAGAATGAGTCAGTGCATCGACCTCTGCTTTTTTTGTGCCAATCACAAATAGCACATCACACTCTTTCGGAAGACATTCTGCAACGGCAAAGGAAGGAAAAATGTGCCCCAATGTTCCGCCACCAACAAAAAGAATGTTCTTCATTTAGGAGAAAAGAAAGCGTTTTAAGTGGAAAAAAGCATGAGACGATTTGCGTCGTTGCATGGCCTCGGTTTCTGTACTGTGCATCGAAATATTCACAATCACACCCACTGCCATGAGCGTCGAAAGAAGAGATGATCCTCCGTAGCTAATGAACGGAAGCGTAATGCCTGTGATGGGGAAGAGTGAAAGATTCACACACATATTGAGCAGTGTTTGAACCGCAATACTCGAAATAAGGCCTGTCGCAACAAGCAAGCCAAAGCGATCAGGGGAGTTGCGAGCAATAAAATATCCACGATACACGAGAATGCCATACAAACTAAGAACAATCAGTAAGCGAAGAAACCCTAGCTCCTCTGCCATTGCAGAAAAAATGGTATCCGACTGTACCTCAGGAAGATAGCCAAATTTCTGAATCGATTTGCCGTATCCCACACCAAAAATCCCCCCACTGCCAATGGCAACAAGTGCTTGATACACCTGATATCCCACTCCTTCACGGTGTGTCAAATCTTCAGGATGAAAGAGCATTGCAAGGAACACGGCAAAACGCCCGCGAACATATTCTTTACTGAGAATAATAGGGATACACAGCACAGCGGACACTGCACCACCTAAAAATAAGTGCAAAATATTGCCACCAGCAACAAAGAACATAGTCGAGGCCACAACAGAAAAGATGAGGAACGACCCTAAGTCGGGCTGAATGGCAACAAGAAAAGTAGAAAGACAAAGGAGAATGACAAAGGGAATAAAGCCTTCTTGAAATGTTCCAATCGATGCCTCTTTTTTCTGAAGCCAAGTAGCAAGATAGAACACGAGAGAGAGCTTCAGAAATTCTGATGGCTGAAAGGAAATAGGCCCAAGATGCAACCAGCTTTGTGCTGTTCCGTATTGATTACCAAGCCCTGGAATGAAGAGAAGAAGAAGAAAACATAAATTGAGCACAAACAAAGCGCGTGCATGTTTCTGCCAAAAGTGATACGGAACGATCATGGTAAAAAATAACCCTCCAAGAGCAACAATCATGTGCATCGAACTTCTCCAAAGATAAAATGAGTTCGATGGAACACTCTGAAGCCCAAGAGCAACAAACCGCTGTGTGAGCTGATAGCTCTGATATACCGATACACTCGCAATCATCGCAAGTCCAAAGAGGGTAAGACCAAGCGCAATGCCAAGAAAAAGAAAATCCGCTCGTTTGAACATAGGGGAAGTATACAGGAAAGGAAGGAATGAATGATAGATAGTATGAATAGAAACGTATGGCAATTAGCCAGTAGCAGTTGGCTTGTGGCTGAGTAGGGAGTTGATAATTCGTCTGTATCCTCTGATTCCTCTGTTTCTTCTAAATCCTTTTCTCATTGTTTTCTACTCGCAAAAAGCAACACCCCCACTCCTACCGTAATGCACACATCAGCAACATTGAAGATGGGGAAAGTACCAACTTGAAAATAATCTGTGACAACACCATCCATCAAGCGATCGATAATATTGGCACACGCTCCTCCAAAAATAAGCCCATACGCAAGATGTTCCAAAAAAGAAGTCGATTGATACGCAAGGTGAAGAATACAAGTAATCGCAAGAAAAAAACCACTCCATTGAACGATGGATGGAAGCTCAACCCCAAATGCAATACCAGAGTTGTGCAGAAGTGTAAGCGAGAAGTATCCAAACAGCGAAGCTATGGGATGCCATGTATCAATAACAGCATTCACACCAAGAGAAAGAAGGAATGCCAGCAATGATGAAAGAAAAAAGATCATAAGGAGAGTAATGACAGTATACGCCAAAAAATGATGCACGTTCTAAGCGCAAGTCACTTGCAATTGTAAACAATTGCTCATACAAAAGAATGATGATGGAGGCGTACATTGACATCTTTCATCTTTCATGAATATCAAGTATAATTTCTCTCGTGCTTGCCATCCTCATCTTCGCAGGAAAGTCCAATCGATTTTGGCCACTCACAGAAAAAAGCCTTTTTCCTATTGCAGGAACAAATCTTCTGGATGCACAACTCAAAGACCTGCGAGCGTCTGGCATCAACGATGTTCTTTTAGTTGGAGGAGCGCATAATCTCAGTGAAGCAAAAGCTCTCTTCCCTGCAGAAACATTCATTGAACAAGAAGATCTCACACTTGGCATGCGTGGTGCACTCCTCTCGGCCCTACACAATCTCCCCGATCAACCCATTCTCCTTCTGAGTGCCAATGATCGCATGGAGCGTTCGGCGTATACCGCATTACTCTCAAAATGGAATGAGAAGAATGTCGATGGACTGCTCCTCGCAAAGACAGTGTCACGCTATTTTCCAGGAGGATACTTGTCTTTGGACGGGGAAAGGATTACACACATCATCGAAAAGCCAGGTGAAGGAAATGAGCCAAGTTCACTCGTGAATCTTGTTGCGCACATCCACAAATCATCACACGCACTCTTTGAGGCACTCCAAGCTGTTCAAACCAATCGTGATGATGGCTATGAAGTTGCGCTCGCCTCACTCTTTGCGACACATCACTATGAAGCAGTTCCCTATGAAGGTGTGTGGCAACCGGTGAAATATCCGTGGCATCTCCTGTCACTCCTTCCTCTTCTCCTGCAGGACATCACTCCATCCATTGATGAAACTGCGACCATTCACCCAAGCGCAATCATTCAAGGAAATGTACGCATTGGAAAAAACGTCAAAGTGATGGCACATGCCACTATTAGCGGACCATGTACCATTGATGACGACTGCGTCATTGCAAATAACGCCCTCGTGCGTGGAAGCTCTCTTGGAAAACGCTGTGTCATTGGCTTCGGATCGGAAGTCTGTCGCTCCATTCTCCACTCCGATGTGTGGACACACATGAGTTACGTGGGAGATAGCGTCCTCGGACACAACGTCTCACTCGGAGGAGGAACATCGACCGGAAATTTGCGCTTCGATGAAGAAGAAATTACATCGATCGTAAAAGATCAAAAAATCGCAACAGGTCTCACGAAGCTTGGCACCGTGATGGGGAATAATTGCCGAACGGGCGTGAACACTTCCATTCTCCCTGGAATGAAAATTGGTGAAAACTCCCTCCTAAGCGCAGGCCTTACAATCGACCAAGACATCCCAAATAACTCCTTCGTGAAGCCAAAAGAAAATCATCTCTTTGAGATTGTAGAGAATAAGAAAGATGTTGTAGGGATAGAGAAAAGAGAAGGAGTGAAGAAGGGGTTGTAAGGAGATGAAGATAATGCAGGTAAGGAAGTTATGGGAAGTAAGGATTGTGTGAGAAATGGAAGTAAATGCCTACCTGCGGATGTCAATGAAAACATCATCCCCCAGCAGCAGGTGTTCCGCCTGCGGTTATGAATCATTGATAAATCAATGTCAAAAAAAGAGAATAGCTAATTTCTGATGAAATTACCTTTAATGGAAAGTTATCATCATACACTTTTTTTGTGGATATCTTTTCCTCACCCTGTGGAAACTCTGAAAAAACTCTTCCTTTCTTCCCCTCACTTCTCCACACACACCTTGTAAAAATGAGGGTGAAAAACAAGGGAATTCTTTCAATAGCTCTTACAACAACTCTTACATCTTTTACACAGGTTTTCCACAAGTTCTCCACACACATTTTTTCGCCAATAAAAATCGTACTTTTATTGATCTATAAAAGAAAAAGTGAAATAATTGAAAAAAGAGTTACCAAGAGTTATCCACATATTTCATCATGATTTAAAAAAGATGTCACTACCCCTTTATGATGACTAATTCAATATAATTTATTATTCTTTATTTATTACTATAAAAATTCAAAAGAGAAATGTGGATAAAAAGAAAGGGGAAAATTATTGATAAAGAAAAAAAACAAGAATATACTATTTTCCTTCTATGAAATTTTCGTGTGAAGTATCGGCGTTATTAACAGGAGTACAACTTGTATCTCGAGCAATTGGTTCCGATCAAGTTCTTCCTATCCTTCAAAACATTCTTCTAAAAACAGATGGAGATGTGTGTACGTTAAGTGCGACAAATCTTGAAGTATCAATTATTACAACACTCCCTATTCAAAAAGAAGAAGATGGTGTGATTACCATTCCAATGAAAGCATTATTACACTTTCTACAATACAACTCCGATGATCGTGTAACAATGGAATTAAAAGAAGGAACCCATCTTCATTTACAATCAAAAAAAGCAAAAGCAGTTCTTATTGGAGAAGATGCAAAAGGTTTTCCAAGTATCTCATCCATCCAAGGAGAAACACACTACTCCATTCCTATCACACCATTTCTTTCAGCACTTCATTTCGTCACATTTGCATCAGCAAAGACAATGACAAGACCAGTTCTTTCAGGTGTGTTTTGTGTGAGCTCCGACCAAACACTCACTCTTGTTGCAACCGATAGCTACCGTCTGTCTGAATGTGTATTACACATCCCCAATCTTCCTGCTGGCATTCAATCGATTATCCCCGCTCGATTCCTCGATGAAGTCCGTGGTGTTATGACAACCATGCAGTCAATTACAAAAGATGAATGTGTCATCATTCGCATGAATGCACAGCAAATTGAGATGCAGATTGGAAATACAATATTAAGTAGTCGATTAATTGAAGGAAAATTCCCTGACTACACACAAATTCTTCCGAAGGAGAAAAAAACAACGGTACAAGTAAAGGTAAAAGATCTTCTATCAACCATTAAACGACTCCACTATTTTGCAAAAGAACAAAGTAATAACATCACATTCACCATTCAAAATTCCACCATCACTCTTACAACAAGAGACACGCAATTTGGTCGAGATGAAGCCATTCTTGAGGGGAAAATTGAAGGAGAGGGTGAGAATAAAATCGCACTTTCATCACTCTATAGCATCGACTTTCTTTCTCGTTTATCAGAAGAAGAGGTGATACTTGAAATTATCGATCGTTTTCATCCTGCAGTATTTCGAATGCCAAAAAACACAGGAGTTCTCCACCTTGTGATGCCATTGCGTATTGTTGAATAAGAACGTATAATCTCCTCATCTTCTCTTTTTACAAGAAGAAGCTCTTCTTTTTTACAAGAAGGGTCTTCAGTTCTGTTACGAATGTTTTCTTATGAACACGACATTGTGTATTGATGAAAAAATTCATCAAGATGCGCTTCAACTTCTTCAAAAAAAGAAGTCCATTACACTCTCAGGTCTGTCGAATGAAACAGCAAAAGCAATGATTATTGCTCATCTTTTACAGAAAAAAGATGACGCAACACTTGTCATTGTAGAAAATGAGGAAAAACAGAAAGAAATAACAGAGTGGTTGCGTTTTTTTGAGCAAATAGTATGCACTCTTTCTCTTGAGGATGGCATCACGCCAGAGAGTCTTCAAACATTCATTCATCTCTTTCAAGGAAAAAAAGGAGTGTATGTTGCAACGCAGGATGTATTTCAAGGTGAGTTTCCTCTGTTTTTAGAGTTACAAACAAATGCAGTGCATATTCAGAAAGGAGAAGAATGTGAATTTTCAACAATCATTACAGCGATCATGAATGCGGGGTATGAACATAGTCATGATGAGCAGCTATCTCTTGGTCAATATTGCAGAAAGGGGGACGTTCTCTCTATTTTTCCCCTTCAAGAAACATCAGTCATCGATATTCATCTTTCATTTGATGGTATTGAGAAAATAGTACAAGATGGAAACGAAAGAGAGTCGATAGCGCTCTACCCACTCTGCTACGAGCGTTCAACAGCGTTACGCGATCAACTTCCAAAAGAAGTACTCCTTGTGACCGATGAATACGAAGAAGGGGGGATACAAAAAGATCAATATCACCTTGCTCTCACGAGTTTTCCAGAAGATGCAGAGAACCACATTCACCTTCGCTATCTTTCGGTATTAAAATTTTACACACTCCCCGATTTTATCAATGATGTTCGAGATAAACTCAATCAAAATTGGTCTATTACCATTGTCACAAAACGAGCAGATGATTTAGTGGGTGTTCTACAAGAAGAGCATCTTGCCTATTCTATTGAAGAAGCATCTCAATATGGGCGCATTACTATTGTGCGCGCAGAAAAAGACACCCTTCTTCCACACTCTCTTCAAAACCCCGATTTACGTGTTGCACTCATTACCGATCGCGAGATTTTCACCCTACGTAGTGAAGCAAAACAGAAGTCAGTGCAACGTCTTGCGCTTGATTTCATTACGTCACTTCAGGAAGGTGATTTCGTTGTGCATATGGAACATGGAATTGGAAAATTCCAAGGCATGACGACAAAAAGAGTGGATGACATTGAGCGTGAATATTTGGAAATTGCGTACGCTGAAGGCGATAAACTCTTCGTTCCAGTCGATCAGGCAGATAAACTGTCGAAGTATGTCTATGAAGAAGGTCGCGAGCCACAGTTGACGCGTTTAGGCTCGCAGGAGTGGAAGAAAGTGACGAAGAAAGTCAATGAAGAAACAGAAAAAATTGCAAAGGAATTACTTGATATTTACGCAACGAGAGCAAAAGCAAAAGGACATGCCTACCCCGCAGATTCTGAGGTGCAGCGCGCATTCGATGAAGCATTCCCCTACACTGAAACACCAGGTCAGGTGAAGGCGATTGAAGATATTAAACGCGACATGGAAAGCCCACACCCGATGGATCGCTTAGTTTGTGGAGATGTGGGTTTTGGAAAAACAGAAGTGGCCATGCGCGCTGCGTTTAAAGCAGTGCAAGGAGGAAAGCAGGTGGCATTCCTCTCCCCTATCACCATCCTTGCAGATCAACACTATCGTAGTCTCTGTGAGCGCATGAAGGGGTTTGGTATTCGCATCGATGTCCTCTCTCGTTTTCGCACCAACGCTGAGCAGAAAGAGGTACTTCAGAAATTAGAGCAAGGACACATCGACATCATTGTTGGAACCCATCGTCTTCTTCAGGAGGATGTGCGTTTTGCCAATCTTGGACTTCTCATCATCGATGAGGAGCAACGCTTTGGTGTGGAGCAAAAAGAGAAGATGAAGCAACTACGTTCATCCATCGATATTCTCACAATGACGGCAACCCCCATTCCTCGTACGCTCAATTTAGGACTTCATAAACTGCGTGATATTACGACTATCACCACTCCTCCTCCAGGACGCTTGCCCATCATCACAGAAGTGCGAAAATATTCCGATGGACTCATTCGCGACTCTATTCGGAAAGAATTGGAACGCGGAGGACAGGCGTATGTGCTCCATAATCGAGTAGAAACGATCGATGCATTTGCCATGAAATTGCGCGCATTGGTACCAGAAGCATCATTTATTGTGACGCACGGGCAGCTCAAGCCAGAGGTACTTGAAAAACGCATTGTTGACTTTAAGAATGGCGTTCATACCGTTCTCGTTAGTTCAACCATCATTGAAAATGGAATTGACCTCCCACGAGCAAACACACTCATTGTGAACGAAGCAGAGAAGTTTGGACTTTCTCAGCTCTATCAATTACGCGGTCGTGTTGGACGTGGTTCTGTGCAGGCGTATGCCTACCTCCTCTACCACTCTCAGCGCCTCAAGGATGATGCAAAAAAGCGTTTACGAGCGATTGTAGAAGCAAGTGAGCTAGGTTCGGGTTTCCAGATTTCCATGCGCGATTTGGAGATTCGTGGCGCAGGAGAAATTCTTGGTGCAAACCAATCGGGAAATATGCAAACAGTGGGAGTGAGTCATTACTTGCGCATTCTCAAGAACGCTGTCGACACTTTGCAGGCAGGAGGAAAAACAGAGGAGCAAGAAAGCACAGGTTCCGTAGAGATTGTCCTCCCCTTCGAGGCACTCATTCCATCGTATTACATCACAGAAAGTGAGGAGAAAATTAGCGTTTACCAAAAATTGGCATCGAGTGAAAATGAAGACATGCTTGAGGAATTTACAAAGGAACTCATTGAAGAGTATGGAGCACTCCCAAAGCAAGTTGTGAACCTTCTTCACATTCTTCGTTTGCGCATGGTCGCTCGTCGTAGCGGTGTAGAGCGCATGAGCATCGATCATGTCTCGAGTCATCAGAGTGACATCGTTCTTCTTTTAAGCCCTCGCATCACAGCACTCGAAATCATGCAACTGTTGCAAGTGTGCCCCAAGTGGCGCATTAGCGGAAAAACACTGCGTCTCTCAGAGGAAGTCATGCGCACCATTGCACATACTACTGAGTGGCTCCCTGAACTTACAAAGCACGTTGCTGCACTGACAAAGAAGAAGGTAAAAAAAAGTTGAATGATGAGTACATAGTATTTCAGGCTATTGGCTTGTAGCCAGTAGCAATCAGCAGCGAATAGCCACTAGCCACTAGCTAATCCCCCCATGCTTTCCTCTCTCTTCCTCATCATCGGCCTCTGTGTGTTTGAGACAGTGACAAGTATCGATAATGCCATTATCAATGCAGAAGTTTTGGAAACAATGAGTGAAAAATCGCGTCGGTGGTTTTTATTCTACGGAATGCTGTTTGCTGTTTTTGCGGTGCGTGGTGGTTTGCCATGGCTGATTGTGTATGTTCTCAATCCTTCTCTTGGTCCCATTGGCGCACTGACTGCAACATTTTCAAGTGATCCAAATGTGCATGCATCCATTGAAGCCTCATCACCTTTTTTATTGATGGGTGGAGGGATGTTCCTTCTCCTTTTGTTTCTTCACTGGCTATTTCTTGAAGAGAAGCACTTTGGCTTACCGCACGAGAAATTTTTTGCTTCACAAGGCGCATGGTTTTTTGCGTGTGCGTCGGTACTTCTTCTTGGAACAGCGTACCCAGCACTCATCATTCATCCATTTCTTGCATTTGCACTCATGGCTGGTTCAACGGCATTTTTTCTCACGCACGGTTGTAAACAATATGCGGAAGATGCAGAGAAAAAACTACTCACAACAACACGATCGGACTGGAGTAAAATTCTCTACCTCGAAATTATTGATGCAACATTTTCCATCGATTCTGTCTTAGGCGCATTTGCCTTCACTCTTTCAGTGCCGTTCATCATCGCAGGAAATGGCCTAGGAGCACTCCTCGTACGTCAATTGACGATTCATAATACGAAAAAATTGAAACACTACCCCCTCCTCAAAAACGGTGCAATGTATTCGGTGTGCATCCTCGGCATCATCATGCTTCTTGATGGTTTTGGATGGCACATTCCTGAATGGATTTCCCCCACAAGCACAATGCTCATCATTGGCTACTTTTTTTGGAGATCGAAACAGGTAGAGGGGAAGATTTGAAGTTCGGCAATATACGCCAATTGATGAAATTGTCTTTGTTCGATAGTATGAAAGAATGAGACTTCTTCAAAAAGATGATCTTGCAATCGTATCGACTCTGTATGTTAACGCATA
>CAZKOO010000022.1:0-12832 GCA_964554435.1 uncultured Candidatus Peribacteria bacterium
TTCATTCTTCATTCTTCATTCTTCATTCTTCATTCTTCATTCTTCATTCTTCATTCTTCATTCTTCATTCTTCATTCTTCTCGCTGTTCTATTCTCAGGATGCACACGCAACACAGCATCGATGACTTCCTGCGCTTCTCTCTTTTTTCCTGCGATGATCAGTTGATAGGCAAGCGTGTTTCCAATATCTGCATCATTAGATGACAACGCAAAAGCATCTTGTAACAGTGGCAATGCCTCGGCACTTCGTTCATGATCGATCAGAAGATGTGCAAGATTGATGAGCGCTTCAAAGAACGATGGATTCCACGAAAGGGCGATACGAAACATCTTCTCTGCCTCATCATCTTTTTGAAGATCACGCAAAATGGCTCCTGCATTCAAATACGCAGCAGCGTAGGAAGGGTCCTCCGCAAAGGCTTTTTGGTAATAGCGTAGGGCTTCCTCTGATTTTTTCTGCACTTCCTTGAGAGATGCACGGTAAAACGAAACATCAGGATAGTCTGAGTTCATCTTCTCTGCTTGTTCTATTTCCTTTTCTGCACCAAGAAGATCTCCTTTCTGCAGAGCGATGGACGCAAGGTCAAGGTGATAGCCAATGTATGGATGTTCTCGTAGCCCTTCACGCATCACGCTTTCCTGCGCATTCACTTCCCCTCGTTCTCTGTAGACCAACGCCACACTCATGCGTGCAGGGATGTTCTTTGGATCTTTCTCCAGTGCGCTGACAAAAAGTAATTCTTCATCACCCCACAGCTTCGTTTGTTTCCACGAAAGAACGGACAACATCAGAAGAATGATGGTTGCTATGGCAATGCCAAGCGCTTTCTTCCAGCGCATCTCTCTCTTTTCATACAGCTGAACACATGCAGAGAGAAGGAGAATGATGAGGGGAATCATGGGAAGATACATGTATCGATCGACCCCGATGAACGTGATGTCTCCTTTATGAAAATTGAGGAACGATGGCGCAAGAAGGATGAAAAAACTTGCAAATCCAAGCGCAATAGTCGATGTAAAACGAAGGCTCAAAAGAATGCATCCAAAGAGAATAAGAAGGATGATGATGGGGATGAAGAAATCGGGCGAGAGAAGCGTGATGCTCTCTTGGTACGGATAGAGAGGATTGAGTCCGATGGGCACAAAGAATTTCTCAAGGTAAAACACCGTGCTTTTCATTGCCATGAGCACTGTTTGAAGTGCTGTAGACGACTGGATGACACTCCCCTTTCCAAAAAGGGCAATAGCACCAAAGAGAATGCTGAGAGCAAAGAATGGAACGACTTTTGTGAATCCTCGAATGAATGCAGGGATCATCTCCTTCTTTGATGAAACGCTAGCTCTAGCGTAGTGCATGAGGAAAAACACTAGAGGTAGTGTGATAACCGAAGCTTTTGAGAGAAGAGCGCAGAGAAAGAAGAAGAGACTGAGCCAATTGTTGCGGTTCTTTGACTGGCTACGTTGGTAGTTGATAGTTGATAGTTGGTAGTAATACGTGCTGAGTAGTGCAAAAAACACCGCAAGTAGATCCTTCCGCCCTGCCACCCACACCACTGCCTCGGTGTTGAGTGGATGAACGCAAAACAGAAGCCCTGCAAGCACTGCGAGCCATCTCTTCTGTGTGAGTTGCCAAGAGATCAGTGCGACGAGCGCGCTATTAGCACTATGAAGAAGGATGTTGGTGAGGTGGTAGGACCACGCACCAAGCCCACTCATCAAGTAGTTGATTTGAAAGGAGAGAAACGTGAAGGGAATGTAGAGTTCTGGGTCAAAGTGCGTGAAAATGTAGTGAATATTTCGCAAGCTAATGCCTTGAATAAACACATTCTGCACCACCAAATATCGATCATCCAGTGTTGCGAAATCGTGAAAAAGCGATGCTCCGAAGAGGAGAAAGGAAAGGAAAATGAAGCCTAGAAGGAGCAAAGCAAAGAATGTGCGGTGCATGGTGTGAGTATAACAGAGCTATTCTTAGTTCGATAAAAATGAGGCACCATCTCCTCGAAAGGAAATGGTGCCGGTGAGAGATTGGTAGCCAGAGCAGGATTTCCTGCTCTGGCTTGTTTTGCTGTGTCGTTTGGGTAGAAATCAAACGACGTTTTTTATTTCAAGGATGAGATCTGGTTTCTTTGGATGGATTTCAGCCCACCCAAAGTTCTACCTCCCAGCTGTATTGGATCAGACCCTCCTAACCTGGGGGTCGTTCATCCATGGGCCTACGCCCATTGGATGAGAGTAAATCATGAATCATCATGATTTACGATTTTCCTTTTCTCTTGTATCACCCCAGAGGGTGAGCACAGAACTAGTGTCTATCACTTTGGAGGATAGGGGGCGATCCCCATCCTGAACACGAACATCGTGTTCATAGACAAATGCCATTCTTCTTCTTCTTCTGCATTCTGTCAACTATTTTTCTTTATTTTCTTTCATTTTGTTTTACAGTTGCGGAAAAGTCCCTCATCCCAGCCCCGCAGTCGCGGGGAGCACTGTTTTGAGTGTAAAAATGAAAAATAGTGAATCAAAAATCCTCGCATGATTACAATTATCACTAAGTTCATCCCCACACCGCAGGCGGGACGCCTGCTGCTGAGGCGTAAAAAATAGAAGAAAAAAATTAGCAGCAGCCGTTCTCGGCTGCGGTTGATGCAAAAAAATATTGCATCCATCTAATCTGATATTGAAAAATGATGTGATACACTATTCCTCCTATGTCTCAACGACATCCCATACAGAACGATTGTACGATGCTCGTTACAATCAACACAATCAATCGTGCTCCTATTTTTTCCTCTGCTCCAAAAGCGAGAGAAGTCATTGAAACCCTCTATCGTACTCAAGAACTCCATCCATTTCATCTTTTTGCGTTTGTGATCATGCCCGATCATTGCCATTTTCTTGTTTCTGTTCCACCTCCGTTCACTATTTCTCGTTTGATGAACATTGTAAAATCTGGCGTTAGTCACTCCATTGGAGAAGGACCACTGTGGCAACCGCGATTTCATATCAGAATCATTGAAAATATTCGTGGTGCCATTGAATACATTCATCTTAATCCTGTGCGTGCATATTTATGTGAACATCCTGAAAACTATGAATGGTCTTCTGCATCAGGAAAATGGGATGTCACATTACTTCGTTGTGATTCATAAAACAACCGCCCCGCAGTCGCGGGGCTGCTGAAGAAAAAGAATGATTGAAATACAGTATTGTAGCCTTGAATGCAAATCCCACATTTTTTCTTTGTCAATCAACC
This sequence comes from uncultured Candidatus Peribacteria bacterium, assembly GCA_964554435.1. GTDB lineage: Bacteria > Patescibacteriota > Gracilibacteria > Peribacterales > Peribacteraceae > CAZKOO01. The sequence goes on from CAZKOO010000022.1 coordinate 3,257, forward strand.
TACCTTAGTAGCAGCCGTTCTCGGCTGCGGTTGATAGAGAAAAGATAGAAACGACGCATCGCAGGCGGGACGCCTGCTGCTACAGCGTAAGGAATAGAAAGAAAGAAAAACAGCAGCAGCCGTTCTCGGCTACGGTCAAATACGGCATTGAAATTGTTTTTATTCCTGCTACTCTATATGAGCATTGGGGAGTCGCCAAGTGGTAAGGCAGCGGCCTTTGGAGCCGCCATTCGAAGGTTCGAATCCTTCCTCCCCAGCCATCCGTCTCCGCTACGCTACGCCGAGATGACATATGCACATTTCAGGTTCGGCGAAGTGAAACGAAGACGACCCAAGCGGAAAAAAGATTCTCTTGAAAAATAAGAATTGATATGATGCTATATAGATATTCCTATGAAAAGGACCCTTATATGGATTCGTCTATATCGGGGGCCTTTTTTTGAAGTTTTTGACGCAAGAGATTTAAAGAGCATGCCCTATCATTCTTTGAATTACTTTTTCCGTCTCTTCTTCATTCTGCACAAGCATTTCTCTTTCTTTATCACTCATCTTTGCCAGTACCCAATCACTCAAATCCATGATGTCTGACTTTGGACCAATGCCAAGGCGCAGGCGTGGAACATTTTCTCCAAAAAGTGCCACAATCGATTTGAGCCCATTGTGTGTTCCTGCTCCTCCAGATGCTCGAAAGCGAATGGTTCCAAGAGGAATGTCAATATCATCAGTACAAAGAAGCAGTTGGGTTGCAGGATCGATTTTATAAAAAGAAACAATTTTCTGCACTGCATCACCAGAACGATTCATGTACGTTGTTGGCTTTACAAGAAGGATTGATCTTCCATCTATCTGCATTTCTGAAACAAGGGCTTCAAACTTTTTTTCCTCTTTCCATTCTGATGCATCATATTTTTTTGCCAGAAGATCAATCATCAAAAAACCAGCGTTATGTCGCGTCTGTTCATATTCTTTTCCAATGTTTCCAAGACCGATGAGAAGAAGTGATGGTTTCATAAAAACATCCTCATTATCTACTGTCTACTGTCTACTGTCTACTGTCTTTCATCTGATCTAGAGCCCAAGATCCGCCAGTGCTTTTCGAAAAATTCTCTTTGCACGATCGGCATCGATATTTGATAAAGAAAAATGAGGGTCATGCGCCAATTGATTGCGCAATTTGTGCGCCCACCACACATCATTCTCACTTAAAAAACGTGGACCTGCTTTTTTGAGCTTCTCTCCGAGCGTTCCTGTAAAGCCAAGGAACGACAACGCGCGATCGAGCACCGCGTCCGCCATCAATATCTGTAACGATGCATTCTCTTCTGCCTCCATCTTTTTCCAGAGAGACACAATTTCTTTCTGATGCGCTTTCGAGAACCCTCGTTTTTTGAGTGATCGCAGAATGTATACAATCAATGCAATTGCAACAATCACTCCGACGCCAATAATAAGAAGTAAGGAATTCATCTCTATTTTTTAGGAAGTTTTTCAATCACTAAACCATCGGCATGCTGTTTTTGTAGGGTTGATGTCACTAGTTCTGTAAGGATGTTCTGTACAGTGGTAGCATCACGCAGGTTTTTCTGTAGCATGTACGCTTCCATAGCTTCTAGTACTGCTATTTCAATGCGCTTTGGCTTGTAGACTGACTCCATAGAAATGGCACTTCCTGTAGAGATTTTTTCAATACTCACTGTTCCAGTCTGAAACACCGTTCCAAGAATGCCATGAATGTCATAGCCAATACCCTGAATGTCACTATACAAAATGCGTGAAGACGATCGATGGAACCATCCATGCCATTGAATGACAATCACTCCCATATTCGTCACAATCCATGCATCTAAATAGTAATCGAGAAAATTGCGAATCCACCAAATGAGAATGCCAACGGACGCAAGGGAAAGGCCGTAGAGAATGCTCAGCTTTCGCACAAAATAGAGGATGCTCCAGAGTGCAAAAAAGACAAGTGTTGGTATGTACAACACACGCACTCCACAAAACCAATTTTTCTGTACAACGATGATGATCTGCTCGTCATCGTCTAAATGTTTGCCGAAGAAAAATTGCTGCAACACGGATGGTATTGTAGGCGAAGATGATGATGTGATACAATAGATTGGTATGCCTATCGATCGCCAAAGTCTGATTTTTCACTTTTTTGATGTCATTTTAAACATCGTCATCATTATTGCAGTGGTTGCGATTGTGCGAACATTCATTGTCTCCCCTTTTCAAATTGATGGAAACTCGATGATCGATACTCTCGAACACCGTGAATATATTGTCATTAACAAATTTCGCTATCTTTTTCATAAGCCAAGCCGAGGAGATATCGTTGTGTTCAGGCCACCATCGGACATGTATAAATACTATGTCAAACGCGTCATTGGTCTTCCTGGTGAGACCATTGTTGTGCGTGATGGGCTTGTGTTCCTTCGAGATGCAAAAAAGGGAGACATTCGCTTGAGTGAACCGTACCTTAGTCCGATGAATGCAGGAAAAACCTACCGCTATCCTGTGACTTCTGGAGATACAAATGAAGAAATTTTTACTGTTCCTGAAGGCCAGTATTTTGTGTTAGGCGACAACCGCCAAGGAAGCCTCGACTCTCGTAGTTTTGCTCATGTAAATAAGAAAGATACAGCCTACATTCCTCAGAAGAATATCAAGGGGAATGTGTGGTTTATCGCTCTTCCCATCAGTAAAATTCACGCCTTCGGTCCGCAGAATTATGGGTTATAGCAATGAGCTATTAGCAATTGGCTTTTGGCTATTTTGTAGATAGTTGTTCGTTTTATGAATGATGACAGAGCGGCTTTTCTAGCCGCGATTGAAATTGATTTTTTTCTTTTTATTCATTTGATTTTCCTCATCCGCAGGTGGGACACCTGCTCTGTTGTATTGATATTTTTGATTTCTCAAATTTTTTATAATTCTTCATTCTTCATTCTTAATTCTTAATTCTTCATTTCATCACTTGCATTCGCATTCATTTGCGGTATAATGAGCGCCAGATTCTGGCCTTTTTTTCTGTATCTATGAACTCTCTTCTTGCGTACTTCCGTGAAAGCCTTCAGGAACTTCATCAAGTTCGTTGGTCTACTCGCCAACAAGCGTTTCGCTTAACTGGCATTGTCATCGCTTTTCTTGCTGTTTCATCTCTTGCCTTTGGTACAGTTGATGCACTGATTGGAGAAGTTCTCCATACTACTATTCGCCTTTTCTAATTTTTCTATGGGAAAACAAGACCCCTCCGCTGGTCGTAACTGGTATGTTGTTCATACCTATTCAGGCTATGAAGATAGCGTTAAAAAATCCATCGAACAGCGTTCAGATACACTTGGCATGAAAGACTACATTTTCAGTGTGGTTGTGCCAAAAGAGAAGCAGATTGTCTTTAAAAAAGGTGAGCCTGTTGAAGAAGAGCGCAAGCTTTTTCCTGGTTATGTACTCATTGACATGACTGTTACTGATGATAGCTGGTACTTGGTTCGTAACACCCCAAACGTCACAGGTTTCGTAGGTTCTGGAAATATTCCAGTTCCTGTCACGCCTGAAGAATTTGGCGTTGTAGAGCGTCGTATGGGAGAAGAGCAAGCCAAGTTCAAGAGCGACTTCCAAATTGGCGACCTTGTTGTTATTGTGGATGGACCATTTAAAAACTACGAAGGCACCATCGATACTGTGGACATCGACAAGGGAAAACTTACTGTTCTTGTGCTCATTTTCGATCGCGATACACCAGTAGAGCTCGACTTCACACAAGTGCGCAGAAAGTAATTCTCTTTCATTTGTAGTGTGTAGTACGTAGTTTGTAGTACAGATATTGTCTCTTTTTCTTTCATTCTATGTCTCGACTCTCCTCGCTCCTTGTTGTCGCAAGCTTCCTTCTTGTTCTTCCTTTTTCAGTGTTCGCACTAGAAGGCATTGGTCCGCGCCTGACTGTTGCGGGAACAATTGAATCAGTTGAATTTACACAAAAGCAATTGTTTGAAAACGTTGGTGGCACTGTCTATCTTCGCGTGAAAAGTAATAACCAACTCATCAAAGCAACTATTGGCCAATATACAGAGATCATTTCTGAAGGGAAAAGTAGTCGTAAAAAATTGCTTCCGATCAATCTTCTAAAGGGAATGGATGTACGTATTCGTGGCCTGCGCGATGGTGTTGCAGGATTGAATGCATCACTGATTGTTGTGACAAATATCTCCCTCAATCCTGTCTTAAGTAGCGCAGGAAAAATTGAAGCACTCGACGCATACGGAGTGACTCTTCTTACTCCATCAGGAGAACGAAAGTTGTACGAAATCACCAATGAAACAGAAGTAAATGTGTCCTACGTCATGATTGGCAAAGAGGGCGCAACACTCATCGGCAAAACAGCTATTCTCACTCTCAATCCAAAGAATGGTAGTCAAGTGCGCATTCTACGCATCACCGATAAGGCAAATCTGGAAGAAGGAAGGTAGAGGGTGGTAGTAAGTAGTGGTTAGTTGATAGTAGATAGTTGGTAGTAGGCAGTTGATAACAGAGCGACTTTTCTAGTCGCGTTTTGGATGATCTCTTTTTCTTTTTATGTGGGATCAGGAAACCCTGTTCGGTTTCTTCTTTCATACTTCTTTCTTCTCAATCCTTGATTCATCATCCGCAGGTCAGCTTGTCCACCGAAGCTAAAACGAAGGAGGAAGACCTGCTCTTTTTGTATCTTTTTATAGCCAAACGATCATAATTTTGCATAAGAAGATCGTGAATAGTGATTTCTCTTCGGGTCTTTCCTTTCTTTTGTCGCTACAAAAGAAAGGAAACGAAAGAAAAAATCGTCGCTGGTGATTCGCTTTGTTCACTGTATTTCATGTGCTCCGCTGCGATGTGCAGACTCGTCGCTTCGCTCCTCAAACAGATGCACATCGCTTTACGCTTCGCACATGAACAGTGAATACAAAGCTCATCAAGGCGACAAATGTACTGATATTCATTGATAGTAGTGTAGTTATATATTTCCTCTGCATCTTCTGACTCCTTTGTTTCTTTTGAATCTTTGACTTCATTCCTTAACTCCCTTACCTGCATTACTTTCCCTTCTTCCAGCGCCAAAGGCTTGTGCCTAAGATGGATGTATGTACGATTTGACCAAGAAGGAAGCTTAAGGGAAATGCTGCTGCGCCCATCTTTTCAAAAAGAAAGAACACTGCGATGATGCTACACACTGCAGACAGAATGCTTGAGGTTGCAGGAGTAAGAGTGTTTTTCAGTGAGTAGAATGATCGAAGTAATAGATGATTGATGCTATCGAAGGGAATGGCGATAGCGTAGAGAAGGAGCAATGTTACAAAGAGTGTTTTTGGCTCACCTTCAATGCCAAGAAGCCACGCTGCGACCGGAGCAAGAAGTGCGAGTGCGATGCTTCCTGGAATGGCAAGAATGAGGTTATAAAGCAAACCTTGCTTGACAGAGCGAATGAACGAAGAATGATCATTCTTTGCACTTGAAATACTCAATTCAGAAAATGCGGAGAGCGCAATGGCAATGCCGATGAACCCAGGAATGACTGACTCGATATTGCGTGCAAATTGATTCACTGCAATGACAGATGTGTCTTGAAGAGATGCGAAACGATCAAAAATAAGTAATTGAAATTGTAGTGCTCCTAAGGCACCCATTCGAGGGAAGATCAACCAACCCATTGTTTTCCAATCGTGATGAAGAATGCCTGTTGGAAGCGAAAAAGAAAAACCCGATTGTCGTGCTCCAGCAAACCCAATGATGGTATAGAGGATGGTTCCCATCACTGTTCCAAGAAGAGGTCCATAGACCCCGACGTATCGTGTGAACAGAAGAATGCCAACTGTCGTACTCAGTGACCAGATGATTGGCATGGCTCCGTAGTACCACAATTGTCGCTTCACGAGCAGATATTGACTAAAGGTATTCCCAAAGACGAACACAGTATTTGAAAGAAGTGCAAGCATAGCAAAGGATTGATAGAGCGCGAGTCTTTCTCCTTGCAGTGCAGTAAGATAGGGTGCAATCCATGGCATGCTTCCTGCGGTCAGAAGGGCAAGAACACCAAAAAATACACCAAAAAGGATGAGTGTACTTGTGAGAAGTTGATTCATCTCCTTCTGATCATTCTTCACTTGATGTGTCGAGAGAAATGGCACTAACACAACGCTCAATGCCGAAATCACAAAAAACTGAAATAAGAAGTCGCTCGGACGAAACGCAGTAATGTAGATGGATGCAATGCCAAGAGGGTCACGATCGAGCGGAAACATGAAGGAAAATGCACGATCTCGAAGGAAGCCACAGAACGATGCTGTGAATTGCGTGCATGCAAGAATCATTGCACCACTGGCAAGAGGACGATGTTTGAAGAAGGAAAGCATTGATGAGTTGATAGTTGGTAGTAGGTAGTTGATAGTTGGGAGTAGTGAGGAGATGGCTATTGGCTTGTAGCAATTGGCTGTTCACTTGTGTCTTGTGATATTCATTCTTTGTTCTTTTTCTCTATTGTCTATTATCTAGAGTCTTCTACCTGTTGTCTGTTCTCTTATTCTACAGTACTATTTCACCATGATCACTCTCGATTTTCACACAATGACTGATGATGCCATTCGTGCATCTCTTGCAACTCATCGCATTGGACTGACAATAGACGAAGCAAAAGCCGTGCAAACCATGCTTGGTCGCGCGCCAACCATTACAGAAGCGGTCATTTGGGGTATTCAAGGAAGTGAGCACTGTAGCTACAAATCGTCACGACGTTTTTTGAAAGGATTCATCACCACTGGAAAACACGTCATTCTTGGGCCAAAAGAAGATAGTGGCATTATTGCCATTACCGATGGACCAGTCGGCAAAAGGTGGGGCATTGTGATCAGTCATGAATCGCACAATCACCCATCTCAAATTGTGCCGTATGAAGGTGCTGCAACAGGCGTCGGAGGATGTGTGCGCGACGTGCTCTGCATGGGCGCTCGTGTCATTGGCTCGCTCGACTCTCTTCGCCTTGGCGATTTGCAGTCCAGCGAAAGTAAGGGCATTGCCACCGAAGTCATTCGCGGTATTGCCGGATATGGCAATGCACTGGGCATTCCAAACCTTGGAGGAGACACTGTCTTCGATAGTGCATTCAATGAAAGTTGTCTTGTGAACGTTGTCACTGTCGGGCTCATTCGTGAAGATGAAATCATCCATAGCTACGTTCCAGACGAAGCAGGAAGTGTTGGCTACGACATCATTCTTGTTGGAAAAGCAACAGACAGAAGTGGCTTTGGAGGCGCTGCATTTTCGAGTGTCATCATGAGTGCGGAAGATAGCGAAACCAATGCTGGAGCGGTGCAAGAGCCAAACCCCTTCCTTGAGCGACATTTACTTGCGTCAAGCTATGCGCTGTTCGATTGGCTCAAAAAAGAGGGAAAGTTAGATAAAGTCAGTTTTAAAGATCTCGGTGCGGGTGGAGTGGTATGTGCATCGGTTGAGCAAGTTGCACCAAAAGAGATGGGGGCGATCATCGATCTTGAAAACATTCATACTGCATTACCCGACCTTCCTCCACAAGTCATTGCCTGTGCAGAAACACAAGAACGCTTCTGCTGGATCTGCCATCCAACACTCACAGAATCAATTTTGCATCACTACAATGTGGTGTGGGATTTGCCAAGCGTGAGCGAAAACGCGCGTGCATCTGTCATTGGAAAAGTGATTCCTGAAAATAGATATACACTGATGTATAAAGGAGAAAAAGTATGCGATGCAACATCGCTGGATATCACTTCTGGACTTCAGTACGTCCGACCAACGAACAATCCTCATACATCATTCGATGCACCTCACATTGAGTATACCGATGGTCATGTACATGTTTTGGAACAATCATTCTCTCTGCAAAAAATTGCCGAAACAATGATCACTCATCCAAATTATGCAAGTAAGGAACGTGTGTTCCGACATTACGATAAAAACATCTTAGGCAACAGCCTCATTGAAGCAGGAGAAGCAGACGCAAGTGTTCTTCTTCCGCTTGCGGACATCCAAAGTTATGAAACAGAAGTGGGTCACCCTGAGTGGAACACTGATCTTCCAGTAGCCGATCGAACAGTTGGAGTCGCCATTGCGTCTGGTGGAAATAGTCGCTACGGTCGTGTGTCTCCGTATCTCCAAGGGCTGAATGCTGTTGCGGAAAACGTGCGTAACATTGCAGCAGTTGGCGCTCGTCCTCGTGCTATTACTGACTGCTTAAACTACGGCAACCCTGAAATTCCTGAACATCTTTTTGCGCTTGAAGAAGGCGTGCGAGGCATTATCGATGCATCGAAAGCACTTGGTGAAGATGGCGAGGCAATTCCAGTGATCAGTGGCAACGTCTCTCTCTATAACGCAACGAAAGATGGTTCCATCGACCCCACTGCGAACGTGTGCATTGTTGGAACGCTACCCGATGGACACAAAGCCATTTCTGTACATCTTCAATCGGATGACTCTGTTCTTCTCTTTATTGGCGAACGAAAAGATGAATGTGGCGCGAGTGCGTACCATTCTATTTTGGAGCATCTCACAGGTTGCAAAACCAATGCCCTCCTTGGTGGTGCAGTCCCCCACCCCGATCTTGCGCTCACTGCTCGTGAAAATTATGTTGTAACCGAATGTATTCGCTCAGGTCTTGTGCGCTCTGCACATGACGTGAGTGATGGTGGCTTGCTCCTTGCGCTCTTCGAGACGACCACCTCTGTGCGTGGCAAAAAGGCAACCATTGGTGCATCCGTCGATCTTTCTGCGTTCCAATTCCCTCTTTCAACTGACACCCTCCTCTTTTCTGAAACAGGCGGCTTCATTCTTGAGGTGAGTAAGAAGGATGTGGATACATTGTGTACACAAGCAAAGAATAATGGTGTTTCCTGCACCGTGCTTGGACACACAACTCCAGATGCAACTCTGCAGATTTCTGTTGGAACAGAAACACTCATCGATCTTTCACTAGAAGTTATGCACAAAGAATGGAGCGAAAGCTTGGAGAAAGTGTTAGGGTCGTTGTAGAAAGAAGTAGTACTCTGTACTCATTATTCAGCATTTATACTTTGCGCGAATTAAACCTTTTAGCAAAAATAGCTTGATGTGCTAAAAGATGTGGCAAAGCTTGTGTTCTTCTGGCATCAAATATCGCTCTCAAAAGAGATGTTCCACTTCTTATTAATGCTTCTACTCTAGTTGCCACTGCGCTACCTTCATATTCAGCAACACCTGATAGAACATCAGTGAGAGAAACTTTTATAATTGACTCATGTTCGGTAGTAGTCATAGAAAAGGAAGAGGAATAATGATCACACTAACTACATCAGCGTGATCTACGTGTTTAGTATCTTCCCTTTCTTCTGTTTGTCAATTATTTAAAAAGTATCTACCTATTGAATGGCTATAGAGATATGAAAAACTTGGACGTCTCTACTTTATTCCATTTATAATGATGGCAGTGATCTTTATATATTTTAGTAATTGCATTCTTATTCTACAAAAAATTATTCTCTGCTATACTCCTCTCCACTATGCAACGCTTCGTTCCTGTTTCCATCATCG
>CAZKOO010000023.1:0-12428 GCA_964554435.1 uncultured Candidatus Peribacteria bacterium
GTAGACGAACGAAGTGAGCGAAGGATGGAGCCGCTTCAGGGATTTGAACCCTGGACCTACCGCTTACAAGGCGGTTGCTCTACCACTGAGCTAAAGCGGCGGATGAAAGAAAGATAGTTACGCTACCACTGCCTGTCCACCGTAGACCCTGAGCTTGTCGAGGGGCGAAGGCGGAAGCTAAAGCGGCGGATGAAAGAATCTCAAACCAAAGGATAGTATAAGAATTTTTCAAGAAAAGAAAAGGGGTTTTCGCTGTAGTAAATCCACTACGTCTTGTACGTCATCTTTTTTTATGTCACAAAAACCAGTCAATGGTATCCATTAGCGGATTTCATCCATTTTTCCCTTGCTTTTCATAAATAGTAATATATAATAATTATTACATTTTGTCTATGACCCCCACAATCGAATCATCAATGGAAGTAGAAAGAGATGAATTTGCCTTTTCTCGTGAAGATGTAGAAACATATGAATTGACAGAGGAGGAAAGGGATGGGCCCAGCTTTGCAACCGAGGCAGAGGCTGCAGAATATTATCCACCATTTATTGCTCATGCCTATACTCACCTTCAAGGTATTTTTCCACAATTACCGCCCGATCTTGCAGTGTATCCATTGCTTCAATCATTTCAGAGACAATTCAGTCAGGATAGAGGTATCGCTGTGTCGTCAATACACGGGAATCCAAAAAATCTGGGGATAGTGTGTGTACCTGATGCTCAGAATCAGCATTACGAAAAAGTGATGTTCGGGAATAAAAAAGAATCTCCTGCATTTGCAGCATCAAAAGCGATTCTTGCTCTTGCATCACTAGGAAATCCAGTGATGATCAATGGTGAAACGGCAAACTTATATCTTTTTGAAATTCTTTCGTATTTCATTGCACAAGATGTGGATCGTAATTATTTTATGCCACTCGTGAGTTCTATTGACCAAGGTAATACGCATGAAGCGCGCAGAAATGCAACTTTGCTGATGGAGCAATATTCTGTAGAAGTACTCTCTTTAGGTGAATTTGAAGAAGCATTCAGATCGCTCTGTATTCGTGTATTGAAAGATCCAAACATGTCTTTTGCGATTAGAGACGATGGTACTTCTATATCTACACAAGATTTATTGATTGGCTTTCTGGGTGATAAAGACAATATTGCCTACGCCTACAAATATTATGTCCTTCGTAAAAAAGGAAGAGCCACGAGGGATAGAATGACCGAAATTGTACAGCGAAATGCAGCGCTACACGCTAGCGCAGCTGCTCTTGCAGAAGCAGTACAATTACATACTACCACTAGAGCTGCAGAAGTGGTGCACACTCCATTTTCTCCTATTACTATAGAGGAAGGAGCCGAAAAACTTCCAACTGTTCAAGAAGTGCAACAAGTATTTGAAGATGCCTTCAGAGAAGCAGAAGCGCTGAAAGGTATTCATGGAACATATTCAAAGCCTACCATTGATCGAATGCTTGCAATAGGAAAAAGCCATTCTACTCTCTTGCTAGCTCAACATACTGACACTATTGCCCTTGCAGATCTTGAGGCTATGTGTGCAGAGGTGTTGTTTGTGATGGCGACTGAGTATTATCTCTGTCTCCCTGACACAAAAGGTGATCTTGTTAACACAATTTATCGCTCTGATTGTTCTCGGAGCGTAGCAGTTATGCGAAGATCATTGGATGCACTCTGTCAATTGCATGGATCGCAATATATTTCTCCTCCAAATAACGTTGGCATAACGCAGTCTGATCTAGTGAAAAAATATGGCGCAAACACTCTCAAGGCATGGGAGAAGATTGATGATGTAGTAAAGGAGACAATGAAAAGTTCGTACCTATTTTTTAGAGACACAACACTTGATATTACACGGTTATTTTTTATTATTGCGCTCAGTCAGTGCTCTGTAAACCATATGATTGATTTAGCAACTGGCTGTACGGATGACCTGAAAACATCACTACGACAACTGAATGCGGCACTTGTCCCTCCCACACTCGGGCGATATTTTTCTCTGCCACGTTCTTCTTATGCACTTTCAGATATCCAGGCACGAGCAACAGCACTCTTTCAAGAGGCGGTACAAAGGCATCAGGCAGAGAATGTTGATGGGGGCGATGCAGATGATGCTGTGCCCATTCCTTACGGCCTAGCGATGCAACAATTGGACGAGGCGAAGTTGGAGGATGTGACTCGTGCAATGATTCTGGATGTGATGAAAGAACATGCGAAAGAGGTGGGAATAACGTTTACTGAAGCGGGCAAATTTTTTGGTGCTCAAGAAGGAATCACTGCGATACCAGAAAGAATGTGCTCACGGGAGCGAGACCTCTTTTCTCTGTGTCTGCATGTTTATATTGAACAATACATCTCTCATCTTGCTACGCAAAAAATGCGTGAGAAGGACGATTCTGTTGATTTTTGTACAATTAGTACATGTCTTATTGTCTCTGCCATTGCGAAAAAATTTGACATCAACACAGAAACAGAAGGGGTACATTGGTATGAAATGTTAGCAAGTATTGCTTCCATCAAAACATTGTGCGGTGTTTCAGAGCCCCCCACACAAAACAATGAAGCCACTCTCATCTCACATAAGAGAATTCATCAGTTAGCACAAGAAAGTGCGACAAAAACTTTCTTTCAAACGAAACCATACGTTATTGCAAAAGAACTTTCTGAAGAAATTTTACAGCGAATTAATGCAATGATCGACTTTGGCCTACAAACACTCCGAGAAATACATAAGGGTGATCATTATTCATTTTTGGATGTTTTTGAGATACTCAACCATATTTTCTACTCTTCCGTTCTGTACATCTCCGGTGACGCTGAGCTACTAATGAAAAACCCAGTAACTTTTCAAAGCTGGAACAATGTATATAAGCGATTCGTCGTTACATTTCTTGAAAAAATAAGGGATTATTTTGAGCAATTAAAACAAGATATTATCAAACAAGAAACACTCGCTATTGATGCATCTTTTCTCGCTCTTCCCAGTGACATTACCGATCGTCTACAGCACTCTCCTCTTGCGGACAAAAAAATATTGCGTACTGTAACGGACCCTCTCCGTTCTCACAAAAATAATGGCCTTGCCGATAATGCTCCAGAACGAACTGTGCATAATGAAGCATTTCGGCAATTTCGAGATGGCGCATCTGCGTGGAATGCTATGAGCAACCCTCCTCGGTTTTGCTTTCCTGTTTGTACTCCTGACACTTTTCAACTCTTTCTCAAGGCTGTGGCCTATGGTATTTCCATGGTTAAGAATACGGAAATTCAAGAAGAATTGCGCGCACTATGGATTGAATGGGTACGTCATTATGGAACGCCAACCGCAAATGATGATACTCAAGATTCATCTACCTCAACAAGCAATGATCATTCACAAGAACAGGAAGTGAGCACAGATGACAACAATGCATCTTCTTCAAATACACAGGCAGAAACCACGCCAAAAGACCCTCTTCTTGAATGTCTTGAAGCACTAGGGGTCGATGAATCACGTGTTCAAGAACGCGTTCTTCAGTACTGTACAGATCGTCTTGATCAAGGCGCAGCAAACCTTCTTGCGTTATCTCTTTCGACAACAAATCAAGGGGATATTGAGGCAATGACTTTAGAACTTCAGTCTTTTTTACAGCATGCAACGGAGCTTCTTCAAGAAGCCATCGCAACATGCGTACAAACAAGTGGCACAATGACACATGCAGTGATGCAAAATGTTGTAGCAAATGTTTCTACTTCTATCGCTTCTTCTGCTCCTACAGGTGGAACTCATTTTTCGTCATCTTCTCTTGCTTCTCTCGTGCTAAGTGTAATCGAAGAATTGATGCTCTGTGAACGCGCTAAAGATTACCTTGAGTTATTCGATGCACAGCAGTCATCAACTCCTCCTCTTTCATCGAGCGCAGATGATGTCTCTGTTACGTATCCGCGATTAGAAGCCGTGAAAAGAACAGCCCAGAGAAGGAAGCAAGAGGCAGCGGAGAGGGCTGTTGCCGTGCAAAGACAGCGGCGCATGAAAGAAGAGGTACCACAACGTCTACAAGAAGCAAGAAACAGGCTTGAATCACTTCTTGCTCTTTTGACTGATGTAGGCGAACGAGCGAGCGCAGGCGATGAATCTGCCGAATATGATGCTATTCATATACCTGCTGGCATCGATACGATCTATCACCTTATTACCGCTACACGTGGCCGCCCTCAATAATCTATGCCTATTTCATTCCAAAGAGACATCGGCCAAGAAGATGGGCCACTCATCAAGGAGTTGGACAGAGTGTGCGCAGAACACCCCGAATACGCAGAGCGACTACGTGCTTTTGTGGAAAAAATTCGCACTGAATATGCAAACATTACTTTTGACGATCTTCTTTCGTTGTCACAATTTTGCACAACCATCGAAGGAGTCATTGATAGAGAGTTTCCCGATGATCAAGCATTGCAATCCATCATTTATCATGCACGCTTGCGCATTTTTAGCTCTATTCGTACTGAAGGCAGACAACCCGTGCTTCCGGCAAGCGATTTTCGAGAGATCATGCATCGTGGACAGAGCACTCTCAGCCCACGAGAAAGACGTGAAAAGGCAGAGATCAATGACATTGTACAAGAATATCTTCGTCTTGCCCCCTATCTTGGCGAAGAACTTCTGCTGGATCTCCTTCTTCGACTGAAGATCATCAACTATAAAGAACGAGGCATTGTTGCGAGTATTCTTCAAAAATATTTAGGCGACAGTGAGACTGAAAGAAAAGAAGGGCAAGATGATTCACTGGAAGTATTTCTTACATCACCAGAAGAAATTCTCGAGAATGCAACTATTCGCGCTAAAATGAGACGAGGAATTATTCGACATTGCTATCGTATACTCATACAAAGTGATGGAGACACGCTTGAATCTCAAGCATCATATAGAGAGCCACATATACTTCGGGGGTTTTTACAGGAGCAATTTGATATTCTTTATGGCAATGCTTTTCCAGGAAAAACACTGCAGGATGCTTCCATGAAGCATGCTGATCTTTTTGAAGAAGTGCAACAACATTTTCGTGCGGCAGCAGATTTTGAGATTCCTCCATACATGCAACAGACAATGACAGATTATGAAGGAACAGAGTGGCCACTTGGCTCTTGGAGACAGCGACTTGCCATTGCCGAAATGATTGCAGATACCTTGAATGGCGGAGACAATCAACATGGATACATTGGATTCGATGCAGGAAAAGGAAAAACATGGACATACATCTTCCTCTATGAACAACAGAAAAAACTTCTTGAAAAAAAAGGAAAAAAAGCGCGCATGCTGTTCTTTGCACCAAAAGCAGTGATCGACGAGGTGCCCAATCGCATTCGCCCTGGATCATCACGAAAGCCTGTAGCATCTCAGTATTATACAGATCCTAATGCTCCCACTACGCCAACCGTTGGCGTTATTCAGAGTGGTATGACAGTGGAACAAATTATGCAAGCAGCAAGTTGTGACATTGTCTTCTGTGCGTATAGCATGTGGCATGTTACACGATGTACTCAAGATGAACATGATGGGAAAGAGCAAAAAATTTCGATTGCAGACCTGCTCATTCAACAAGACAATCCATTTACGTCTATCGCCTTCGATGAAGCACACTTACTGCAAGGAGATGGAAAAAGAACACAACTTGCTCGCAAAACCATTCGCGAGATTCCTGATCTCTTTACAAGAGGCAATATTATCTGTGGCTCTGCCACTCCTGCTCCAGGGCACTTAGCAGGACTACGCGTTGTTATGGAGCTTCTTTCAAAAACTATGGAAGACCTCCCTTCGCAGGCACGTCGATCGAATGCTGTTTCCAATGACGCCATGCTCCTTCGTCAACAAATCGATACAAAAATTTGGAATCTTGATGAGATGGAGGAATGGCTTAAAGAAATCAATGATACAACGTACCCTCTCTCCACTCAAGAACGAGACTATCTGCAGATGATTACGGACGACACCTCCCTTCTTGCTATTGAGAAGCTCTACCTTTCGATGCTCTTCATTCGGTGTCCACGACTCGTGAGTGATGACGAAACTATGCCGTGGTCTTCTCTTCAAAAAACACAAGAAACGCTGAGTGAGTATTTCCATCAGCACGATCGTCACGCTGTGCTTGTGACTGAAAATATGCTGTCACGCTTTGTCCTACGCGACCCCGAAGAAGAAGAGAGTGTCGCAAGGCCGGAGGATTGTTTTTGCACAGCATTACAGAAATGGTGTATGGATAATGGTGTTCGTTATTTTGCAATTCACGGTGGAACAAAAGAAGAAGACCGTATTCGCATCTACCAAGAAGTCGAACAGATAAAAAATGATGGGGGGAAAGCTATTATCTATGCTCATAGCGCCTGCCTCAATCTTGGCATCGACCTTCGCTTCATCGATGGCATTGTCTCACAACAATGGCCCTACAATGCACCTGAGCTGTATCAACTCATGAAGAGATCTTTGCGTGCTGGTAATACTGATTGTCTTGTGACCGTGCTTGCAGCAGTAGAAACCATCGAAGAAGGAATTTCCATTTTAGCAAAAGAAAAATATGCCGAAGTAGTGCGTTGCTTATATGGCAAATCTATTTCCGATAAAAAAGTTCGAGATCTGCTCGATGCGCAAGAAGTGCAAGGAACAGAAAAAGAGCTTCTTACTCATCTCCATTCCTGCGAGCAAAAGTGGCGTCAATATGCACTTCTTCTTCATGGCGCAGGAGCTGCTGCGAGTGAAAAATTTTGGACACATCACCTTGGTGAGTTTACAGAATATCTGGAAGTAGAAGATGCAACATCTCTTGGAGATCGTAAGCGCTTTCTTGCACAACTCGTGTGTCGCCTAGAAAACGACGGACATGTGCCATCCCAAGATCAATGGTATCTTCATTCTCAGTCGATGGGACAATCTCTGGCGCGCGCTCTTGATGAAATTCGCCCTTCTTCCTCACACTCCATTCAGAGTACCGATACAAATATCAACACAATGATCGCAACAGGACGCTCGCTCGATTGTGATATTGCGTGCGCTCCAGGGCAATTGCATAGCAAAATTGCAACGGGGGATATTCAAAAAGGAGCATATGACCTTGTGGTTCTTGATCTGTTTGAAAACACTTCCTTAAAGCAGGGTGATGCCAGTGATGACATGTCGTACTCTGGTCGTGTACGAGAACTCCTTGCAGCGTCAAAAACACTCAAACAGAATGGGCTTGTTGTCATTCCACTTCCACTCAGTGCTTGCACAGAAACAGAGGCAAAGCATCTACGAGCAAGTCTCGCCGCATTTGGATTTGATACAGAAGAGAAGATGGCAAAATATAATGGTATTGCAAGATCACAGGATAATCATGGGGAGCCTGCATTTGAAATGCATTGCATCGTTGCTAAAAAAGTGTTTGAACCAACAGAGGCAGATATTGGAAGTATCTCTCCTGAAAGGCTTCTGCTTACTTCTCAAGAACAGCGAAAAGTTCATCGAAAACCAAAAAAACTCCCCACAACCTTGCCACATTCCTCTTTTACAATTGGCAAACTTGATGCTTCTCAAGATCGAGTATTTCCTCTTCCGAAAAAAGAAGGACAACTTGCCTATCTTGATCGACTTACAAAAGCAGTAGCAACCATCAGAACTGCTGCTGCCTCTGCAGAGGCATTCTTAGAGATCTCTCGTGAACAACGCATTATCGATGCTCTGAGTACATTGAAGATTCGCTGTATGCCACACCTAGGGCTAGGACAATGGTCATCTCAAAAAAAAGGAGGAAGGAAAAGAGGGGCGTCATCGAATGACGATGCTTCCGATGAAGATGTCAATGATTCAGTAGAAGGAAGAGCAAATACAGGGCAGAAAACTCGACGCCTTGCTTTTCGTTTTACTGATACAAAACTTCCTCCCTTTTATCCGTACGACCCTATTTGGAAGACTCATGAATGATTTCCCGAAGCGAAAAAATGGCTCCCTCACTCTCTTTGCCTACCTTACTCTCCTTACTTCTCTCATCCCCTCTACCGTATAACCCTGTCGACTGCGCCTTGTACGTTCCAGTTTTCAAAAGGAGTCCATCCGCAGTGTGCATGAAGTTCAGAAGCAAAGAGCGTCCACTGTTTCTTCGGGTCGATGACGGCGATGTGTGCTTTTGCGCCTTTCTCAATGGGCGTTGCATTGAGAGAAAAAATGCGACTCGGATTCTCGAAGCAAAGTTCTACGATCTTTTCATGTGAAAGACGCTCGTACTGCAAACCTCGTGGATGTGGAGACACCCCTGCTGCAACCGACAGAAGAAGTGGAAGCATTGTCTCTACTCCTGGCACGCCACTTGGGGTGCTGAGCGGAGCGTGTTCATTTGTTTTTTCTTCGATGGTATGCGGAGCATGATCGGTTGCAATGCAATCGATGGTGCCATCAGCAATACCGTCCCACAGCGCTTTTCTGTGCTCTTCTGTGCGAAGAGGAGGGTTCATCTTCACGCGTGTTCCAAGCAGGGCATAATCATCTTCTGTGAGGAAAAGATGGTGTGGCGTGACTTCCGCGCTGATGGACAAGCCTTCCTTTTTCGCACTACGAAGAAGTTCGACTCCTTGTCTTGTGGAGAGATGCGCAATGTGCAGTTGTGTTCCATATTTTCGTACCAGTGCAATGGCTGTTTCAATTGCTTTTGCCTCCGATTCTGGTGGGCGCATGGCAGAGTGAAGAGCAACTTTCTCTTCCGTCATCGTTGCAAGGACCCTATCGAACGCTTCACGATTCATGAGCGGATCTTCACAGTGTGCCACAACAGGGATGTGATGTGTTGCACAGAGCTTGAATGCTGCTTCTGCGAAGGGCAGATCGATCCCCTGATTACCTGTACTGTGATCGAAGAAGAGTTTTAAGCCACTACAGTGTGACTGTAAGCGACGCATATCAAGAGAATGATCGGTCCAGAGTGTTTCCAGTTCTTTGAGATGAGAAAGATCGGTAGCACCAAAGAAGAAGCGTAGAGCGGCACCATCTGCAGAAAGAGAGCGCTCAACTTTATCGCGTAATGCATCGATGGTGACGGTTGGAGGAATGGTGTTGGGCATCTCACAGACTAAGCCAACACCACCTTGAAGGGCAGACAAACTTTCTGACTTCATGGTTCCTTTGTGCGTGAGTCCGGGTTCGCGAAAATGTACGTGGCAATCGATGAGGAGCGGAAAAAGCAGAAGCCCTGTCACGTCGATGGTGTCGGTATCGTGTGGTGCAAGATGAATGGAATCATCGATCTCCAGAATGGTACCTGTGATGTCGATGAGAATATCTTTTCTCTTTTTTTCGTGTGAAAACACAACAATGCCTCCGCGTAAGAGTGTTTTTTTCATGAGATTTTTTTGAGAAGAAGTGCAAGGAGTGCCATGCGTACAAACAGCCCATTCTGCGCTTGTCTAAAGTATGCAGCGCACGGAAGCGCATCCACCGATTCGTGAATTTCCCCCACGCGTGGCAGTGGGTGCATGATGGTTGGCTGGTGGTCTTTGAGTTGTTCTGCCGTGAGCACAAAACGATCTTTCAGTCGCTCATATTCACTGCGATCAGTGAAGCGTTCTTGTTGCACACGCGTCATGTAGAGAATGTCACACTTCACCGCATCTTCCATATTCTCAGACAGAGTGTAGGAGATGCCCTTTTCATCGAAGAAGCTAGTGACTTTCTCTGGCATCTGTAGCTCAGCAGGAGAGACGAGTGTGAAGCGAATGTTGTCGTACAATCCAAGCAAGTAACTGAGTGAGTGCACTGTTCGTCCGAAGCGCAGATCGCCTACCATCGCAATGGACAGGCCATCGATTGTGCCACGTTCTTTTTGGATGGTGTACAGATCGAGAAGGGCTTGTGTTGGATGTTGACCAGGGCCATCTCCTGCGTTGATGAAGGGGATGGTGGCTGCGGTGATCGCGCGGTCGGCAATGCCCTGTTCGGGGTGGCGCATGGCGATGATGTCGGCATAGCTACTGACCATTCGCATGGTGTCTTCAATGGTTTCTCCTTTGTAGAGTGAGCTAAATTGAATGCCTTCTGCGGAGATCACTTCTCCTCCAAGGCGGAGCATGGCAGCTTCAAAGCTCAAGCGCGTTCTCGTACTTGGTTCGTAGAAGAGAGATGCTAAAATCTTGCCCTTGAGAAGATCATTTCCTCCATTTTTTACCACCTCTTCCATCTGTCGCGCCACAGAGAGAATGTGCTCCGCGCTTTCGCGATCAATTTGCTTTGTAGAGGTAAGATGAGTGAATGGAAGTGGCATAGTGAGGATAGTGTATCACTCTGTATCAAGAAGTTCTACTACCGTGTCACCTTCGACAGTTGCTTGACATCCGAGTCGATTGGGTTCTTCTACCCCCATTCCCTCCTCGCGATCGGTCATGGCTCCAAGATCGCCCGACACTTTCTTGCACATACATGTTGTACAGAAGCCATTTCCACCACATGCGCTTTCCATGGGAACACCTGCATCGAGCGCGATTGTGAGGAGTGTTCTTCCTTTTTCTGCCTCCACTGTGCGTACTTGATCTTTCGCGATGAGAAACGTAACTGTTGGCATGCAGGTACAGAGTAGCGGATTTGAGGAGGAGGCTCAAATTGAAGAGCTTTTGGCTTGTGGCAATTGGCTTGTGGCAAAAAGCGAATTGCTAATAGCCTTTTCCTTTCAAAAATCCTCTCCCTATTTTTCCGAAGATCCCCTATACTCCCCACATGATTACACTTTCAGCACTCCAAAACGGTGGTCTTACGGCACATCTTGAAACATGTTCTATTGATGTGTTTCCTGCAACTATTCGCGAGAATACATGGACGTTCTTAAGTTCTCCTGAAGAGGAGATGACCGACCCAAAGCGCGTGAGCTGGCCTGGGGAATACGATTTCTCCGGTGTTTCTGTTCGTGCTCTTGGTCAAGGCGATGGATCCGCTGTGAGCTACCATCTTGTGTCTGAAAATGTTCGCCTTGCGTTTGTGAATGCGCCCCTGTTGTCGTGGTCTGATAGTGATGTGTCTGCGCTTGGAGAAGTTGATGTGCTTGCCATTGCAGCGGATGACGTAAAAAAAGTTTCTGCACTCGTTGAAGCAGTTGACCCGCGCATTCTTGTGTTATTGCCAACCGAAGCAGGGGACATTGCTAGTGTCGCAAAAGCGTGCGGACTCCCTGAGGTCGTTCCTGTGAAAGATATGAAAATAAAAGTTAGCACTCTTCCAAGTGATGGCAGGCAGGTGGTGGTGCTTTCTGTGTAAAGATTGCTTCCTTGAAAGCCACAGGAAAGAATTCTGCTCTTTTGATGGTAAGATTTATTTTCATTCAGAGAAAATCGGAGCGGGTATCTACCCGCGTTTTTGAAGAAACAGTTGCCCTTCTTTTTCTCTGCGCTAGAATGCAAACATCTTCATCGGTTCTGTAGTTCAATGGATAGAACGACCCTCTCCTAAGGGGTAAATGCAGGTTCGATTCCCGCCAGGACCACCATATTGTCAACTTTTGAACAACAATCTATAATCCGGACGTGGTCGCAGAATTTCTCCAAAATCCAATTTTTTTCTACACGGTAGTACTTCTAGCTTCCGTGTTTTCGGCTGCATTGGGAACGGGTGGCACATTCATCCTCATACCGCTTGCGTCTTTGCAATTCGGCGCAAAAGAAAGTGTTGGCATCCTGACCATCTACTTCCTATTTCAGAACATTAATAAAATTGCCGTGTACAAGAATCACATCGATTGGAAAATTGGGTGGAGAGTTGTTGGATGGTCACTGCCCGGAGTATTGATAGGAAGCTTTGCTCTGAACTACATTCCCGTCGAGTTTTTTACCAAGTTATTGGCATCTCTCATTCTTGTTTACATTGCGAATGATTTCTTCAAATTCATTCCCAAGAAGCATCAGCCCGACGCTCTATTGCCTGGCTTAAGCATGCTATACGGTTTTCTTTCTGGCCTCGTTGGAAGTGGTAACCTTGTAAAGGGGCCTCTCTTTACCAGTCTCGGACTCCTTAAAGAGACATACGTTGGCACCTATGCATTTACGGCTCTTTTTGTAAATGTGCCCAAAATCGCAATATATTCCGCGACGGGTATCGTCGATAGTAATGCATTTCTAAAATCCATACCATTCATTGTCATCTCTATTGTCGGTACTCATCTCGGCAAGCATCTCATCGGGAAAATTCAGAACGACGTTTTCTATTTCATAGTAACTGCATCTTTCGCATTGTCTGCAGTTGTCCTACTTCTGGAATGACTATTTCTTGGCCTCGGTACAACAAAAACTAAGATAAAATAAAACGAGAAACCCTGGTTACCAGAATATTTTTCAGTTCACACACCCTAAAACCATCTCGATCATTCCTTCGAGGGGTATCCATTCCTCTATTTCTTTGAATCCATTGGCAAAATACCACTGTTTTGGAAAATCTGTATCTCGA
>CAZKOO010000024.1:0-11931 GCA_964554435.1 uncultured Candidatus Peribacteria bacterium
TTGTAAGCTCATCTTCTCGACGGATTCTCCGTGGAACATAGAAGGGTTTTTCTGGCTTTGGTATATCTGCACGAGTGATCATTTTGTACTAAGATGATTTGGTGATGTTTCTATTAAAGTAGCAATGTTGTGAAATATACTTTCATCCCCAAGTATCACATGTGCATTTATTGTTACTCCTACTTGAAATACCTTAATAATAGCTTGCATGTTTATATCTACTAAAGATAGTGCATCGCTAATCGCTTGACATTGATCAGGCTTGTTCAAGTCTAGAAAAGCAATGCGATATGATTCAGTCATGGCATCAATAATATGTTGACGAAAATCATCAGATTTTTCGACTAATTCCTTTATTGTTATAGGCTCCCTGCTGTCTTCTTCTGTGGCGATCAATGTAGTTGTCATTTTTACAATATATTATGATTTATAATAATTTAACTGTCAAATATATTCTATTACTCTGATTGTCTATTCTATTATAGAATGCCTTCATGTCATCAAACTCTTTTGGAAATCTGCTCACGCTCACGAGCTTTGGTGAGTCGCATGGAGTGGCGGTTGGTGCTGTGATTGATGGGTGCCCTGCAGGCATCTCTCTTTCTGAAGAAGATTTTATGAAAGAATTGAAGCGGAGAAGGCCCGGGCAGAGTGCCATTACAACACCGCGCAATGAAGAGGATGGCCCAGAAATTCTCTCGGGTGTGTTTGAAGGGAAGACGACGGGCATGCCTATTGCAGTTATTGTGCGCAACACCAATCACGATTCTTCAGCGTATGAAAAGTTGCGTACAGAGTTTCGTACGGGCCATGCAGATCAAGTGTTTGCAGAAAAGTATGGACATAGAGATCATCGTGGAGGGGGGAGGCAGTCGGGTCGCGAGACCATTGCACGTGTCATTGGAGGAGTTGTTGCACGCAAAATCCTTCCACCATCAACGAACATTTTTGGTCATACACTCCAGATTGGAGATATTCACGCTCAGAGGTTTGATTTCTCTCAGATTGAAAAAAATGCCATGCGTTGTGCCGACCCCGAGATCGCAGAAAAAATGATTGAGCACATTCTTGCCCTCAAAGCACAAGGAGATTCTGTTGGAGGGCAGATCGAAATTCGGGTAGAAAATCCTCCAAAAAATTTGGGTGATCCTGTTTTTGAAAAGTTGAAAGCTCGACTTTCTTACGCCATCATGAGTGTTGGTGCAGTGACAGGCTTTTCCTACGGCAGGGGATTTGGTACCGCATTCATGCGCGGAAGTGAATATGTGAGTGATCACAAAAATTTTGGGGGTATTCTCGGAGGCATTTCGACGGGAGAAGATATTGTGCTTCAAGCGAGCATCAAACCAGCATCATCCATTGGTCAAGTGGCAAAAGAGGGGAGACACGACCCTTGCATTGTGCCACGCGTCATCCCAGTACTGGAAGCAATGGTTGCTCTTGTATTGGCCGATGCATGGCTACATCAACAGGCATACAGAGAGTGACAACTCTCTTCTCTCTTGCTATTCTAGCATTCTATGACAAAAAAGAATGACTCACAGGAGGAGAAGAAAGTGCCGACGGTTGATGAATTGCGTGCGATGATCGATGAAACTGATCGTGCACTTCTTATGGCAATTGGCGTGCGTCAAAAAATGTCAAAAAATATTGGGATATTGAAGAAGGTGCAGAAGAGTGCAGTGATCGACCCTATCCGCGAAGAGGAGGTAAAAGCACTCTGGAAAAAGCGTGCAGTGGAACAAGAGGTTCGTCCAGAACTTGCACTTATGATTCTTGATTTTCTTTTGAGTGAATCGAGAAGAATTCAGGAGGAAGTGTGACCATCACCCTGCCCTCACTCCGAAGGGAGAAAAAAGCCACTAGCCAATTGCCACAAGCCACTAGCCCTCTCTCACAATGTCCACCATCCTCACTCTCGGCCCCGCACATACCTTTTCTTCCGATGCTGCACAGACAATTTTCCCTGAAGCAGAACTCTCTTATGCGCCAAATTTTGATCAATTATTTGATCGACTATCGGAAGAGCCAAGTGCTATTGGCGTTGTGCCAATTGAAAATAGTTTGCATGGTTCGGTAGATGAAATTCTCGATCTTCTTCGTGAAACAGAGGTGCGTATTTGGCAGATGCACGAAGTCCGCATTCACCATAGCTTTGGATGTATCGATCCTACAACAGTACAAACCATCGCAAGCCATCCTCAGGCGCTCAAGCAGTGTCGATCGTGGATTCGAGAGCACTATCCAAATGCTGAACTCTTACCATTTTCCAGCACAGTTGCTGCGGCGCAAAGCGCGAAGAATGATCCACAGATAGCTGCAATTGCGTCAGAATCTGCCTTGATTGCAGCACAATTACCACATCGCATTGTGTCCATCGAAGGTGAGAATAACACCACGCGTTTTGGAGTCGTTTCACTCTTCGATCCTTTTCCTGAGATGCACAGAACACACATGAGCATTGCCATTCATCCAAAACCAGAAGAAGATCGACCAGGCCTATTACATCAATTGCTGACACCATTTAAAGTCTACGACATCAACCTCACACGCATTGAAAATCGCCCAACAGGCAAGCGTCTTGGAGACTATAATTTCTTTGTAGACTTTTTAGGAAGTCCGGAAGATATGCGTGTGCAAAAAGTGATCGAAGAAATTGAGCATCTCGCAAGTGTGCGTGTTCTGGGGGAATGGTAGATGAATGATTGAGGTATTGTATGTATTGAAAGTAAGGAAAGTAAGAAAGGATTCAGTGGTTTCACTGCTCATGCCTACAATACCTACTATACTTACAATACTTTCCTTACGTACTATTTCCTTCCCATGTTCTCCTCCCTCCCCATTCCCACTCCAGACCCTATCTTTAGTCTCTTAGAAGAGGCGAAAAAAGCAGGGCCAAGTGCCATCAATTGCACAGCAGGAGTATTGATGGATGAAGATGGAACAGTGTCTGTTCTTCCGAGCGTACAGAAAGCAATTCGTGACATCGCACTACTTCTTCCAGAGATGCGTTTTGCGTATCCGCCCCTACTAGGACTTCCAGAGTTTCGAGATGTGGTGGAAGGGCTACTCTTTGGCGAGAATAGGCCCATGGTAGCATCCATTGCAACAACAGGCGGAAGCGGAGCGCTTGCCATCAATTTGCGACTCATGGCAGATCTTCTAGAGACGAAACAATTCATTCTCCCAACCCCTGCGTGGGCAAATCATCGTCCTCCAGCAGCTGCAGCAGGCCTAGAGATCATCGAAGTGCCATATCTCGATAGCGAAGGGAAAGTGACAATCTCTGCTATTCTTTCAACACTCCATTCCCTTCAAGGAGATTGTGGCATTCTCTTACAAGTAGGCTCACAGAACCCTACAGGGCTTGATCTCACGCACGATGAGTGGATGACGCTTGTTGCAACCATCAAAGAGAAAAACTGCATTGTCCTTCTCGATAGTGCCTATCAGGGGCTCAAAGATGGTGTAGGGGAAGATGTTGCCATTCTTCAGCACTTCATTGATGCGTCTATTCCAACACTCATCACATGGTCAGCGTCAAAAAATCATACCATCTACGGGCTTCGTACAGGCCTTGCTCTTGCGGTTTTGCAAGATCCAGTACTCAAAAAAACAGTGGAAGGACACTACTCCCGCATTACCCGTCAGCTTCACTCTGCCTCAGCAATCATTGGCCAGATGGTCGTGGCGCAGACACAGAAATGTTATAAAGTTTCGTGGGAGCAAGATCTTGCAGATGCACGAGCAGTCCTCCAGAAAAAACGGTCGCTTTTACGTACCTATCTACCAGAATCGTTCCATGCTTCTCTTGCAGGTTTTGGCATGTTTGCCATGCTTCCACTCTCAGTAGAGCAAATTGATCGACTCAAGAGAGAGCAGAATGTGTTCATGACAACCGACGGCCGCATCAACATTGCAGGCATTCCTCTGTCACGCATGGAAGAATTTGCAGAAAAGGTGAGGGGGGTATTATAGAGAATGATGCTGAATCATTGTTATGATGACCGATTTTAATGTAGGAAGATCTTTTTCGACAACATTCCAGATGAGTTCTGTTTCAACTTGAAAGTACTCATGTACAAGCAGATGGCGCATCCCGACAATTTCTTTCCATGGAATAGTGGCAAACTGCAAAAGAAGATCTTCAGGTAAATGACGTACTGCTTCACCAATAATTTGCAAATTATATTGTGTTGCATCTTGTGTTTTGTATGAAGCAAAAAAGTCATCTTTACCATTTTTTGTGTACTCTTCTACGCGATGAACTGCATCAAGAATATGCCGAAGAATGACTGTGGTATCTTTCTTCATAATAACTGTGCTTCTTCTAAGACCTGTGAACGAATATAAGGAGAAAGACTGCCTTCTGTTACGACATCGACAGTGTGTCCTAGAAGATTTTCGAGTGCGAGTTTACAACCGACAACATCGAGCAGGCTTCTGCCTTTTTCAAGTGTAATTAGTAAATCAATATCGCTATCTCCTGTTTCCTCACCACGAACAATCGACCCAAATACTTTGATGGAAATGACACCGTACTGTTTTGAGATAGAAAGAATATCCCCCCTTTTCTCCTGTAGATCCGCCAAAGAAAGAGAATGTATAATAGACATAATGATGTTATGTAGATAGTGTAGCACAAAAGATATCTTTCTTCTACTCTATCCCCATGTTCACCGGAATCATCGAAGCAGTGGGGGAAGTAATCGACAATACTGGTTCGCGACTTGTGCTTACAAAGCCAGCGCAGTTTGATGACCTCAAGATTGGTTCGAGCATCGCTGTGTCTGGTGTGTGCCTTTCCATCATCTCTTTTAATGAACATCAGATGTCTTTCGATGTTGTTGACACAACGAAAAGCAAAACAAAGATTGGCTTGTTGCAAACAGGAGACATGGTCAATCTTGAACGAGCTATGAGTGCCGATGGTCGCTTTGAAGGACATATTGTACAAGGGCATATTGAGGGGGTGGGGAAGGTTGTGTCGTTGAGGGCTTTGCCGCCCCCACCCCTAACCCCTCCCCCGAATGCCTACGGCATTGTCGGTGGAGGGGAACAGCAAGAAGATGCTATTCAAGTACGGGGTATTTTTGGAAGAGTCTATCGTTCAATTGGTTCATTACGATTTCCATGCTCATCGACGATCGATCATGCTCGTGCAATGAGAAAAAGGCCAACAGA
The DNA here is from genome assembly GCA_964554435.1 of uncultured Candidatus Peribacteria bacterium. GTDB lineage: Bacteria > Patescibacteriota > Gracilibacteria > Peribacterales > Peribacteraceae > CAZKOO01. The sequence continues at coordinate 5,185 of CAZKOO010000024.1, forward strand.
TGCAGAGAATATTTTGTGGCAAGCAATACGCGGAAGAAAGCTGCAAGGGCTCTATTTTCGGAGGCAGCGACCAGTAGGGAAGTATATTCTCGATTTTTATTGTGATACATTGCGACTAGGTATTGAAGTTGACGGTGAATATCATGATCATTCTTTGGAGGAGTCGGATGATGAAAGAAGTCAGTATCTTCAAAATCGTGGTGTAATGATGATGCGTTTTGCAAATGAAGAGATTATGAATAATCTCGATGAATGTCTTGTAAAAATTACTTCTTTTGTTCCCCTCCACCAACAGTCGCGAAGCGACTTGGGGGAGGGGATAGGGGTGGGGGCAACATCTTTTACAAATTCTCAGAATGAGCAATGTCATAAGGTGGAGGAGGGGGCAACATCTTTCAATTATCTTCATATAGACCTCCCACCCCACCTTCGTCCATACTGCATTCCTGAGGGGTCCATCACACTCGATGGTGTGTCACTTACCATTGCAAATCTCTCTGCAATGTCTCTCACCGTTGCGCTCATTCCTCATACTCTTCACAACACCACACTCGGTTCACTCAAAGAAGGAGATTCTGTGAACATCGAAACAGATGTGCTGGGGAGGTATGCTATGCTAAGAGTAAGAAGTTGATAGTAGGTAGTTATTAGTTTTTGCGAATTCTACTACCTACTAATCACTACCTACTAACCACTACCCCATGTCCTCCACTCCTCCCACTATTCAACCATCATTCATTGATCCCATGTGGAACATTGTCATTGTCCGTGCAGAGTGGCATGGAGAGCTCACGAGTGCTCTCTCACAATCTGCAATCGATACTCTCGTTTCCCTTGGCATCTCTCCAGAGAATATTCGTGAAGTCACTGTTCCAGGATCGTTCGAAATTCCCCTCATCACTCAGCAACTCCTTCATCAAAAGTACGATGGTGCCATCGTTTTTGGCATTGTCTTGCAAGGGGCGACTCATCATGCAGAGATGATTGCGCGGGAAGCAGGCCGAGCGTGTATGGACATCCAGCTCAATACACAAAAACCAATCGTGTGTGAAATTTTACATGTGAATGTTCTAGAAGATGCTATCACGCGCTCCATTGGGGAGAAGTCGAAGGGTCCTGATGCAGCACGAACACTCCTAAGTTGCCTTGCAAAAAAGGCAGAATTGCAGTCATAAAATATTGAATAAAATTAGTGTTCAATGTACGCTGAGATACATCCTTCCAACTCTTCTCATGCGTCTTTCGACACTCTCCTTCACATCCATCAGTCTTCTGATGATGAGTTCTTCTCTTGCATTTGCTGCAGGGATGTTTCCAGACGTCACCGATTCTCATCCATTCAAAGCGGAAATTGAGTCTCTCTCGCGTGCAGGAATTGTGAAAGGAAACCCCGATGGAAAGTTCTATCCTGATCGCAATGTGAATCGTGCAGAGTTTTTAAAACTTCTGTACCTTGCGACCAATCGTGTGCCAAAGGCAGTGTATGGAAAGTGCTTTAAAGATATTGAAGCAGGAAGTTGGTATGAACTCTATGTGTGCGATGCGGCAAGCAAGGACAACAATTTCGTAGGAGGGTACCCGGATGCAACATTCCGTCCAAGTAACCCAGTCAGTCGCACAGAGGCGCTCAAAATGCTCTTCACAGTGCTGAAAATAGAAACAACAGAAATTACACAAACCGATAAAGACATCATCAAGTTTGTCGATCTTTCCACTGCAGCGTGGTACAGCAAGTATGTGAGCACTGCGTATAAAATGGGCATCTTACCTATTTCCGGCTTCACAGGTGCAAAGTTTTATCCAGAAAAAGCACTCACGCGCGCCGAGGCTGCAGCATACATTTTCCAGGGACTGCATCCAAAGGCACCAACATCGAGCGTAAGTTCTTCCACAGCATCGAGTACAACAAGCCAAGCATCATCATCTTCCCCTCGCTATTTTGATCGCGTAAAGCAAGTCAGCCTCCCATGGAACGACACCGATCAATTTGAAGAGAAAAAGAGCGTGAGTTATATGTTTACGCTCACTGCACCACGGACCATCGTTTCCATCGATAGTGGTTTAACAGGAAAAGTGGATGGTGACATGACGTGTCGTTTGTACCTTCTCACAGACGATGGCTTTGCTGATGAGTACTACCTTGGCGTACAAGACAAAAATGTGTGCAAACTTTCCGTCGCACTGCGCGCAGGGTCCTATCAATTGCAGGTACAACCAAGTGTTGCAAATAGTCCATTCTTTGTGAATGCAGTGCTTGGTAGTAGCGATGGGAATGATGGCTTTATGGATGCACAGAGCCTCAAGCCAAATGTGCAAGTCTCTGCATCTCTTGAAGGAAGTGATGATCTCTTCGACTGGTACAAGATGAAAGTCGATAGCGAAGGAAAGAGCACAGTGGTCATTGGCTCCGCCGATCGCCTTGCATGCATCATCTACACACCAAGTACTGTGGATCAATTTGGCTTCACAGGCCCTGAGTGTGGCGTAGAGTACTTCTTCAAAACAGGGGAGTACATCATTGGTGTTGGTCGTAAGGCAAAGTCCGATACCATGAAGAGTCTTCCCTATACAGTGAAGTGGAAGTGGTAAGAGAGAGACAGAAGATAATAGATAATAGATGATAGATAATAGAAAAAAGAATCACCGAGAATCTCAATGCAAGTCACTTGCAAAATGCCCTCCCTCACCCCTAGCCCCTCTCCCTTTGGGAGAGGGGAACCTAAAACCTAAAACCTAAAACCTAAAACCTAAAACCTAAAACCTAAAACCTAACGTCAGGCAAATTTCGCTCTAAGATCCTTGATTCCCTTCTTTTTTTCTGCTACAAAGGAGACATCAAAAGCACAGACCTCGCGGAGGTATGTGCTGTTTTTCGTATTTTTCTTCCTTTCCATTCTATGTCTCGAATTGCATCTTTTCTCTTTGCACCACTGCGTGCAATGAACCCTGCGGAAGCAACGGTTCTTTCTTTCATCATGATGTCAGTCGTTGGAGGGACTATTATTTGGCAGGTAGAGTCTAATCGTACGGTTATCATTAAAGAGCCAATCATTGAAAATGTACGTGTAGAACGCTTTGCAACAAATGCAGAGGGTGTTACAGCCCCAATGATCATTGAAGAGCCACACGTTTTTACAAAAGACGTCGAACAAAAAGGAGAATCATTTATTGACTCTCTCTTCACTGCAGTTTCAGCTCTCTGTGTGACAGGACTTGTCTCCACTGATTTTGCTTCATACTCCCTCACTGCTCAAATCATCACTCTTGTTCTCATTCAGATGGGTGGTCTTGGCATCATTGTCTTTACCTCTCTCTTTGCCATGCTTGTTGTACAAGGTCTTTCTGAGCGTCAGACATTTGGCTCTCTCCTTGCAGGCATTCTTGACACCAGTCATAATCAAGTGGTTACAATGCTTCGTCGTGTTGCGCTGTATACAATTGTATTTGAGCTTGGCGCAACGCTGATCATGGGTATTCGTCTTATGAATATGCCTCAAGCGATTAATGGAATGAATCCTTGGTGGTGGGCATTCTTTCATAGTATTTCCGCATTCAATAATGCAGGATTTTCTCTCATGAATAATAACTTGATGAACTTTGCAACGGATCCAGTGATTAATTATACTATTGCAATTCTTATTATTGCAGGTGGTCTTGGATATCCTGTACTCATTGTATTACATACATGGCTGTACGGAGCAACAATGGGAAGAAAAAATGTGATCTACAAAGCATTGCATGCAGACACAAAAGATGTGTGCGCATCTAACGTACAAACACGTGTTGCACTTACAGGAACAGTGCTTTTTCTTGCTCTTGGTACTATTGTTCCAATGATACTTGAATGGTCTTCGCCAACCATGGCTGGTCTTTCTGCAGGCGATAAAATCATGGCACTTTTCTTCCAGTCCGTATCCACTCGTACAGCAGGCTTTAACACCATCGATATTGGAGGGCTGACCACAGCAACGCTCTTCCTGTACATGCTTCTGATGGTCATTGGTGCAAACCCAGCAGGAACTGCGGGTGGTGTGAAAATTCCAACGGTTGCAGTGCTCTACGGGTACATCAAAGACTGGTTCCAGAAGCCAGGAGAACCTGTAATGCTCTATGGTCGTCGCATTAGCAAATTTGCAGTCTCTCACGCTGTGCGCCTCTTCTTCTTCACAACACTGTTCCTTGGAGTCGTAACATTCCTCTTGTGTGCGATTGAAGCAAAATACATCATCACTCCAGATCCACTCTTCAACTTTACGAAGATTCTTTTCGAAGTTTTTTCCGCATTTGGCACTGTAGGACTTTCCATGGGCTTCCCTGGCTCAGTCACAAGCTTCTCTGCCATTCTTTCTCCATTCTCAAAACTCCTTATCATCGTTACCATGCTCTTTGGTCGCCTAGGACCGCTCACTATTCTTGCGTCCCTTCCTTGGAAGCGCATGTACTCCGATCATCCTCTCTCTCCAGACTTCGACAACGTCGAGAAGATTCAGATTGGATAGTTCTCTATCAACTTTCACACACCATTCTCTGTGGGAAAAGAGGGTGGTGTGTTTTTGAAGTGACTATTTCTTTGATGACAGTAAGTTTTTTTATAAGATCAATTTTTTCTTTAGAGGAGCAAGTTTCTTCTTATGTAAGAAGGTTTCCTGACTATGGGATAGGATTTTCTGGCTATGTGAGGGGATTTCCTAACTATGGGAGCGGGTTTCTTACCCGCGTATATCAGTCTATCAAAGATTACATCTGCATCTCCAAAGGACTTACATCCCATTTTCCTGATGCAGAAGACCAAGGGTAATCATCTATAGAAAGAGTAATGCCAGCCTGAACAGGGTTTGCATGGATGTAGGCAAGTGCACGATGTGGGTTTTTTGGAGTAATCAGATGAAATCTTGATTGCCAGATAGATCCTTGGCCAATATTAAATGCACTACCTCTTTTGAATGTATGCATGATTTTTGAGATCGATCCATTTTCTGGAACGCTCAGTAGTAAGTGAACATGATCTGGCATGATGACAAAACCATAGAGAAAAAATGGGAATATTTCTTGGGTGCGATAGAGTGCAAGAATTACTTCATTTGCATATTCTGACCTTGAAAATAGTGGCCTTCTATCATGGACATTTGTTGTGATGAACATGATGGCACTATCTTGAAGAGGGTGTCTTTGAAAAGCCATGCTTTTTATTGTAGGTGATTTGCAACAATATTCGCGTCTTTCCTCTATAAAAACTTTTGCTTATAATCATTTCTTCTGAATAGAAAGCCATTTTTTCTGTTCTATAGTGGAAAAGAACAGATACTTTTTTATGAAGACAACCGCAGGAAAGAATCCTGCTCCTGTTATGATGATAAAAAAATACAAGGGAGTTGATTTTATGGAAAGTGGTTTTATGGGAGCGGGTTTCTTACCCGCGGTTAGAATCCAACATTCCTCATGTCTAGAACCCTTGTCTTTTTGTATAGTCTATGGTATATTTGACATACTCTCTAAATATGTCATAGTAAAACTTTAGAGAGGAACGACTGCATCGAGCAGTCAGCATTCATTCATATCGACGACGACACCATCTCTGAAGAAAGAGATGGCAAATGCCTCTCGCTCTAAGTGTATTATGCTCTTTGTAGAAATACAGAGAGCGGATAGTGCCCTCCAATCCTAGCATTCTCGAACGCTCGGTTCTGGACAGTCTTTCTTGCGATGATAGCTCATCGGGATAAAGACCAATCGTACATTTGGAGCGAGAGGCTGGGTTAGTTAGTTTTTCGTAAAAAATTCTCTCAAAGATCGGACGAAGGATGGCTCGCGGGTGAAAAACTCTGCGACAATGCCTTCACGGTTCCTGCATGAGTAAACTCAGAGGGAGAGAAAAAGAACAGTTCAATTTACATGTCCCCCTATTCAGCCACACAAAGGAGTGGCACGCCGAATCTTCGCGGGGGGAGGAAGAGAAGAGCCGGGAAAATGGTTAGTGGTTGGTCGGTTGAGTGCGTTACTCGATCGGCTTTCCTAGGGTCATGAGTTATTGCAATTGTGCAAGATCATGCTCCGAACCTTGTTCATCCAAAGTTGATGAATCTTTGTGCGATGTTAGCACAGAGCTCGGAAGGCGGTAAACAGGCGAAGGTGAGTAAAATCAAAAAATGGATTGGCCCCTGGGGGTCAATCCGTGCAACGGCCCTAACGGGCATTGTCGCATTTTGGATTTTTGCAGCGCTTGGAGCGCTCGCATTGATGTGGACCGAGAGGTTCACGGAATTCGATCACTTCCACATGGATGTGGAAACAATCGCTATCGCGAACTTTGAAGAGGGCAAGGAGCCCGAATTCAAAGGCGAAACCGCCAACAGGGCGGTTGTGCGAACCCACAGCGAGCGTGGGTTGAATTTTGACGTGGCGATGAACTTCTCCACGTCAGCTCTTTGCGTCACGGGCTTGTCGGCCCGTGATTTCAGTAAATTTACACCTGAGGGACAAATGGTCATTCTGTTCCTCATACAAGTGGGCGGCATAGGGGTGACAACCCTTGCTGCTTTTATGCTGTCAATAGCAGCAAGGAAGTTGCTCACAACAGATGCAGGGATTGCGCTCGTTGACGTGGGGTTGCCGTCTGGAGGAAGACCCTTGGCGCTCTTGCGCCATGTGGCCTTTTACACCTTTGTAATCGAAGGGCTCGGAGTCCTTCTATTATATAGCTAAACAATTACAATTCTGCATAATACTTTGATGAAAAAAGTGTCGCAG
>CAZKOO010000025.1:0-11025 GCA_964554435.1 uncultured Candidatus Peribacteria bacterium
AAAAAGCAGAAGAAACGAGCGCTTCTTTCTGTGCTTTTGACAATGTTTTCACTTCGGCCTCACGCTTGAGCGCTTCGCTGAGTGTCGCAAATTCCTCAGAATACACAATTTTCACAGGTAAGCGAGAGCGTGTGTACTTTGCCCCTGTGCCTGCATTGTGCTTTGCCTCACGCGCAAGGAGGCCCTTACACGAGCCAGAGTACAGGGAGTTGTCACTACAGCGTGCGAGGTAGAAGAAGGGCATGGGAATTAGGATAAAAATCCTAAACATTGTAGCTCTTGATATATATTTTGAATAAGATCATCACATTCCTTTCGATCAATAAAATTGAATTTCATCTGCAACAAAGCATCGTTCCAGTTTTTTGTAATACAGTTGGCAGCCCCACGGAGAATCGAACTCCGATTACAGGAATGAAAATCCTGTGTCCTAGCCGTTAGACGATGGAGCCAGCGAGAGAAAAGATCAACGACTCTTTGCTTAGTTCCCCCCTGCTATGCAGAGTGTTAGACCCACCTGCGTCCCTCGACAAGCTCGGGGTCTTTAGTGGACAAGCAATCGAGCCAATGAAAAGAAAAGATCGTACGATGAACCGCATCGCAGTACTGGGCATTTTCGTAGGAAAAAGAGAAATTGTCAATTGTGAATTTTCAAAAAAAGAGAAGAATAGAAAAGATATATTCTCATTCTCTATGACTTTTTTGTTCAGTACATGGCTTATTCTTCTAATAATTGGCTTGCTATTACTACTCAGTAGCATCTTTTTTCACATTTGGTGGATGGTCCCTTTTGTGCCAACGCCAATGATTATTGTGCAAACAATGGTGCATCTTGCGGACATCAAGAAAAATGATTGTGTCATCGATCTTGGAGCAGGAGATGCACGTTTTTTACTAGAAGCGCAACGAAAAGAGCCAACAGTACAGTGTATTGGCTATGAAGGGTCAATTATCGTATGGATGCTTGGGAAGGTACGTATTTGGCTCGATGCAAAAAAATCGATCGATTTTCATTGTGCCAATTTTTTTCTATCAGACCTTCACAATGCAGACATCATCTTCACCTATCTTTCAATGCAAACAATGAAAAAATTGTTGCCAAAATTTCAGAAAGAATTACGCGAAGGAACAAAAATCGTTACACATGCATTTCGCATTCCAGAACTAACTCCAGAAAAAACAATTGATGTCCCCATGACATTTGGAGGAACAACAAAAGCGTATCTCTATGTCTGGAAGAAGATGGATGCAAAGGGAAGTAGTGCGCAGTAATGAGCGATGACCATCAAAAGATCGAGGAATGCCCATGCAAAGAGAGAAGTGCCGAACGCGAGAAACGAAGAGAAGAATGATAGAAATACTGCAAGTGAACCAAAAAACATTCCAGGGGCGATGAGTGGAGCGATGAGCAAATTAGAAAGAGGTGCAATGAGAGAAAGCTGATGAAACACTCCAACAGAGACAGGAAGCGTGAATAGAAACGCGGAGAGAGTTGTCGCGAACGATTCACGAAGGGCAAAAACCTGAGGAAGAAAAGAAAGCTTTCGCACAAAAAACGGTGAAAGAACAATGATGCCAAGAGTGGCAAGGAAGCTCAATTGAAAGCCAGCATCAAAAAGAAGGGACAGAGGATTCCACAAAATCATGAGGAAAAAAGTACACAACAATGAGAAAAGAGGGATGGTTTTACGTTCACTGAGTAAGGCAAAAAGTCCAATGATACCCATGATTCCTGCACGAACAACCGGTGCATCTGCACCAACAAAAAGGGTGAAAAAAATCACTGAAAGAACTAAAGGAAGCACGCGAAAACGCAGTGGAAGAAAGAAGAAAATGGGGAAGAGAAGTGTCAAAAGTAACGTCACATTGGAGCCAGAAACAGCAAGAATATGCGTGAGTCCTGCAGTACGAAAATCTTTCAGTGTGTCATGTGCAATGGTGCCATCGGCGCCAATAGTGAGGCCCATCAGAAGAGAAGCGTGCGGAAGAGGAAGGATGGAATGCGCACGATCGATGAGCGATTGTCGAAGGAGAGCAAGGAAGCGAAAAAGAGCAATGGAAAGGGATGAATCGCGAGAGAGAAAGTGAATGGAGGAGAAAGAAAGTGTCGCATCGATGCCACGAGCACGGAGGAAAAGAGGATACGAAAAAGAAGAATCATCTGTCGGATGCTGAGAAAATTTCCCGACGATAGACAGTCGATCTCCAGGCAAAAAACGTGGAAATGGAGAGCGATCATTCACAAGAAGAGTGCGAGGAACATCAAGAGCAAGAAATGAACCATCGGCAAATTGGCAGGACAAAAGACGAATACGATATTGTGTGAAGGTTTGATGCCAATCGGGCATGCCCTCAACAATGCCAATGATCTCATTTGAATGGGTAAATGCCTGATCGGGAAGGGCAAGAGGAGAAGGAAATGGAAAGAGAGAAAATCGAAGAGAGAAAAGCAAAAAACCGCAAAGAGATGCAACAAAAAAGAGAGCAGTGTGTCGTTTTGTCGTAAAAAACAGAAAGAAGACAAGGGTAAAAAAACATCCACAGAAAAGCCAAATAGGAGAAAAGAATGCAATTCTCAGTAGGATGAATAGCACTCCTCCAAACGAAAGACCAAAAAGAATGAAAAGGGAAGACATAGCACTTATGCATCAGAAAATGCTGCTTCAAGGCGAATCCACTCCAGTGGAGTGAGATGCTCTGGACGACTCATAGGATTGATGTCTGCACGAGCAAGAATATCCATGCCATGTGGAAGAGACCCAAGAGTATTACGAAGCATTTTACGACGATTGCTCATGGCATGTTTCGCAAGTTTCAAGATGGAATGCACACGAGAGAGATCTTCAAATGGAGCATGAATATCAGCAATATGAAGGACTGCAGAATCCACTTTCGGCGGAGGAAGAAAACAAGACGGAGGAACCGTGCAGACAATACTTGGTGTGCCAAAAAGCCCTACAAGAAGAGTCAGAATGCTTTCAGTTGTTTTTGCACAAATAGTCTCTGCAACTTCCTTTTGAATGAGGAGTGTCATGGACTGTGGCAAGAGTGGAACTTCCAAGAAAAAACGATGAAGGAGAGGAGAAGTGATGTGGTAAGGAATGTTCGCAACAATTTTATAGGGATGCTCAAGTGTGAGAGGAGCATGAAGTGCATTCCCCTGCAGAGCAGTGAGTTTTGGTGAAAAACCACAAAATTCGCGCAAAAGTGGAAGAAGACGCTCATCAAACTCAACTGCAGTCACATGTACACCTGTTTTCAGAATCTCGCGCGTGAGGATGCCAATGCCAGGACCAATCTCCACGACAGAATCATCGGAAGAAAGCTCTGCAGCAGCAATCGTTTGATCCAAAATAGATTGATCAAGCAAAAAATGCTGACCAAGATCAGTATTGAGTCGAATGCCGTGAAAGGAAAGAAAAGATCGTACGTCTTGACTAAGCACGGGTATAGTATGAATGATTTCTTTCTTTTCCTCCACTACAAATGCAAAAAATAGCGATTATCATCACAGGCATCTTCCTCTCTCTTTCACTTCTTCATGAAAATGTCGGTGCAAAACAGGAGAATGCAGCACTTCCACTCTGTCAAACAAAACGCGATATGCGAGGAGAATTGCGACGCATCAAAAGAAATCTACCACAAAAATGTAGCATAAAAATAAGTAAAAATGACAGTGTTGTTCAAAATAGAAACAGCTCAATTTCTTCCAGTGTAATGGGGAAAACAAAAATCATCACGCTCGATGCAGAAGAGAATAATGCTCTCCAATCAGGATACAGCATCCTTGGAATAGACCATCCAATGATCGCAGGATTTTCACTATTTCTTGAACAAGAACCAATAGATATTCAAAAAATTTCAGTACGACTTTCTGGCTCTGCGCAGAGTGTTGAGAGCATTCGTCTCTACAATGAATCACGTGTTTTTTTAGGCACTGCATCAAGACGCGCAAGTACAGAATTTTCAACCCTCTTCACGCTTGATCTGCCAAGTAGCATTCATGTGCGACAAAACACATCGATGAATATGTACGCGAGGCTCAATAGTCGTTCTTTTGAAAATGGCGGAGTAAGCGGAGAAGATGTGTTGGTGGATCAGGTCATCGTTGAGGGAAATGGATCGTGGAGTAATGAAAAATACACAAAAATTGGTGAAAATCTACGATTTCCAACCATCACACTTGCAAGAGCAGCAATTGAAAAAATTACAGCACAGAAAGATGCAACTCACTCTCTATTTAGTGGGTCAAATCAGCTCATTGGCCATTGGACGCTCAGTGCAAGAAAAGGAGATGCAAGAAGCATGCCACGCCTACAGCAAATTGTGTGGCAACTATCAAAATCGGGAGTGTCTCTTTCAAATCCACGGCTTTTTGTGAGTGGCAACGATCAATCGATGCCATGTACAGTTGATAGTGTCAGCATCACGTGTTCTTTGTTTAATGACTATCCATGGATTGGTGCAATGGATGATGGTCAAACAGACATTCTTCTTAAAGCAGATATCACTGATCTTGGTGAAACATCAGCATTTCTTTCTATCAATGCATCGACTGGAACCAATCGAAGTGACGGAGGAGACATCGGCTGGACTGATGGATCAACCAATTTTTCATGGATTGCAATTGATGGAGGATCGATGGGGAATACGCTACGACGATAGAAGTTAGAACAGAAAAGAATCATTTGGATAGTAAAAAGAGTGGAAGAAAAAGAAAGAGAATTGATAGAATAAAAAGAAGATATCTCTCTTCTTACATACCATCACTATGAAAATCACATCAAAAAATCTCCTATCTTTTTGTATCTCGTTCTGTATTGCAGGATTTATTATTCACGCAACAAGCCCTATCCATAGGGCATATGCTACAGCGTCATTTGTTCGATCATCAACAAATAAGGCAACTGGAAGTGCGGGAACACACACACTTTCTGTCACACTCAGTGGCACTCCAACTGCGGGAAATTTGCTCATTGCAGCCATTTCATTAAAAAACGAACCAAGTACTACGCCAACAATGAGTGGATGGAATACAAGAACAACAGCATGTGCAAGCGGAAATATAGCATGTACCTATGTATTCACAAAATTAGCAGTAGGCAATGAAAGTACTGTCTCTCTTTCTATTGATAGTACAGGAGTAACGTACTCCGCCATTATTACAGTATTGGAATATAGTGGTGCAACAAACACATTTGTCACTGCCACAACACAAATAGGAACAAGTAGCGATAGTGTCGTTACTGGCAGTGTTACACCTGCGCGAACAGGAAGTATGATTTTCGCAATTGTGACACAAAACAACGGAACAGCCTATACATCACCAGGTACTTCTCCCGATCCAGTCACAGGATGGGCAAAAAGAACAGATGAAAAAAATACTGCAAGCTCTGCACTCAATATTGGATATTTCGATCGACTCTCTGGAAATAACTCTGGCACCAGTTACTCACTATCACCCACGATTAGCGGACAGGCTGCCGCATGGTCTTCTATTATTTTTAACTTCGATTCCGCAGCATCTGCCATTTCTGATATCGCACTCACAAATACTGTAGATACCGCAAGTCCTGCAACTGGACAAAACGTTACATTTACAATTACTGCAACAAACAACGGTTCTAGTGACAATACGGGAGTGCAAGTGACAAATGCCCTTCCATCTGGGCTAACCTTCGTCAGTGCAACCCCAGCTTCAGGAACAACGTTCAATTCTGAAACAGGCGTATGGAATATTGGAGCGCTCACCAATGGAGCATCAAAAACTCTTACCATTACTGCAAGTGTTGGCAATGATCAAAGTGGAAACACTCTCACAAACAGTGTCTCTGTCAGTGCCGCAGATATTGCAGATAGCACATCTGGAAACAATACTGCAACTCGTGCAATAAACGTTCTTGTTACTCCCACTATTAGCTCACTCTCTCCTACAGATGGAGAAAGCGACGTCACAATCACTGACAACTTTACAATCACTTTTAATACAACGATGAATGCAGGAACTGGGGATATTCACATCTGGTGTGATGGATCACTATTTGAAGAATTTTCCTCAAGCAGTGATGCGGTTTCTATTTCCTCGTCAACAATTACTATCAATCCATCAAACAATCTTCCAGCAACTACAGGATGTTATGTTCTCATCGATTCCGGAGCATTTACAACTTCTGCAGGAAATCCATTTGGAGGAATTGCCTCAAGTAGTACATGGAATTTCACAAGCGGAACAGATAGCATCTATTTAATCTCGTCTGTTCCTGCTAATATTTCTACACGCACTCTAACAAACCAAAACCCTCAATCACAAGGTCAGGGAGGAAATAAATGGGTTCGTTTTCGAAAAACAATTGGAGCCTCTTCTGTAGCAACATCAGATGTAAACGTTGGATTTTCACAACATAGAAACTGCAATACATCTCTCTTTGATACAAATGTCTCTGATGTAAGCTCTTTACCTGCTACGCCAAAAAGCGTGATTCATCTGCAAAATGCTTGTGGAGAAGTCAGTGGAGCAACTCATACACTCTACGTTCTTCAGGGTAGCGCAACCCAAGCACGTGTTTGCCCAGAGGCGCTCACTCTTGAAGACGTGAATGAATCGTGTACAAATGGAGTTGTTCTTTCAAATGGCGAATCAACAACCATCAATGCGAAAACAGTAACTGCAGATTTTAATATTACAATCGATGGATTAACATACATTCGCGTCAGTGGCCTTACAGGATCTGGAGTGCAAGGAGAAGGAGGTGGAAGTCCAGGGAGTGTCCCTGATATTGGAATATGGGGAATGGGGATATTGCTTCTAGCATGCGGATGGATTGCGCAAAAGAGTAATGCATTAGCGTAGTGTAAAAATGCTTCTTACACCTTTATAACTCTCACCGGTGCAATGTTGAGTGCAAGGCGTTTCTTTGCACCGCTCTCAAATTGGATCTCCGCAATATCTCCACTGCGATCAAGAACAACTCCACGTCCAAGAGTTTTGTGTTCAATAATTGTCCCCTCTTCAATAAGCTCAAAAGAGGAATCATCATCGCTTTCTGGTAATTCCTGATTGAATTCATTGAAAGATGATGGTGCTGGGGTAGTAGCAGAAGATCCGAATGAAGAGAATGATGATGGCTTTTTCTGGCTCGACGTAAGCCATCCATATTTACTCTCAAGAACAGGATTTGCAACATTTAGAAGAGAAGCAGGGATGGAATCCAGAAATCGACTACGTGCATTGACTTGTGTATTTCCCCACATCGAACGACTCATGGCGTGGAAGAGAGCAAGATATTTCTTCGCACGTGTCATGCCAACGTAGAGTAGGCGACGCTCTTCCTCGACTTGAGCGGAATCAAAAAGAGAGGAGCTATGAGGAAGTAAGCCCTCTTCACATCCTACCAGTGCAACAGATGTGAATTCCAATCCCTTACACAGATGGAGCGTCATGAGCGTAAGTGAATCACGATCATCAGCATCTAATTTATCGACCTCAGAAATGAGGGCAACTTCTTCAAGAAAACTCGTGAGTCCTTCCATCCCTTGGAGATGATCATACTTTTTCATCACTGTGAGTAATTCTTGCACGTTACGCCATCTCTCTTCTCCTTCTTCTGTGTGATCACGAATATATTGCTCAAAGCCAATCGCTTGAAGAAGAAAATCTGCAAGATCATGGACAGTCACTTCAGACATTTTGAGTCGAGCACGATCAATAATGGATGCAAAATTTTGAAGCCGAAGACGCGTTGGCTCATTTAAGCCATCCACCATTTCGATGTGACGAATGGCTTGCCAAAGGCTTAAGGAACGCTCGTTGCAAAAATTCTGCAGGCGCATGACTGTTGTGTCTCCAATTTTACGCGCAGGAACATTGAGAATGCGAAGGAGAGAAATGGTATCATCAGGATTGAGTGTCACAAACAAGTACGCAAGAATATCTTTCACCTCTTTGCGAGCATAAAATTTCACACCTCCAAGAATGCGGTAGGGTACACCAAAACGTAAACATGCTTCTTCAAAAAGACGAGATTGTGCGTTGGTACGATAGAGCACAACTTGCTCAGAAAGTGGAACTCCTGCTGTTTTTTGAGCAAGCACATATTTAAGCACTTGCGTTGCCTCAGCGCGTTCATCTCCTACTTCTTCAAGATGAATTTTTCTGCCATCTGTTTGATCGGTCCACATTTTTTTGGGAGGACGACCCGGACTCACTGCAATCACCGCATCAGCTGCATCGAGAATTTGCTGTGTCGAACGATAGTTTTGCTCCAGTGTAATAGAAGTTGCATCAGGATATTCTGATTGAAAATTGAGGATGTTTCGAATGTCTGCACCACGAAAAGCATAAATGGACTGATCAGGATCTCCAATGACACAGAGATTTTTATGTGCCTCTGCGAGAAGACTTATAAGCAAATATTGCACGCGGTTTGTATCTTGATACTCATCCACGTGAATGTACTTCCATGTATTCTGATACCGAGCAAGAACCTCTGGACGCTCACGAAAAAGACGAAGTGTTTCGATGAGAAGATCATCAAAATCCATGGCATTCGCCTGACGCAAGATATCTTGGTAACGAGTGTAAATATCGACCATGCGAGCAAGGGCATAGGACGACGCCTGCGTGCGAGCTTCTGAAGGACTAATCGCCTCACTCTTCCATATGCTCACTTGAGAAAGTGCAGTACGCGGCTTCAGTTCTTCTGGGGCAATAGAGAGTGCCTTGAGTGCAGTATCCATCGCTTTGAGCTGATCATCTGTATCGTAGATAACGAATGATCGCTCCCGACCGATTGCTTCACTGTCACGTCTGAGAATGCGCATGCACAGTGAGTGAAACGTACCAGAAACAGGTAAGGAAGAGGGTGACGCTTCAGAACCATCGGAGAGATGCAACATGCGAGCAATACGTTCCTTGAGCTCCCCTGCTGCTTTATTCGTAAACGTCACCGCCAGAATGTTCCATGCAGGAACACCTTTTGAGAGGAGGTATGCAATGCGATGAGTAATGGTTTTTGTCTTACCGGAGCCAGCACCAGCGAGAATGAGAAGTGGGCCATCGACAAACGTTGCAGCGCGCAATTGTTCAGGATTTAAGCCAGTAGTGAGAGCATCAAAAGACATACAAAAAGAAGGATCATCATCCTAGGGGAAAACACAGAAAAATACACTAGTTATTTTGATGAATGATGGGCTGATCGAGGAGAGGGAGCTTCTCAGCAGAGGGAAGAGCAATCCCCTTTTGTTCTCGTAGCTCATCGATGCGCGCAAGAGGCTTATCGAGTTGACGAGCACGCGCACCCATCAATTCTTCATACCCTGTTCGGACCGACTCAAAACGCTTCGACACCATCTCCATTTGTTCTTTAAACTTTTCCCACTGCTGACGGAAAGAACCAAAGAGTGACATGATTTCTCCTGACTTCTGTTCAACGTTAAAATTATCGATCGACTGACGGATGACAGCGAGAATGGCGTACAGGCTCAGTGGAGAACAGAGAATAGTACGCGCAGCAATCGCCTCATCAATGATGGTATGATCGGACTCATTGATGAAAGAGAAAATTTGTTCATTCGGAACAAAGAGCAACACATAATCGACAGTGTGTGCTTCAGGATTGATGTAGTCACGTGTTTGTACTTCTTTAATGCGTAGTTTTACATCTCGTAAAAATTGTTTCTTTGCAGTCTCTTTTTCCGTATCACTCGTTGCAGAGAGAAAGAGTTGATAGTTGCTAAATGGAAATTTTACATCCATATTGAGCGTAAGATTTTGAGGAAGAAGAAATGTAAAATCGGGCTTCGATCCAGAAGATTCCAATTTCTTTTGCTTGATGAAATTGATGCCCTCAAGAAAGCCTGCAAGGCGCAAAACATCCTCTGCCATGCGCTCACCCCACTGTCCACGACTTCCATTTCCTGCGAGCGCACTTTTGAGTCCCGTTGTTGTGTCATTCAAATCTTTGATGGTTCGCGCAGCGTGTTCTAAACGGGTGTCGATGCGCTCGGTAGATTTCGCATGCGTATCTCCAAGAGATTTAAGGAGTGTCTCCACGCGAAGTAACTCATCTTTCATATCTGTTTTCATCCCTTTAAGGGTTCCATCAATCGCCTCTTTTTTATCGCCCAATTTCTCTTCAGCAAGACGCAGAAGTTGATCGGTCTGCTTCATGGCAATACGGGCTGCAATGCTTTCTGCGCTCGCTTCGCTGATCCCAGAAGTGCGAGAAAGGAAAAAGTACACAACGCTTGCGCCGAAGCCAAAACCAAGGAAAAAGAGGAGAAAGGGAAACAGAGAAGACATAGCAAGATCATACTAAGAAGGTGAACACTTGTCCACCCTTTCTATTTGACAAAAAAAAGGAGATGAATATAATAGCTCTACTATCGTTCTTCTCACCTAGCTTTTAGTAGGGCTTTGAGAGAGGTCCGAAGCATGATCTTCATGCGCCAGTTCATTTCTTTTCCCCCATTTCTACTATGGCACTCAAGAAAACACTCAAGAAGAAACTCATTACAAAGTTCCGCACACACGAGAAAGATACAGGTTCTCCACAAGTGCAAATTGGTATTCTCACAACAGAAGTGACTGAAATTACTGGTCACCTAAAAGAGCACAAGAAAGACAACTCTGCTCGTCGTGGCCTCCTTGCAAAAGTTGCACGTCGTCGCAAGCTCCTTTCCTACCTGAAGATGAACGATGAAAAAGGATATGAAGAGATCGTTGGAAAATTGAATCTCGCAAAGTAGTCATCACTATCCAAAAAAACTGAAACCCTCGAAGAAATTCGGGGGTTTTTTGAAAAGAAAATCAATGAAAACGATCAAAGGATGATGAATGAATACAGTGTTGCATCCTCAAAAAAGAAGTACTACCGTTTTCAATGAATGGAACAAAAAATCGAGGAGAAATCATCGAACATTGTTGCTGCGAGTAGAAAGCAAAATCTTTAAAAGAAAACTCTGGAAGATTAATGAAAATCGTGTATACTACAAATAGCTCTTCATTTTTCCCTTCCTCATCGGATT
>CAZKOO010000026.1:0-9463 GCA_964554435.1 uncultured Candidatus Peribacteria bacterium
TTCAATTGATTCAACTCCTCATTCAAAGATTCTGGACTCACTTGTTTCATTCGATTACGAATACTTTTCAGTGTCTCTTGATAAAGATCAACAAAATTTTCTTCTGTACGATCATCGCAATATGCCTGTACTTCGCCCAGAATAATGGTTGCAATTTTCCTTTCCGCAAGATTCAAGCATGCATTCTTCATTTCTTCATCCCATCCAAAGAGGCCACTATAGTCAAAAGACATGAATGCATGGGAGAGGAAATGAATGTCGTCAGTACATTCTCCAAGTGCTTTTGCTGTCATAATTTTTTGCAATTGTTCTGTTGACATTTTTGACTCTTTTGCAATGTCAAATAGTTGTTTCATGTTTATTTTTTCACGATTATTTTGGAAAGCATTTCGCACATCCTTGCGTGTGAATGGCTGTGCAACACCTTCATATGTACTTGTTTTTCCATCCTCAGCATCCACAATATTGGCATACTGTGAAAGAAATACTTTGCGTTCTTTTCCATCAGTACCCCTCACCATCACAAACGCCTTCTCCTCTGTAGTTAGTTCATCACTCTCCTCTTCTTGAATGAGTCTCTGGCTCAAAGTAGTAAGTTCACCATCCAATTTTGCATCACGCAAAATATCGGGAGAGAGATTGATAAATTTACCATCTGGGCTTTTTTGACGGGAGAGGGAAAGGATGGTAGCTGAGACAATTTCACTGTGACGTCGAGTAAAATCTTCCACACTTTCCCCTGGCCACTGTTGAATATTTAAATTTTTTGCAATATATGCCCGGAAAATCTCAGAGCGATGAGTTTCATTTCCGCTTTTGAATGAATCCTCGGACATTGAAAAATCTTTATTCCACCACTGAGACCATGTTGACCGATTTGGATGATCATCGAGCAATGCTAATAATTCCTGTTCGCTTTTCTGATAATAATCACGATATTCACGACTCATAGAAAGTGCCATTTCATTTGCGCTATCTGTCATTATCAACATTCCTCCAATAACAATCATTCCTGGGCCAAGTGCTGCACTGCTATAACCAAGAGACCCCATGACACCGAGACCCATTTTATAGGCTATTGCTGTTTCAATCGCAGTTGCTCCAAGAACACCACCATTCACAGCATATCTCTTCCATGCTTCTTGTAACTTCTGGTCAATTGCCATTCTTCGCTCTGGAGAAGCTGTTTTACGCTCTTCTGCAAGAAGAGCATTCTGATGCATTTGGTTTGCAATATCAAAAATATCACCAATTACTCCAACTCCTTTTAATACTGCACTTATTTTTGCAGCGGATTGCAAAACACTTTTTAATTCTTTCATTTTCAGTGCCTTTGTAGCATTATCAGTCGTATCAACAATTTCAAGAAATACTTTTTGTGCTTTTTTGCTATCTTTCAGAAAATGTAATTCCGCATTATCTAAATCTGAATTTTTTAGTAAATCACTAATACCCTTCCTTTGATTGGCAGTAAGATTCTTATAAGGACTATTTACACTTCTCAATTCATTTGGATCTGGATTAAAAATCTTTTCCAATCTACTAATATTACGAGTACGAGCATATTTAGGATCTGTATTCAGAATATTTCTTGTATTCTGCCACAGTCTAGATCCAAACCATTGAGAATAGTGCTTAAATCCTTTAGCGTGTACATTTTTAATCTCCTTTAATTTTGTTAAAATATCATGATTATCATTTTTCAGTATAATTCTAACTCTTTTTATTAATTTTTCCCA
This sequence comes from uncultured Candidatus Peribacteria bacterium, assembly GCA_964554435.1. GTDB lineage: Bacteria > Patescibacteriota > Gracilibacteria > Peribacterales > Peribacteraceae > CAZKOO01. The sequence continues at coordinate 1,740 of CAZKOO010000026.1, forward strand.
ATCTTTCTCTGTTTGTTCTAAATGAATAAAATCATCTAACAGATTTTTTATCTTACCACCATTTATATCTTTCATTACAAGATTCATTAATTCATCAATATTCTGTGTTAAATCTCCACTTGATACTCCAACAGTATGATGGTAATCAGAAAGTATGCCAAGTCCATAGTGTAATGTGGTTTTTGTCGCTCCTCTTCCCCATCCACCAGCCCTATTGCCTACCGCTGAAAAATCTCCATTGCGATTAATCCACCAATATAATGATCCTGTATATGCTGCACCTGCTATTCCTCCTCCTACGTATACATATTTATTAGATGCAAGTTCCTTTCCAACTACACCTGTGCTTTCTAAAGTAACCATTGCTTCATGGTATGTACGACGTCGAATCAATTTTGCAATACGTCTAAGATTTGGTGGAATACTATCATCGTCAAAATTTACTCCACCGCTCATTAAACTTTTTGCATCACTGAGTAATACAGAAAGAATATTACTGCCCATCCACTGAGCATAACGGAAAGATACAACGCTAAATACATCGGGGGAACAACTACTAATGATATTTAGAATGGCTGCCATCCCGGCAAGAGAATTCCCTTGTTCTAAGGCAATAGAAAGTCTCATGGCTTCGCTAAAACTAATATACTCTTTTCGAGATTGTAATGCTGCAATAATTTGAGGATCATTCAGACATAATTCTTCTATATCTGGTGATAGGGACTCTCTACATAATTTTTGCTTCATTTTTTCACGTTGTTGTTCTAAGAATTCTTTGTCATATTCATTCATTTTTTCTTTATCTGCAAAGCTACCTGAAAGCAAAAGTTGTCTATCACAGAATCCTTTCAATACTTCCTTCTTTTGTAAATTTTTCCGATTTGGATAATCTTTTGTAAGCACTGCCCATTCATACTCACCAAGATCTTTTGCTACCTCTTTTGATTCATTGATAAATGTTCCTAGAAGATCCTTTGCATTACCACCCTTTAATACCTGCATAAAACCTTCAAGATGCCCTTTTGTAAAAAGTGAAACATCTTGCAGTTTCATTATATAAATAAGATGAATATAATTTTTTATTGATAATTCTTCTAGATTTTCAGGCCATTTTTCTGGGTATTGCTCATGAAGAATAGTTAAAGATTCTTGTAACTGACTACTTGAAGTTTCTTGTATTACTTTTTGTAAAAAACGAATACTCTTTATTCGACTTTTGCGAATATCATCTGATACCTGCTCTGTGCCAAATAAATGGTTGTAATACACGGTATATTCTTCTTGATTATTTTTTGTTAATAATGTTCCAAGTTTTTCATCTTTTTCTACTATTTTCCCTAAAACATGAGAAAGTGCTTGTTCAGTTTTTGAATCATAAATATCGGTAAATCCAATTTCTTCAGCTTCATCGCCAAACCACTGAAGTAATACTGAAGGTGCATCATGAATCACAATTTTTTCTACCCCTTCTTTTACCTCTTTCCCTGCCTCTGAATTTTTCGCATCCTCCACTTTCTGTTTTGCATTTTCCACCTTATCTTTCACTTTTTCTTTTATTGCATCTTTTTTTTCTGTAATTGCATCTTTTGCTCTCTGTCGTAAATTTTTATACCAATCAAATTGATGGAAGAATTGATCCAATTTTGGGATACCAAAAAAAAGACCAAGACCTACTCCTGCACCAATCATGATTTTCTTGAACAATCCTCCCTCTGACTTTGCAGCTGCTTGCTGTCCTGCGTCCACCGCAGTATGTACTCTCTCTTTTCCACTATTCCACCACTTCCAAAGCAATGCGCCAACACCAACTGTTGCAACTCCTGCAAGACCTGCAGTCACTGCAACCTTCTGACCTTCTGACAGATTCTCTGAAAAAAGCGTTTCCGTTGTTGCTGCAGCGTGATCTTTTACTGTATCAAAAGTTGAATCCCTCTCGTTAATGCCAATTACATCAAACTCTGCTTTCATCTTTGCTTTTGCCTCTGCTTGCGCCTTGCTCCGTTCTGCTTTCTCTGCTTCTGAAAGAATTTTTGTTGGATCTTCGGCAGGTAATTGATGATGTGCTTCAATATCACGACGAAGTGCTTCACGCGCTTCTTTTCGCGCCTCAATACGATCTTCATGAGAAATTGTGCCATCAGGCTTTCTTTTCTCTGCTAATTTTTCATCAATTGCTTTTTGTAATGCATCTTTTAGTTCTCCGCGTGCACCTGTAGCAGATTCTGCTTCAGGTGTTTCTGTTGATGTATTAGTATTTGTAGGCATATCAAATCATTATACCAAAAATACCTTGTAAAGACTAGATCATTTTTCTGTTTTTGCTACACTGGAAGTATCTTCCTCCACTTTCTTTTCCCATGGACCCCATCCGCATTGAAAAACTTCAGAAAATTCGCTCTCTTGGTAGGCAACCGTATGCTGCCAATTTCAAAAGAAGCGCAACTCTGAAGGACGCAAGCACACTTGCCGATGGCGTAAACGTCACCATCTGTGGGCGCGTTGTACTGTTTCGTGAGATGGGGAAGCTGACATTTGCAACACTACAAGATCACACTGGTCGACTACAGATTGCCTTTAAGGATGAAGTCCTTGGCACTGAAGAATATAAACTTCTGCAAAAATTGATTGATCTTGGAGATTTTATTGGCATTGAAGGCGAGCGATTTACAACGCAAAAGGGGGAGCCAACTGTGCTTGTACAAAGCTGGAAGATGCTTACGAAGGCACTTAAAAGCCCTCCTGAAAAATGGCATGGAGTGAGCGACCACGAGACGCTTGCGCGTCAGAGATATTTGGACACCATGAGCAACCGCGAAAGCTTTGAGAGATTTCAATTCCGCTCAGCGTTCATCCGTGCTCTGCGTGAATTTTACTGGGGACATGCGTTTACTGAAGTGGAAGTCCCCGTCCTTGTAAACTCTGCTTCTGGCGCACTTGCAAGCCCTTTTACCACACATCACAACGCACTCGATATTGATGTCTACCTCCGCATTGCCCTCGAAACACATCAAAAGGAATGCTTAGTAGGAGGGTTTGACCGAACGTTTGCGCTTGGTCCTGTCTTCCGTAATGAAGGGATGGACCCTAGTCATTTGCAAGAATTTACGATGGTGGAGCACTACGCATCATACTGGGATTATGAGGATAACATGCGTTTTACAGAACAAATGCTCAGTTCTATTCTGATGAAAACTCGCGGTACAACCATTGCAACCATTGTTGATCGCGATGGCAACCCTTGTGAAGTTGATTTCAGTGGTGAGTGGCCAAAGATGACACTGAGGGAAGTGATCTTGAAAGACTCAGGGATCGATTACGATCTTTTCCTCACTGCGGACGCTCTGCGCGCAGAAATCTTCAAGCGTGGCATTACGATTGAGATGGATATTTCGGCTCTTGGACGAGGGAATCTCATCGATCAACTCTACAAAAAAGTGAGCCGTCCAAAGATCACGACACCAACATTCATCATGAAACAACCACTCGATCTCTCCCCTCTTGCGCGCAAGAATGATGAGAATCCGCTGGTGACCGATCGCTTCCAGCTGGTCGTTGCAGGATGGGAAGTGGTAAATGCCTATAGTGAGCTTGTGGATCCTATCGATCAAGCCGAACGATTCGAACAGCAATCGCAAGCGAAAGAAGGGGGAGACGCTGATGCACATGCGAAAGATGATGAATTTGTGGAAGCACTGTCCTACGGATGTCCTCCGTGCTCTGGTCTGGGAATGGGCATTGATCGCATGGTCACTCTTCTGACAGGGCAAGAAAACTTGCGCGACAGTGTGCTGTTTCCAATTATGAAGCCTAGGAATTGCCCTCCCCCTAACCCCCTCCCCGAAGTGAGGGGGGAATCTACCCACTACCAACTATCAACTACTCACTCACCTGAACTTCCCTCTCCTTCCTCACATCTCCTTCAGCACGTTGAGTACGGACATCTTCTACCACAAGCGCATCTACTTCTTGAAAAACACGCCGATCAAACGAAGGCGCACTTGATTGCAACTGGAGCTGCCATGGAAGCACTTGCAAAGAAATTTGGAGGAGATCCACAGACATGGCGCGTTGCTGGTATGCTTCATGATTTGGATTGGGATCATCTTCAAAAAGATGCGCAGGCACACTGTGGAAAGACATTGGAAGACATGCTTAACGCCATCGATGCACCCGCGGAACTCCTTGGTGACATCCGTGCGCACTATGCTCATCTCTATGGCGCAGATTATCCACTTGATACCATGCTTCGTAAGTGCCTCTACTGCGTGGATGAACTCACAGGGTTTATCATTGCGGTGACCTACGTTCGACCAAGTAAGAAGATTGCCGATGTTGAGGTATCCTCTGTGAAGAAAAAGCTCAAGGACAAGGGCTTCGCTGCGCAAGTCGACCGCACACAAATTCTCGAGTGTGAAACTTTACTGAATATTTCTCTTGATGAGATGATCAGTATCACGCTTGAGGCAATGAAAGGGGTGAGTGAGGAGATGGGGGTGTAAGAGGATCATGGTTTGGATATTCTTGAATCGAGCCTCTATCTACTACTGATGCGGCATCAATGGATTGCATCGAACAATATATTGCCCATCGCAATGCATGGACCCCTAGCTCTTGATTGCCATACCAAAAATACCTTTCACCAGAAAGGGGGACATTCATGGTAAACTTTCTAGCTCCTTGTGTATCACAATAAGAATATCCATATTCAATATCTACGTGTACTACCGCATCAGAAAAAGCCTTTGATGCATCGCATGCTCCATGCTTTGTTGGACCTTCGCAATGGATCTTTCTTATCTCTATCCCAGGATGTTGGATCATAAAATCACCTACCGCTTGACGAGCCCATGCTATTACATTTGGAATTTGCAATGCAAACCAACTATCACAATGCCTATGTGCTATATCGACATCATGCAAGGAATTGAATCGAATATTATTGTGGCCTAAAAACATACAATATATTGTAAGAAAATAAAAAAAAGACGCCTTTCGGCGCCTTGAGATGACAGAGAGAGTAAATTATTACTACTACGTCAAGACTCGGCGCCAGAGCGTCGAATAATAATTGTAGCAATAATGGATGAACTTCGGTGCATCACAGTATCATTATACTAGCGCAATCATATTGCATGTCAAATAGAATATACTCATCTGTTGTAGCGTATTAATACGCTGTTATTTTGAATGCTAGACTACTCTTCTATCTTGTATTCCACTCCCCGCTCTGGCATGGTGATAGCACAATGCTTCAGTGCAGTTGATGCTCTCTCCGCGAGAGCAAACATCCCCTCTTCTTCTCCGTGGACAAGATAGAGATTCTTCAGAGCTTTTTGGTGATGAATGAATGCATCAAGATCATTCTTATCTGCATGTCCTGAATAGGCATTGATGTACACAATATTCGCTTTTTTGCGAACTTTTTCACCAAAAATTTGCACTTCAGTGACTTCAGGGTCAAGGAGGCGTCGGCCAAGCGTATTGTCCGCCATGAAGCCCACTGCAACCACCGTATTCCTGTGATCGGACAATTCATTTTTCAGATGATGTCGAATGCGACCTGCCTCACACATGCCAGAGCTTGCCATGAGGATAAATGGCCCTGGTCTGCCATTGAGTGCCTTACTATCTTCAAGAGACTCAGTGTAATTGACGAGAGAGAAATGGAATGGATCGTGCGATTTTTGAATGAATTTTGTCAACATCTCCTCATCAAAAAGATTGGTGTACTTTCCAAAAATTGCTGTTACTTTTGATGAAAGTGGCGAATCGATGATAATCGGTACTGCTGGAATTTCCTTTGCATCCCACAGCACATGAAGGTCATACACAATTTCCTGTGTGCGCTCGAGAGAAAACGCTGGAATGAGCACCTTTCCACCTTTGTTAGCGGTCTCAATGATGATATCACGCAGCGTTCCTCGCGCAGTCGTAATGTCTTCATGCGCGCGATTACCATACGTACTTTCGCAAATCAGATGATCAACCTGTGGCATTGTTTCAGGATCGCGAATGATCGGTAGTGTATTGCGGCCAATATCGCCACTAAAGCCAATGTGAAGAGGCTCTTTTCCCTCACGATCAATACTCAAGACCATCATTGCAGAACCTAAGATATGTCCTGCATCAAAAAATTCACACCGCACTCCTGGAATGACCTCAAATGGCTGATGATATTCGCGCGTCACAAAAAGACTCATACACTCCAGAGCATCCTTCTGAGTGTAGAGTGGGCCACCACTGTCAATCATCTTTTCAGGGTAATGCTTCTTCATAAATTCCTCGTCTTTTTCTTGAATAAATGCGCTATCAAGAAGCATCACTTCACTTAAATCTTTCGTTGCTGGAGTGCAAAAAATTGGTGCTGCGAGGCCATTTTTATAGAGTAAAGGAATACGCCCTGCATGATCCATGTGTCCATGAGACAGAATCATGGCATCAATGGACTGTGGCGCAAACGTCAGCTCCTTGTTTTTCTCCATGCTTTCCTCACGTTTTCCTTGAAATAAGCCGCAATCTAGGAGGATGGATTTTTCTCCAATGCGAAGCTCGTGACATGTTCCAGTCACTTCGCGAGCAGCACCGTGGGAGATGAGAGAGATATTCATGGGAGTTATTAGTGGGTAGTTGTTAGTTGATAGTAAGTAGTTTGTAGTACATTTTCTCCTTGGTTTCATTGTTTTCTTTGATTCCCTTGATTTCCTCTTTCAAATCATCGTGGTATTATAGCATAACCGATGCCAGTAAGTCCATCTTTTCCTTTTTCTCTAGGGCTCGAACCATTCCCTTCTCTAATTTTTTTTCATCAAGAAGGAGGTTCATAATACGGATTCTTTTGAGAGAATGAACAGTGTATCCAACATACTGAAACATGCGACGAATTTGCCGATTCTTTCCTTCTGTCAAAACAATCCGAGCCCTATTTGTAGCCACTTTTCTACATTCTAATGGTTTCGTTTGAGATCCATCCATCTCAAATCCTTTCTCTATTTTCTTACAGGTTAATTGATCAATTGTCCGATCAACAACTACTTCATACTCCTTCTCATGATGAAACTTTGGATGGGTGAGTCGGTACGCAAGCACTCCATCATTGGTAAATAACAAAAGACCAGACGAATCTTTATCAAGACGCCCTACAGGGAAAACTTTTCCTTGGAGATGCCTTGGAAGGATGTCACGGACAGTTAGTTGGTAGTTGGTAGTTGGTAGTTGGTAGTCATTTCCTCCTTGGTTTCTTAGATTTCCCTTGCCCCCCGAAGCCTTGGCATAGGGGGGTTGTTTTCTTTCATACGTCAAAGAAGCATCATCATCTTGCGTGAGTGTGCTTCGATCCACATTCGTCGTCTCCACTCCGGTGGGCTTATTCATGACGTAATACAGCATCTCTGCACGATCTTTGAGCACTTTTCCATCTACTTCTATCTTGTCCACTTCAGGGTCCGCCTTATCGCCAATTTTGACGGCTATCCCGTTTACTTTTACAAGCCCTGCTTCAAGATACTCCTCTGCCTTCCGCCGAGAGCACACTCCTTGTTCCGATAGAATTTTCTGAAGACGAAGAAGCATACAAAGAGTATAGCGATAGTTTATTTTTTCCTCCACATAAAAATCAGTACTTTGTCCTGGCACCGACCTACTCTTGCGAACCGTTCGGATCACTACCATCGGCGCGGGAGGGCTTAACTGCCGTGTTCGGAATGGGGACGGGTGTTTCCCCTCCG
>CAZKOO010000027.1:0-9444 GCA_964554435.1 uncultured Candidatus Peribacteria bacterium
CTAACAACTATCAACTATTTACTACGCCAAAAGCTAATTGCCAACTGCTACTAGCTACAAGCCAGTCGCGGCTAGAAAAGCCGCTCTGATATCACTTTTCTCACAATCTCTCTTTCATTCCACGGAATTTGTCCAGTTGCAAGCATCATGGTTGTGTCAGATCCTTTTCCTGCAAAGAGGAGAATGTCATCTTTTTTTGCAAGTTTGATCATAAATTTTATGGCTTTCAATCGATCTGAAATACGAACACAAAATTTGTTCATATGAGAAGGAATATCATCAATGCTTTCTTGAGAAAAGCGTGGAATATCCTGCAAAAAACCAGACAGAACATCGTCAATAATTGTTTCAGGATTTTCCGTGTATGGATCTTCATTGGTGATGATGCTGATGTCGGCAAGTTCGGAAAGAATGCTTCCCACCATAGGGCGCTTCTCTTTCATGCGATCGCCACAACTTCCTGCAAGCACAAGCAGACGACCATCATTGTGAAGCATCGAACGAAGCGTAGTAAGAGTAGAACGGTACGATGCAGGAGTGACCGTAAAGTCAATGTAGACACGACAATCTTGTCCTGCATCGATCTTCTCCATGCGCCCAGGAACACCACGAAAAGATGCAAGTGCCTGAAGAATGGCGTTCATCTCTAGTGGCTCTGGAAGAGCTTTGATGCATGCGATGGCACAGAGTGCATTTTCAAGATTAAAAAGACCAGGAATGTGTAACTCCAGAGATGAAGAAGTCAACATAGAAGGAGAGATTGATCCCCAAAAGATGGTTGCTTGCGCACCATCGTGTGTGACCGATACATCATCAAGCCAGAGATTCATCGGTGGCCCAAAACGATCATCGCAATCTTTTTTCGTCGCATTGTAGATTATGGTAGGACATGGCGAGAGCGATGAGGAGAGGGTTTGATAGGAGCGATCATCATAGTGTAGCACCGCAGTGCCATATCGTTTTTGTAAAGGCTGTTTCAATTTTTGGAAGAGAAGCGCCTTCGCTGCAATGTATGCTTCCATTGTCCCGTGATAGTCAAGATGTTCTTCGGAGATGTTTGTGATGCCTGCAATAAGGGGGAACGTATAGTCCATTCGTCCCTGTAGTAAGCCATGAGATGAACATTCAAGGACGACGTGAGTGCATCCACTCTTCACACAATCTCGCAAAAATCGTTGAGTGGTAAACGGTGAAGGAGATGTTTTCTGTGTCGCATTCCATGTGATGTCTTTTCCAATTTGAAAGAACGCCGTTGAGAGCGCGCCTGTTTTGACGCCACATTCATTGAGTGTATGTGCAATCATCCCAACTGTTGTTGTTTTGCCGTCCGTTCCTGTGATGCCGATGACAGTGAGCTTGAGTGCCGGAAAGCCATACCACAGCGCTGCGACCAATGCTTTCTGACGATGGTACCATAATCTCAACGGATGTGTTTCAGGGAACAGCCGTTTCAAAAGAGTGCGTATCATTGTGACGCAAGTATAGCACGAGTTACATCAATATCACGGTTGATGGCAAGGAGTAACTCTTCTGATGACGAGAACGATTGTGTTGGTCGCAAAAAGGCAACGAGCGAAACATCACATTCTGTTGGTGCGACTTCGAGCAGAGTATCGAGCAGATGAATTTCAAACGAAAGTGTGTCGCGAAACACAGGTCGAGAGCCATAGTGCATCACCGCAGCATACTGTGTATGATCAATTGTCACACGTCCTGCATACACACCCTCTGGAAGATCGCGTGGAATGTGTGCAGTATCGATGTTGAGCGTTGGAATGCCAAGCGTTCGTCCGCGTGCAGAACCAGAAATAACAGGAAGATGATGTAAAATCTTAAACTTATTTTCCATAAATAATAGGAATGTCTTTTGGCAATTGCATTTCTGATGTTACTAGTATAGCTTGATCAATTATGATGCTTGGTTTTGTTTTGTTGATCGGTATATAATTTTCCAATTTTAATGATTGAATTAACTCGTTAGGCCTTAAATTATAATGCTCCATACAAAAATCATCAATATATTTTGGAATCAATTTATGAATAATACGCTGTGGTTGAATGTACTGCTTGAATTTTTCAGAAGCTCTAGAAGAATATTTGGAATTAATTTGATTATAAAATGAATTTTTTAATTCAGTGGATACTATAATTTCCAAATTATTATTGAAATCCAATCCTGACACCAATCTCAAAGTTTTATTCTGAACATTACTATTATATATCCAATATTGAGTTCCATGCGATAATATTTGTCTATTAGGATGTCTTTCAATTGAAATTAAACTAATTGAATCAGTAAGTGGTAATACTTTCGTAAGGCGAGAGCTTTTTATTTTGCTAACAACAATATTTGGATTTCCTGTAGTGGCAAGTGGTATTATTTGCTGAATTTGATTAAAGTTTTTAATCATTTCATTAGTAATTTTTTCGGCTTTTACAATTATATTTTGACATTTTTTTGAAAATATATCAAAACCATTATCATAAACGAAATACTGATTGAGTAACAAATTTTCAGTGTCTTCCTTAATTATTTTTGCATCCTTCACATAGGATTGAATGAAATTTCGAATTGTTTTTTTTGCAAATAAATAAGTAGAACAAAGTCTTTCACCATCTGCTGTGTCGTATATTGTATAAAACATAATGAATAAATTTTGATGCACGATCCCTAGCTCTCAGCGTAGCGAAGAACAAAAAATGGCGGAGAGGGAGAGATTCGAACTCTCGAACCCCTTGCGGAGTTGACAGTTTTCAAGACTGTTGCCATAGACCACTCGGCCACCTCTCCACCGAAAAAATTCTACGTGAAAATTTGTAAAAGCGCAATCGTCTATGTTGATGATCGATTGAACATCCATAGAGACTGAATCACTGCAGGCGGAACGCTTGCTACCGAAGAACAATGCATGGCGTCACATTTGAATACACATCACTTGCAAGAATACGATCGTTATTGTCGAAAAAAAATCTGTTATCATACATGTATGTCTTCCAATATTTCCTCACGCGATGCAATTCTTCTTGCGCTTCACACTCGTGCCCATGGCCTCACCATACACGAAGTCAATGCAAGACGCGTGCAGTATGGTCGAAATAGCATTCCATCTGCAAAAAAGTCAATCATCAAAGCGTTTTTTCGCCAGTTCAATGACATCATGGTGTATATCTTGTTGATTGCAGCAGCGGTATCTATTCTTGTGCCATACCTACAAGAAGGAGTGTTTCATACAGAGGAGATGATTGATGCTGGTGTCATTCTTGCGATTGTACTCATCAATGCTGTGCTAGGGTTTGTGCAAGAGTGGCGCGCAGAGAATGCGATTGCACTTCTGAAGTCTCTTTCTGCACCACAGGTCAAAGTGAGGCGCAGTGGCACGGTGAGCATCATCCCTGCAGAAGATCTTGTGCCAGGAGACATCATGCTCCTTGAGGCAGGGGATAGAGTGAGTGCCGATGCACGAGTTATTGCATCGTCTCAGCTCGAAGCAGATGAAGCGTCGCTTACTGGTGAGTCGCTCCCTGTTCAGAAAGTGGTAGAAGAGACTATTGCGCACAATGATTCATTCAGTCGTGGTATGGTCTATGCGGGGACACTGATCACACGCGGCTCAGGCGAATGTGCTGTGATCGCAATAGGCATTCACACTGAGATTGGAAAAATTACACAAATGGTTGCTGAAACAGAAGTGCCAGAAACACCACTTACAATTGAGCTTAAAAAAACTGGAGGTCGCATTGGCATCATCGTCCTTGCGCTTTGTGCCATCATTTTTGCAATTGGACTTATGCGTGGCATTGGAGTCAATGAGCTCTTCTTTACAGTGGTGAGCCTTGCAGTGGCCGCAGTGCCAGAAGGCCTCCCTGCAATTGTTACCCTCTGCCTTGCATTTGGCGTGCGTCGCATGACAGAAAAGCACGCGCTTGTTCGCAAGCTCGATGCCATTGAAACGCTGGGTAGTGTGTCCATCATCTGTGCCGATAAAACAGGAACCATTACACAAAATAAGATGACTGTGGTCGAGGCGTGGCAACCAGAGGGTTCATCGTATGAACGATTGATTCAGAGCGCACTTTCGTGTAATCATGCTGTTCTTCCCGACATTGGTGACCCAACGGAAGTTGCATTGCTACAATACAATCTACGGAACATTGAAAGACTTTCCATTGCCGAAGAAGAAGTGCCGTTTTCCTCTGAGGAAAAATATATGGTGACATCCCATGAGCGCACGGAGGGGAAAGTATGGTATATGAAAGGAGCGCCAGAGAGCGTGGCGCGTTTCATCGATAAGAGTGCGAGCGAACAAATGCTCGCAAAAGCACAGCAGTTTTCAGAGCAAGGCATGCGTGTACTTGCGTTTGCAGAACGCACTGCGCTCAGCGAAGAGAAGTATGTGTTATTAGGCTTGCTAGTGATGATCGATCCTCCACGCGCTGGCGTGAAACATGCTATTGAGCGAGCGCTTCATGCTGGCATTCGTACCGTTATGATTACAGGAGATCACCCACTCACTGCGCGTGCCATTGCTCTGCAAGTCGGTATTCACACAGAACGCGTGATCATTGGCGAAGAGTTAGAAACTATGGATGAGGAAGATCTTCTCCATGCTCTGAAAACTGTGTCGGTGTTTGCACGTGTCCGACCAGTGCACAAAGTACGCATTCTTGAGGCTTTTCAAAGCCAAGGACGTATTGTTGCCATGAGTGGAGATGGCGTGAATGATGCGCCAGCACTCAAGCGTGCTAACGTGGGCATTGGCATGGGAAAGAATGGCACTGATATTGCTCGCGAGGCTTCATCCATTGTACTGACGGATGATAACTATACCTCTATTGTGGATGCCATTGCAGAAGGTCGTCGTATCTATGACAACATCTGTAAATTTGTCCTCTTTTTATTACGAAGTAATATTGGAGAGGTGTGCATTATTGCAGCGTCTATTTTTCTTGGATTGCCACTTCCTTTGCTTCCGATTCAAATTCTGTGGATTAATCTCGTTACCGATAGCTTCCCTGCTCTTGCGCTCTCAGTTGAGCCTGCTGAACGCGCGCTGATGTCTCGTCCACCACGTAAGGTTGGCGTTGGTATGTTCGAAGGGGAGTGGGGCTTGCTCCTGCTTGCGGGCGTCCTCAATGCAGGCTTAGTGCTCATTCTCTTTACCCTTGCTCTGAAACAATTTAATAATGATCTCGCCCTTGCGCGCAGTGTTGCCATGATGACCACCATTCTTTTTCAGATGTTCCTTGCACTCTCTTCTCGCGTGCGTCGAGGATGGTTTTTTCAGGCATTGCATAAAAACCCATGGCTTCTTGCAGCAATTACAGTTGCTCTTGGGCTACAAGGCCTGTTCTTTGTGACGCCACTCGGCGCCATGTTCTCTGTTTCATCAATTCCGCTTCTCCTCGCAGAAGAAATTATTGGCTTCACTATCCTTGGCTTCCTATTCTTTGAGGGTATCAAGTTGTGGTGCATTGGAGAGAAGCGCTAGAGTCACAAGTGAGATGCTACTGTTCTGTCGCCCATTTCAAAAACACATCATTCACTCCACTTGGAGTAAAGCGCAGAATGCACGGACACTCGTACGATGACATCTCTTCAATTATTGAGCAAATTTTTTGTTCATTCTTTTTCCCTGCTTTCAAAAGCAAAATTGTTTCCGATGCTTTCTTCATTTCACCATTCCAACGATAGAGTGATGTACTTGGTACAAGATTAGCGCACGCAATCAGGCGCTTTTGAAGAAGATCTTGTGCAATTGTTTTTGCTTCATTTGCTGATGCACAAGGAACGTAAAAAATGATCAAAGAATCATTGTGAGACATAGTGAAGAAAGTATACACCCATCAAGTGCTGATATTTCTCGGAAAAAAAGATCTATGCGAGGAGAGAAAGTATGAGTATACTCTTTCCGGTTTGGAGAGGTGGCCGAGCGGTTGAAGGCACCACACTGCTAACGTGGCAGGCCCTTAAAAGCCTCGAGGGTTCGAATCCCTCCCTCTCCGCCAGACTGCGCCCCGCATTCGCGGGGTCTCCGTCCGGCAGGCCATCTACGCTCACTTCACTCGTCTCCGTCCGGCAGGCCATCTACGCTCACTTCACTCGTCTCCGTCCGGCAGGCCATCTACGTCCAATATTTACAGGCAGGCCATCTACGTCTTGCGTCTGCGGTCTTTATGTCTTTTAAACTACATATAGAATAATATACGATGACTTGATTACAAAGAATCATAAGTATACTATATTTAACATATATGTGGTACGTATATATTTTAAAAAGTGATCAGAAAAAATTTCTTTATATTGGATCGACGAATGATTTACGTAGAAGAATTGCTGAGCACAATTCAAAACAATGCGAGTCAACAAAGGCATATGCACCGTATTCTCTAGAGTCATATATCGCTGTTTCCACTGAATATCAGGCTCGATCTTTGGAAAAATATTTTAAAACTGGCTCTGGAAGAACAATATTAAAAATTCGAATTTTAAACAACGAAGACCTTGCGAAGCACGAAGTGCTGAGCGAGGCGTAGTTGTTCCCTCCCTCTCCGCCAGACTGCGCCCCGCATTCGCGGGGTCTCCGTCCGGCAGGCCAGACTATACTACGCTCGCTTCGCTCGTCTTTATTTGGTAGTCTAGATATAAAAATCAAATATCTCTTTCTTGTCTTTTGTTTCGATGAGAGTATCCTACTCCTTCGATGGGTTTATCGAATACAGAAAAGGCCATTCTTGATTCCATCATTGTGGCATCAGAAAATGATCCGACAAAACCAGAATTTCCACCCGATCATCCAAAATTTCCAGCAACACCAACGTATCACATACACATTCCACCATTTTTGAATGTGTGGCTAAAAGATGAAAGCAAAAATCCAACTGGAACACACAAAGATAGAATGGCATGGGAAATTATTGTTACCTATAGGGATTTTCTTCGTGCAAAAGAAAGAAGACAAATACAGGGTAGCCTACCAGCAATGTCGATTATCTCATCTGGCTCTGCTGCAATTGCCATTCAAACACAGTTACGAAAATATGCCTTACCTGATTTACATGTGCTAATGGACAATCTCACTGATCAAGTCACGATCGATGTTTTACGACAATTAGGGTGCAAGTTATTTTTTACAGATCTGACAAAAAAATCACTACACTGGAGAGAGATATTGGATTTGACACAAAATCCACATGGTTTTGACATTACATCGAGTGAGGCATTGGACCCTACAACACGCTTCTATGACTGGCTTAGCTACGAAATTATCAATGCATCTCCCGATTATTGTTTCATACCATTTGGAACAGGACATCTCTTTCAAAACATTTTGAATATCACGAAAAAAGAAGTGTCAACCGATCATCATGACCCTCGTTTTCAGGGTGATGTCGAAACACTTCGTCGGTGTCATTTCTTTGGAGCAACAACCAATAATCCAAACTCAAAGATCGCAACAAAATTGTATTCACCACATTCTCCCTTTTTACATTATGATGAACAGTGGATACAGCTCTATCGCTATGCTGGTTTTTGTGGCTCGCAATCGACAGTATCGATTGTAGAAGAGCAGTATGTTGATGAGGCAATACGCATTGCAATCGATCAGAATATTGATTCTGAACCATCTGGTATAGCAGGTTTAGCTCTATTTTTGCAGATGAAAGAATCTATTTCACATCATGTAAAAATACTTATTGTCAATACAGGAAAAGCAAAATATGCTTTGTAATTATTGATAGCATTCAGGATAATACTGTGGGAAGAGTGTAGCAGCAATACAATCAATATTGTTTTCTATTTGCTGAGATACAATTGCCATTTCTTTACTACAATCAACGCCATCTACTCCATCTTTTTTTGGACCATATCCTTTGAATATACTTGCTTGACGAGTAAAAAAAGTTGGCCGATGACCAGCTTGAATCAGTTTTTTACCAGCAACTTCTGTCTCGATGAGATGTGTATCATATGGCTTCTTAACAACACTAGTACGCTTAGCGTGCTGAAGACCAAATTCATACATCTCAAGACATCGAAAATCATGTCCCTGTCGTGCATTGTATTCATGATTCCATACCTCTGAGTGTTGTGTATTAGTCAGACCATAAGAATAATATTGACGCACAGGTTTCTGCATGGATCCAGCGATAATATTTCTTCTAAATAACAAGAATATTCCATGCGCTATTTTTGTAGTCACATTTGTAATCACGGGAGTATTGCCATCGTACGCAAGTGTGTATTTTCCACTTGTCACTCGCTCAATTGCTTCGACGATAAGACATCCATATAGGCGTATTCTTTGCTTGCTATCAAAGAGAGGTTCTGTAAATTGAATAGATTGAACGATACTTCGTGTCGTTTGAAATTCAGTATGGGTATTTTTGACCAATAGACCAAGTGTTTCTGCCATGGTACTTGTTGCAATCATTCCTTGAAAATGACCCCTGCGTGCAATGTCTTTTTGTGTTTGATTAGTAGCAGCATAGAGTGCAGTTGCAGTATCTATGAGTTTTGTACTACCAGTGAATGAATGCTCTGCATGAGGTGGATGATATTCAGCGCAAGAACATTCTTGCAAAAAATCATGTGTAAGATAATGATAGTCTGATAAGGCACGTTGTACGCGTGCATCTTCATGAAATCGTGCAAAACAAGATTCTAATACATTTAATTCTTCAGAAAATGCCAATCTTGTATAGCTTCTTTTTTTCATGTGGATAATATAATAAGTGGTGAATGCTTCAATTGTACACTCACCCATTCTTTGAGGTGTTCCCCACTGATGGGCATGTCGCCGAAGCCAAAGGTGGTGAGAACAGGCATTCCCTGTTCCGATTGCTTCATGATCGACATCAGAATATCCAATACCTCATCTGAGACAAGCACACACCCCATGCTCTTAAAGCGATCGTCAAGTTTGAGCATTTTTGTAATAGAGCGATGGCTGTGAATGCCATAGGGCGTGCGAGATTCTGTTTGATGAGATTGATCAAACAGACGTAAAAAAATGCCACGATCTCCAAAAGTAATGCGATCGCCCTTGATCTCTTTTTCTTTGATAACCCATGTACTGATTGGTGTTGTTGCATCGTACGTACGACCGATGTATCGGACAACGCGCTTTTGGCCTGTGGCAATAGGAAAAACGGTAAACTCACCGTCGCTACTGACAATGTATCCAATATTCTTCTCTGTATCTGCAACGAAGACATCACTTCCATGTGCTTGCCATTCATGAAGGGGGGTAGGGGGAATTTCCGATGGAAGCATGGCAGCAGACACAGCTTGTCCTCCTCCGCAGAGAGAGGTCAAGAGAGCACATGCAAACGCCAGTCGATGGAAAAATCGGCACAAAGGAAAGCATAGTAATACTATTGTGGAAACTTGTCAACTATACTTTGAGTATAAAAGATGTATTTCAGCAGATCATCAACAAAAAT
>CAZKOO010000028.1:0-8416 GCA_964554435.1 uncultured Candidatus Peribacteria bacterium
ACCTACGCCTCAGGCAGTGGCATTTTAGATCCAACGCTCGTTGCACACAGCGTCATTGCACCCATCATCAAACATTCCACACTCATGCAAGTCATGATTTTCAATCAAGATTTGTGGTACACACTCCCTGCATTCCTCATCATCGCAACAGGGTTTGTGCAAAACGAATAGGGTGATCTCAGTAAGCTAATTGCTAATGACCACAAGCCATCATGCGCTATTGGCAATGAGCTTTTGGCTAATGTTAGGAATAGAAAAAGAAGTCTACTGTCTACAATCTACCATCTACTGTCTCAAACATTTCCCCTTGCATTCACAATTTTCTCAGTAGATAATAGTGCACGATCTTCCCACTTTTTCTTTTATGAAAAAAATTCTCTCTTCCATTTCAACTGGAATTGTTGCATCACAAATGTTCATCACAAATACATTTGCGAAGCTCACTGAACCAGGACAGAACGATGGTTTTTCGGGTCTTATTTCAAGTACTGACATCAAAACAGGTGTAGGTAAAATCATCCAACAAGTGTTGGATTTTATCCTCATTATCGCAGTAGTGTATGTCATTATTGCGGGTATTCGTCTCATCATCTCTGGTGGCGATGAAGGTGAGAAGGACAAATCAAAAACAACCATCATCTACGTCATCGCTGGTATTATCATTGTTCTCTTCGCTCGTGTGATTGTTGTCTCTGTCAACAACGCATTCGGTTCATAATCACCTTTTGCCTTTCTAAGAAAAACGCTTCGAGCATCTCGCTTGAGGCGTTTTTTGAAAGATCTATTCAGGAAGAAGCTCCGGCGAAAGAGTGGTTACTGACGAAGGAAGAAGTTCTTCAAGATGGCGTAGTACTTCTTTCTTCTGATGAAGAGTAGATCGAACAAGAATAGCATCGTGCGTCACCTCAAGAATAGAAGATACAGGAAGTGGTGTGCCAAAAAAGAAAAACCATCGTCGAGGAAAAATCCACTCAATGGTGTAGTGACGCGTGGAAAATTGAATATCTGCACAGATGCCAAGAGATCGCCCTGTCTCTTTTGTTACAATATTCTGAAAGAGAAATGGACGAGACTCTTCAAAGAGCGACTGAAAACGAACAAAGTCATGTGGTTCGCCAATGCGATCAATAGAACGAATATGCACCGATGTCCCCCATGAAATAATATCTTGTGTTTGCAGAAAGAGAGAAGAGAAAGACATGTACGTTTTCACAAAAAAACCAACAATACTGCCCGTGTCAGGATTGATGAGTGGTCGATCAATAAAACCAACTGTTTCTTGAGTAGAGTCATCCAGAATCAGCGTGCCACGAATTTCCGAAAAGCGCATTTGCATAGTCAAAGTATAGCAAATATGCTATACTAAAAGCGATGCATCTCTTTAGTGGGTCTTCACACCCAGAACTTGCGCAGGCACTTGCGAAAGAACTCAATCTTTCACTCGGAAGCATTACACTGAAAGCGTTTAGTTGTGGAGAGCGATATGTCAAATTTGATGAATCTATTCGAGGAAAAAGTGTGTATTTACTACAAACAGGCGGAAAGACGCCAAATGAAGATTTGATGGAACTGTTTCTGATGTGCCAAGCAGCAAAGCTCAGTTTTGCAAAAAGTGTTCACGTCATTGTGCCACACTTCCCCTACGCACGCCAAGATCGTGTTGCAGAACCACGCGAATCGATCTCTGCAAAACTTGTTGCAAATCTTCTTGAAACAGCAGGTGCCGATCATGTCATTACGCTCGATCTCCACTCACCTCAAATTCAAGGGTTTTTCTCTATTCCTGTCGACTCACTCGAAGCACGATCCCTGCTCGCACACTACATCGCATCAAAAAACATTGATCGACCAGTGATTGTTGCACCCGATGCAGGTGGAGCAAAGAGAGCGAAAAAGCTCGCAGATCTTCTTGGTGCAGATTTAGCACTCATGCACAAAGACAGAAGCGCACACCATCAAGCAGAAATTGTAGAAGTCATTGGTGACATCAATGGACGCACATGCATCATTGTAGACGACATGATCGACACAGGAAGTTCCATGCTTCCAGCAAAAGAGGCGCTCCTCAAACGCGGAGCAAACCCAGATGTTTTTGCCGCAGTCACACACGCCATCTTTTCTGGAAAAGCCATTGAAAATCTCAAAAAAGCAGCGTTCAAAGAAATCATTGTCACCGACTCACTGCCAATAGAAAAAGATGCGTTTGATGGACTGACTGTCTTAAGCATCGCTCCGCTCCTTGCACAAGTCATTCACAATATTGAAAGCGGACAGAGTGTGACAAACCTGTATCGATAAGAAGAATTATGATGATACAATGATGGATACAACGTATGCGCTGAGACTAAAAAGATAGAGAGCAAGAAGCGTTTCAGAGAGTGCGCGTAGAAGAAGTGAGTGTGCACATTTTTGCAGTGCAACGCCAAGAAAATAGGCACAAGGAAAAAGAATGAGAGGAATGTAACGAAAGTGTTGGGCACTGGCGTATGGATAAAGCAAACGAAACGCAAGAGCAGAAAGAAGAAAAGTGCAAAAGATCACAATCCACTCACGGCCAAGAGAAGAGAAGATCGATCGATACAAGCCAAACAACCCAAAACAAAGAACGCCAAGAAAAAACGTCAGAAGAACATTGGCATCAAGAGGAAAAGTCGTTCCAAAATGCGCAGTTTTGATGAGTGATTCAAAAAACATCGTTGAGCGACTCGAAGCATCCATCGTATCCTGAAATGGAAAGCGAAGAAGCGCAATAGGATTGAAAAAGAGCACCTCACTCACGCGAGGGTGTAACGAAACCGTCAATCCTTGAAACGGTGCATTGTACGCAATATCAAGAGAATGATCGCGCAAAAAGCGAAGAAGATAGTATGGTGCTAGGAGAAGAAAGGATGGAAGAGAAAAGAAAAAAGCCGAAGAGAAAAATTGGCGAAGCGAAGATCTGTAGTAGAAAAGAAAAAGGAATGTCAGAAAAAGAAGAGGAAAAGCATTCGATTTCGTGAGGAATGCACAGGCAACGAGCAATCCTATTTCAAAACACCAGACACGAGATAAGGCATTCTTCTGCGATGCGCGAAGCAATAGAAGAAGCCAATACAAAGATAATACAAAAAGAAGGACATCATTATTGATCTGCGTTGTAAAGAACAAATGACCAGGAAAGAGCGCAAGAAAGGCAAAGAGAAAAGTACGGATGCGAGTGGAGAACGGAAAAAGAAGAACAATCTCAAGCGAGAGAAACAGAGAAAGAAGTGACAAGAACAGTGAAAGATGCTGAATATTCAGCGTCAGAAGAGAAAGGTATGCACTTGGTGAAAAGAAAAAAGACTGAAGAAAGACGATGGGAAGAGTGGCAAGATAGTAGAGCGGTGGTTGATGTGCTTGCCACGAACTACCTACAAGAGGAAGAGCATGGTGCTCGAGAAGAGAAAGAATATATTGCACATGCCCCCATGAATCGTACGAACGGAGATAGTATGGACTAGCATACGTGAGTAAAATGCGAAGCAATCCACCAATGGCAAGAAGCGAAAGACACGGAACAGTGTATGTTCTACGAAATATCCACAGAACAGAAAGAAAGACAGCAAGCGCAAAAATTGCAAGAGGAAGACGAGAAAGAGACCAAAGAGATGGGCTCATCCCAAATGCAATGACTGTATGAGCATCATCGTGTTCAAGGGTAAAGCGTGCATCATTTTTACCTTGGCGTAGGAACGCTGTAGGAAAAGAGATGGCATTCGTTGAAGAAAAAGATACATCGTGATTGTTCAAACGTATAGACACAAAACGATCACGAATAAATGGAGCAAAGCGCGAAGAAAAAAAAGTGGTAGGAAGAGTGAGCGCACAACGAAACTCTCGTGTTTGCAGAGGGCTTTTCAAGTCAACAAACGGAAGGGTGCGAGGGACAGATTCTTGATGGGTAAGAAATTCTCTGCAATCATCTATTGCAGGAAAAAGTGGAGAGAGTACAAGAGTCAAACACTCAATGAAAAACAGTGAAAATAATCCAAAGCAAAAAACTGTAAGAGAGCGAGGCATAACAAGGTATAGTCTACGCAGAAAGAAGTAAAAAAAGAAGACAGCAAGATCTCGTAAAATGGATGAGAAAAATAAACTTGCGATAGCCACCCACTTTCAAGTAAGCTATTCCGGCTTGTGGGCGACTAGCTCAGCTGGTTAGAGCGCGACACTGATAATGTCGAGGTCCGCAGTTCAAGTCTGCGGTCGCCCACCATCTCTCTCGTTATTAATAAAAATTTCATCGATTTACCCTTCATTAAGCTCTTTTCCAGTTCTACCCTTTTTCATACACGATTCATATATTTTTGAACAAAAAAAATGAACATTCTAGCATTGCAACACAAAGAAACAGTTGTCTGCAAGCCGAAATAGTTGCAAGAAGAATACAAAAGTTATTCAATAAAGGTACTTTTATTTATTTTCTCTCTTCACTCCTATGTGTACAAAATCTACTCTTGGCACAATCGCTTGCCTCCTTGTTACTATTGGTGCGCTTAACTGGGGCCTTGTTGGCTTGGGTTGGCTTGTCAATGGCGCAGACTGGAACGTTGTACATATGCTCGTTGGTCGATGGATGCAAGTTGAAGCAGTAGTGTACATCCTTGTTGGTCTTTCTGGAATTTACAAAATCGTTTCCTGCTCTGGTTCTTCCTGCGGATGTGGGTCTAGCTGCAAGTGCTAGTCATCTGTTAATGATACTACAAAAAAGATCATTCCTCGGAGTGATCTTTTTTTGAAAGGAAAAAAGAAAACGGCAGATCATTTGGCAGTAAAACCCCATCTTGTACAACAGAAAACAATCGCTCTGCTACAGGATCTACTTCAAAATCATAGAGATGATCGAGTGAATGCTCAGAGCGTACAACAGAAGAAACATGAACGCGCTGACTAAAAGGATCAACAGAAAGAGATGTTGTCGCCATAAAAGCAAAGTGCGCATCTTCTAAGAAAAATCGAGTACGTAGAAGAAGATCATCGGGAGAAAGGGTTGCAGAGGAAACAGAAGAGGAAAAGGAAGATGCTTGTTGAGTCGGAAGAAGTAAAATGGCCTGTTGCAACTCTGGAAGAGATGATTGCTCCTTAGGAGAAAGAAATGGCCGAATAGTCGCAAGGGTCGAAAGGAGCAATGTTTGCCATCGCTCTTGTTGAAGAGGATAATCGGAACGGGAAAAAATAGAAGGAAGAAACGCAGCCTCACGCAAGAGAGCAAATGCAGTTTCAGGCTGACTCGAAGCAAGCGCTAGAAGAGATTGACGCCACCAGTCTAGAATGACATCAGAAAGCTGTAAGCGCTCTGCTGCTGTCTCTTGCAAGAGTGCCATCAAAAATGAAGAATGACCTCCATGAAAAGAGCGGAGCACATCAGGAGAAATATCAATCACATCAGAAGGAGGTGGTACCATGCTCAACATTTTCAAAAAAGCATACGAACGAATGGCGTTTGGAACATCTGCAAAAGAAAATGCTGATGGAAGAGCAGGGGGCAATGCAATGGAAGAAGTATGTTCGAGTGCCCACGAACGAGGAACACGGCCAATAGTCATGTCGCCCGATGAAAACGTACGCCGAAATTGCTGCCCTTCTGAGAGATACACAGGATCAGCATCACAGGGAACGATATACGCCGAACCACGTAATGCAAAAATGGTCACACTCTCGCTTGTCAAAGAAACGTACGCTGTAGCATGTAAAAGGGAGAGCTGAGAGCAAGGAAGGTGTACAGTACGAAGTGGCCCAGATGTCAGAAAGAACGATCCTGACACAGGGGTAATGGATTGATCGAGAGTATCGATGTGAACAGAAGTATGTGACTCAAGAGAAAGAGACGCACCCGTGCCAAGAGAGTACACATGAGAAGCATCAAAAGTACGATACTCTTCTGTGTGTTCATTCGTAGATGATGCACGCAAGGAAACGCTCGATACCCCAAGAAGGACGAACACAAACAGAGTGAGAGGAAGTGCCACAAAATGACGATGGCGTTGAAGAGACATAAATCTCTCTAGTATAGCAGAAAACACGGAAAATCGCTATGCTTTTTCCATGCGCATTCTTGGCGTCGATCCTGGGCTATCTCGAGCGGGCATTGGGCTCATCGAAAAAGATCAGAAAGGGCAGATGAAAGCCATCGATTGGCTGACGATTGAGACGTCCCCAAGCCTTCCACTCGATGAACGTTTACTCGAGCTCGGAACCGATCTCAGAGCGTATATTGCCGATGCAAAACCCGATCTTGCCGTTGTCGAAGCCCTGTTCTTCGCTGCAAACAAAAAAACAGCGATGGACATCGCACACGCGCGAGGTGTCATCATCCTTTTGCTGAAAGAAGCGCACATCCCTATTTTGAGTCCTACTCCCCTACAACTCAAATCGACCATTACAGGAGATGGCGCTGCTGATAAAAAGCAAGTACAAGCAATGGTAAAACGCATCCTCAAGCTCGATGAAGACATTTCCCCCGCCGATGCCGCCGATGCACTTGGTCTTGCATTGTATGGAGGGTATAGTAAAGTATATTAAAATTTACCCATAATTTTATGCCTGTCACACACTTTGGACAAAATGGTCTAGAAAGAATAGCTTTTGATCAGAAACCAGAAGTCAAGCCAGTAAACAAACCTGTTGCACAAAGTGTTACACAAAGTGTTTTTGATCTGTCAAAAGCAGAAGGTGAAGCCGCATTAAGAATACTCGATTTAGAAGATTAATATATTAAACATATTTTTTATACAAAAAGAATAAGATCTGAATGTTTATAGTCAATTGCTAACTGTTAATTATCATTCCCCTATCCTCATCGACTCAAAATGCTCTGGAAGATCGAGTGGATGAGTTGTCGTAATGAGAACTTGATACGGTGAAAAAAAGTGAAGAAGCGCCTTTTGATGATCTTCATCCAATTCAGAGAGCACATCATCGAGGAGGATGACTGGTTTTTCAGAGCGGTAGTGATCAAAAAGATCGGCACTTGCAAAGAGAAGAGCCAAGAAAAACGTGCGTTGTTGCCCGCGCGATAAATAGGATGCAATAGGTCGCGAGGCAGTGGTAATGCGCCAATCATCTCGATGAGGGCCAACACTCGTTGTCTGCACTGCAATATCACGATTTCTCGCAAGAAGAAGTTTTGCTTTCATTTCAGTAACATCAAGTGAACCACTCGGAAGATAATGAAGACGAGTGTCTACATGAGTCTCTCCAAGTGATGCACTGTACGAAAGCAACAATGGCTCAAGCGCAGATAAAAGCTCTGAACGCTCTTGCATCATACGTACGGCAACCGCGACAAGCTGATCATCCCACACATCAAGATCGGATACCGAACTGTTACCATCGGCAATGGCACGAAGAAGCATGTTTCTCTGCTTTAAGATGCGCTCATACTGCACACGAATTTCCGCATATTTTGGGCGAAGTTGTGTAAGAAGTGTGTCCAAAAATTGCCGACGATCGGACGGAGAACCCGTAAAAAGCGTAAGAAACTCTGGAAGAAAGATGATGGTAGGAAGGACGCCTAAAAAATCGAGAAGCGGAGTTTTGATATCCGAAACAAAACACGCTGTTTGTCGTTTTGGTTGCGTTTGAAACACATATTCCAACGTACGATCTGCTTCGCCCTCTTGCTCTGAAACAATAGATCCACGCACGCGAAAGAAGAAATCATCAAAACGAATGAGTTCTTCGGATGGAGCTTTCAGACACGATTTTCCATACGAAAGAAGGCTGATGGCTTCGAGAATATTCGTCTTTCCACTACCATTTTTTCCAATAAACACCATGCTTTTCCCCGCAATATCAAGCGAAAAAGAAGGGTATGATCGAAAAGACTCAAGGGAAATAGACTGAACACGCATGATCTATGATGCAAAAAGCGAAGCCCCTTCAGAGAGAACATTCTCTACAACATCGAGATACTCTTTTCGATCAATGTACTTCGCAAGATCCGATTGTTTCACCCACTCAAACCCATCAATTTCATTGTCATCCACCTCGATAGAAGCAGACGTTGTTTTCAGAAACAGAAAAGAAACATGTTGACCTTTTGAAGTTGGCGACACAGCTTTTACAAAATGATCAGGGAAATCGTACTGATAGGTATGCGTACTCTCTCCAAGAATTTCGACTTCTTGAATGCCTGTTTCCTCTGCAAGCTCACGAATCACTGCTTCAGCATTTGTCTCCTCATCTTCCACTCCCCCTTGGGGCAGTTGCCATGCATCATTCTTTCGTGGCTTATGCACAAGGAGAATAGGACATTCTGATGGTGAAAAAACATCCGAAGAAAGATACACAACACCTGCAACACAAAAACGATAGTCACTCATGTGTGTATGATAGCAAAATTAGGGAAGTAGAGAAAGTATTGTAGGTATTGCAAGTACGGCAGGTATTTTCC
>CAZKOO010000029.1:0-6847 GCA_964554435.1 uncultured Candidatus Peribacteria bacterium
TCCGCTACGATGTGCAGACTCGTCGCTTCGCTCCTCAAACAGATGCACATCGCTTTACGCTTTGCACATGAACAGTGAATACAAAGCTCATCAAGGCGACAAATGTGTAGTGTAGCTATAAAAAAACCCTCTCCTGCGAACAGAAAGAGGGTTTTAGGGGTGTGCTGTGGACTTATTTACCAGGACAACCGCAACCGCCACCAAACATAGAAATGGGGGGAAAGAACTAAGATGACTCATCATACTCCCATACCCTCTTTTTTGTCAATTTCTTCGAGGGCTTTTTTGATCTTCTCCTCTTTCTCTTGAGCAATTTTTAGCTTCTCTTGTTCTTGCGCTACAATCTCTGGTCTTGCTCGAGAGAGGAATGCTTCATTGGAGAGCTTTGCTTCGAGCGATGCCCTGTATTTCGCCACCTCATCATATTCTTTCTGATACGTCTTTTTTAGTTTCTCAGTATCTACAAGGTTTTTCAGAGACAGAACAATCTCTACTCCATCAATGAAGGCAGAAGCGCATTGCTCATTTTTTTCTGATCTTTCTGCGATGATCAATTGATCACAGTAGCCCATGCGTTCGATGTGCGCTCTTTCAGATTCAAGCAGTGATGCATATTTTCCGTAGAGATAGACGGTGGTTTTCTTCCCAGGTTCTACGCTATTTTCTGCACGTAAACGGCGAATGGTTGAAATTGTTTCAATGAGGACTTGGAATTCATCGGATGCTTGTTGATTGATCAGTTTTTCATTGTAGGTTGGCCATTTTTCTTGAATGAGCATTGATGCTGTCTTGGGTGCAACGTGCTTCCAGAGTTCTTCTGTCACAAATGGGCAGTACGGATGAATGACGATGAGGAGTGTGCGCAGGGCTTCGATGAGCACTTTCGCATTTGCCTTTCCTTTACTCAGCTCTAAGTACCAATCGCAGAAGAAGTCCCAGAGGAAGCTGTACATTCTTTCTCCTGCTTCACTCAAGCGGTAATTCTGTATCGACTCACTATTCTCTTTGGTGAGTTGCTGTAATCGAGAGAGGAGTGCTTTGTCGGCAAGAGAAAGCTCTTCATCGTTTGCGAGTGTACTTGTCGTTGGGTCGATGCCTTGTTCTTCGCATTGCAGAAGCACAAATCGGCTTGCGTTCCAGAGCTTGTTGATAAAGTTTCGGTACCCTGCAATTTTCTCTTCGTAGAGCCTACTATCTGCTCCGGCACTTTGACCAACGATCATACTTAAGCGCAGTGCATCGGCACCGTACTTTGCAATCATATCAAGTGGATCGATCATGGTTTCAGGGTCACTCTTGCTCATTTTTTTACCATCGCGTGTGCGGATGAGCCCGTGGAGATAGACAGTTTTGAAGGGGATTTGCCCCGTCGCATAGGTCGTCATCAAAATCATTCTTGCAACCCAGAAAAAGAGGATGTCATAGCCTGTTTCCATGACTGCAGTCGGGTGGAATTTCTGAAAATCAGGACTATTTTTGAGGATCTCTTCCAGTGAAAGACTGTAATCTTGCGTTATTGTTGGGTCCACGAGTGTAGACCATGTCCAAAGCGCTGAACTAAACCATGTGTCGAGCGTGTCGGTGTCTTGTTCTACTGGATGATTACAAAGTGGATGAATTTTGAATGGTTCTGAACCAATATAGGTGAGTTCCAATGGCTTTCCTTCTTTGTTTTTACAATGTGTGCAGTAGTACACAGGAACCCTGTGCCCCCACCAGATTTGACGTGAAATGCACCAGTCGCGCAGGTTGTCGATCCAGTGGAAGTAGGTTTTTTCAAAGCGATCGGGGATGATCGTAATATCTCCATGATGGACAACATCGTGCATCACTTGCCGTAGGCTCATCATTTGTCCTTTCCACGGCACCACTTCTTTCTTCACATCAATGAACCATTGGAGCTTGATCTGTGGTTCGATGGCTCCACCACCACGCTGACTGACTGCTTTGTTGTGGATGTAATTTTCATCAACTTTGACGAGTAGTCCTTTATTCTTCAATTTTTCAACAATCAGTGGACGTGCCTTTTCAATTGGCATGCCTGCAAATTCTCCTGCGCCTTCGAGAAGCGTTCCATCGAAACCGATAATTTGCTCTTTCTCAAGCCCGTGACGCTCAGCAATCTCAAAGTCGGTATGGTCGTGCCATGGGGTGATGGTCATGACACCTGTGCCAAACTCTGGGTCGATCGCTGTGTCTTTGATGACGGTTGCTCGAACGGGACCATTGATCCATTCGGCTTCAAAAGTATCACCGTGCTTGTACTGTTTGTACCTTTCATCATCAGGATGCATGACCACATACTTATCGCCAAACTTTGTTTCAGGGCGCGCGGTTGCAATCTGAAATGGTCCGTATTGAAATGTAAAGAGCGCAGCTTTTTCTTCGACGTACACAAGTTCATCATCGGAGACTGTTGTTTGCAGCTTTGGGTCCCAGTTCACAATTCTATGCCCTCGGTAGATGAGTCCATCCGCATACATTTTTGCAAACACTTCATTCACGCAACGGTTGAGTGCAGGGTCAAATGTGTAGCGTTCTCTTGTCCAATCGCACGAGCTTCCCATTTTCCGTACTTGCGAGCGGATGACGTTTTGGCTATTTTCTACAAACTCTGCGATGGCTGCGACAAGTTTTTCTCGCCCCAGTTCTTTGCGCGGGTCTTTCATGCCTTCATTTTTTAATTTCTTGATGACGACGTTTTCGGTTGCAATAGCTGCGTGATCAGTCCCTGGTACCCAGAGTGCCTTTTTCCCTTGCATACGCGCAAAACGAATGAAGATGTCTTCGAGTGCAAGCATCACAGCGTGTCCTAAATGAAGCTGTCCTGTGGCGTTTGGCGGAGGCAAGCTGATGGTGAAAGATTCACCATCTTCAGTGCATGATTCTGGTTTGAACGCACCACTTTCTTCCCATGTTTTGTAAATGGAATCTTCAGTGATGGTGGGGTCGTAGGCTTTCGGGAGCATGAGTCGATTGTACAGTACTTGCTATGCTTTGCGAAAGATTCTTTTGTTTGTTTCGTTTCAATTATTTGTATGGTATACTTTACTTGTTCTATGAGGAAGATTGCTCCATTCTCCGAAAATCGTATTCTCTTTCTTCGGGTAGGTGAGAATGTGTCTGCCGTTGCTCGTGATACCTATGCAACGTACATCGCAGGGCCGATTCAAGAAGGAGCATATGGTCGATTACTTTTTGGTGTTCCACTTACCATCATCAATGGGACCAATCGTTTGGTTGATGCTGTTCTTACAGGAGTGGTTGATCAAGAACTCTCTGTTCCGAGTGGGCATCTTGCCGAACTCAGCCGTGATACTCGGTTTTCCTTCTCACATCTTTTTTCGCTGAAACCTTTCAAATTTGTGACGGATGTTTTTCGTGTTGGTGGTTCTACAGTGAGTGGAGTATTGGATTCTGCCACAGGATTTACGAAGCATAGTGAGTAGTTCTTTTTGTTGATATGTTGACAAATTAGTGATTTTATGATATTTTAATTATTATGAATACGACTTCTGTACATACCGTTAATGATGTTTTTCCTTTATCAAAAGAGGAATTAGAGATTTTATTGC
Organism: uncultured Candidatus Peribacteria bacterium; assembly: GCA_964554435.1. Classification (GTDB taxonomy): domain Bacteria; phylum Patescibacteriota; class Gracilibacteria; order Peribacterales; family Peribacteraceae; genus CAZKOO01. The sequence goes on from CAZKOO010000029.1 coordinate 3,576, forward strand.
GTTTTTCTCCAGCCACCATTGCCTCTTTTAAAGATAGTCTTTCACCCTCTCCTTATTCCGTGGAAGGAAAAATGATTTGTGTAACTCTTTCTTGTGCATGCGCTATTTATAGCCTGCTTTGGGAAGATGATATTACACATTTTTTACTATTTTCTGTTACCACGCTTTATTCCTTATTGACCATAGGAAAAATACCCAAAAGATCATATCAAAATATATTGGATGCTTCTGGTAAATTATATGATTTTTTGTATGATTTCCCTCTAGAATATCAAAGAATTCTTGATAGTACAGAAGGAGTATACCCAGCAATTCATGAAATGTTATTGCAAACTCGGATTGAATTTTTTAAAAGAGTTCCTCAGGTAGAGTATCCGTCGTTTGATCCTTTGAATGATTTTTAGTTATACTTCTCCTATGATTACATTTGATGATTTTTTGAAAGTGGATATTCGCGTTGGGAAAATTGTGAGCGCTCTTCCTTTTCCTGAGGCAAAGAAACCTGCATATAAACTGACGATTGATTTTGGCTCTGAGATTGGCGTGAAAAAATCGTCCGCGCAAATTACCCATCACTACACTCCAGAATCACTTCTTGGTCGGCAAGTCCTTGCAGTGGTGAATTTTCCTCCTCGGCAAGTAGGGCCTTTTCTTTCAGAGGTTCTTACTCTTGGAGTGCATCAAGAGGATGGTTCTGTGACGCTCATTGCTCCCGATGCTTCTGCCCCGCTCGGGGCGAGGATGTTGTAATACGTGACAACCGCAGGCGGAACGCCTGCTGCTGAGGTGGTTATGTCTACATGCAAGTCATTGCTAATTGCAAGTGATTGGCAATACGAATTTCCCCCTCACCCATCGGGAGAGGGGGATCTAAAACCTAAAACCTAAAACCTAAAACCTAGCCCTACCTCCTCGGTGGTCCGCTACGGAAGCCTCCATTTGGGCGACCGCCGAAACTTGGGCGTGGAGGTGGGGGAGTCCAACCTTCTGGTGGAGTGGTCATTTGCTTTAAGGACATGCGAGTCTTTCCTTCTTGTGCATCGAATTCCACGCATTTTGCCTTCACAGTTTGACCCATCTTCAGCACATCTTCCACCTTTTCTGTGCGAGCCCATTGCAGCTCACTGATGTGGATCATGGCATCTTTGCCGTGACCAAATTCGACAATGGCTCCTGTGCCATCAATAATGCGTGTCACAGTACAGTCGTAGACTTTGCCAACTTCTGGCTTCTCGACAATACCAAGTACCCATGCTTTTGCTTTTTCCATCATGGCTGCATCGACTGCAGTAATGAAGATGAGACCAGAATCATCAATATCGATCTCTACACCAAGATCTCCTGTAATTTTCTGAATGGTTTCACCACCCTTTCCAATAACAAGACGAATATCATCGGGGTTAATTTGCACTGTTTCAATACGTGGAGCGTATGGAGAAAGCTCTGCGCGTGGCGCTGTAATAGCACTAAGCATCACTTCTAAAATTTGTGCACGACCAACCTTGGAGCGCTCGAAGGCTTCCTTGAAGACACTATCTGGAAGTCCCTTGATTTTAATATCCATCTGAATGGCTGTAATTCCTTTCGCAGTTCCAGTGAGCTTGAAGTCCATATCTCCTCCGAAATCTTCTTCGTCTTGCAAGTCAGAAAGAATGATATACTGACCCTTCTCTTCATCGGACACAAGTCCAAGAGCAATACCCGAGACTGGAGCCGTAATTGGCACACCAGCAGCCATGAGCGCAAGAGTAGAACCACAGGTTGCTGCCATGGAAGAGGAACCATTTGACTCCAAAATTTCTGTGACGGTTCGAATGGTGTATGGGAAGCTTTCCGCATCTGGAAGCACAGGAAGAAGCGCACGTTCTGCGAGGTTTCCGTGTCCAATTTCGCGGTTTCCAACCATGAGGCGATTGCTTGTTTCTCCAACGGAGAATGGTGGGAAGTTGTAGTGGTGCATGTACTTGAGTTCGCTTTCACCTTCCATACCTTCCACGAGTTGCTTATCGCCAGGCGAGCCAAGTGTACACGTGGTGAGGCCTTGAGTTTCGCCACGCTCGAAGAGCGCAGAACCATGCACACGCTTTGGTAGAATATCCACCATCGCAGAGAGTGGACGAATTTCTGTGATCTTTCTGCTACTCATGCGAATGCCTTCTTCTAAAATGAGGCGACGTACTTCTTTTTTGATGATGCCATCCACAATACTTCCTGCGAGACTGTAGGTTTTTTGCTTCATCTCATCCTCTCCTGCTGGTCCAAATTGTTCCTCAAGTTTTGCGGTTGCACTATCCATCAAATCGGTGAAAATCTTGCGACGAACGAGCTTTGGAAGTGGATCTTTAATGGCTTGTGTGATGGTTGGAAGTGCCCATCCCTTGAGGAACATCATCATTTCTTCTGATGGCACAAATGGTGCTTCAACCTCAAACTTCTCTTTGCCAATTTCCTTCGTGATTTCTGCGAAAAATTGTGCAATTTTCTGTGCCCACTTCTTGCCAAATTCGATGGCGCGGAGCATATCTTCTTCGCTCACTTGGTTGGCTCCTGCTTCGATCATCACAATGCGCTCAAGAGATGCAGTCACAAACAAATCAAGATCACTCTTGGTTCGTGCTTCCTTGGAAGGGTTCAAAATCAATTCACCATTGATCATGCCAACGCGCACACTTCCGAGTTGTCCTTCAAATGGGCAGCTCGATAGAGCGCAGGCGAGGTTCGCTGCGTTTGCAGAAGCGATGTCGTGCTCGTGTTCAAAGTCGTAGGAAAGGGGAGTACAGAAGACTTGAATGTCATTTCTGAGGTACTTTGGGAACATTGGACGGAGTCCACGGTCAATGACACGAGCGAGGAGTACAAAGTCATCGGAAGGACGACCTTCGCGCTTGCGGTAGCGACCTCCACAAATTTTTCCACCTGCGTAATATTTTTCTTGGTAGACGACCTGCAGAGGAAGGAAGTCCACTCCATCGCGTGGCTTTGCGCTGACTGTGACGTTGCTCATGGAGACTGTGTCACCCATTTGCACGAAGACCGATGCATTCGCTTGCATCGCAATCATGCCTGTTTTGACAGTCATGACCTCATCGCCAAGCGTGAAGGAAAATTCTTTTTGCTGATGTTTCATAAAAGAGAAAGAAAGAAGTAAATGTGCTCTCTTTTCTCTTCTTTAGAGGGACTTACCTATCAATTTCTTTTCCAAAGACGCTGATACGTAAATCCGATGAGGAAGGGAAAAATGAAGAGCTATTTGTAGTATACACGATTTTCAT
>CAZKOO010000030.1:0-6751 GCA_964554435.1 uncultured Candidatus Peribacteria bacterium
TGGCTGATCAGCAGCTTTCTTGCCGCGATTGCGGTATGTCGTTTGCCTTCTCAGAGGGTGAGCAATCTTTTTACCAAGAGCGCGGTCTTGCAGCTCCACAACGTTGCAAGGATTGTCGCAATAAGCGCAAACAAGAGCGCTTCTCTACTCGCCAAATGTTCCCTGCAACATGTGGTAAGTGTGGTAATGCTTGTGAAGTTCCATTCCGCCCACGTCCAGAGTCTGAAGGTGGTCGCCCTGTTCTTTGTCTCGCTTGTTTCAAAACTGAGCGCGGTGGAGACTCCGGCAACAGCAATAACTATGCTGGCTCTGAAAATATGATGGCTGCGTAAATCTTCTCATCGATATCTTTCTTAAAAACCAAGTGCATGCACTTGGTTTTTTTGTATCCCTTGAAGAAAGAGTAAAGAAAAGAGTATGCTATGAACATTCCACCACTCACTCCCATGTCACTCCCAACATTCTCCTCCATTCAAGAACTCTTTGCACATCGTCGAAGCATTCGATATTTCACAGAAGAAGTCATCGAAAAGCAGACAATCGATGCATTATTAGAAATTGCAGAGCAATCACCAAGTGTTGAAAACACAAAGCCATGGCATTTTTATGTAGTGCAAGACCAAAAACAGAAGGCTGAGATTATGCAACATTCGTGTTATGGTAACTTTATTGAAGGCGCAAGTGCCATCATTCTTGTAACATGTGATAAAACAGCACAAAAACAGGCGAGTGAACCAATGTGGAATGTGAAAGAAATGGAATATTCCTGTGCTATTGCAATGGAACACATCATGCTTGCAGCTTCTACAATGGATATTGGATCGTGCTTCATCTCACTCCATCATGGCCCAGTTCACACATGGTTAGGACTAAAAGACTCTACAACGGTTGTTGGTGGCATTATGCTTGGATACATTCGTCCAAGCGAAAGAGCGTCAAACGAAAAGCATAACATGCGATCACTCGAAGAAATTGCTACCTATCTTTAGGACGACGTGGGCGACTGCCGAACTCCTGGTAAATCACAAACAATCAATTTTTGTTGTACAGCATGATCAAGGAGGGTGCCACTAGTCCATTGATCAATGGAATGAAAAGAATCGGTATACATGCGTTGCATACTGTCATCAGCATAGAAAGCAATATGTGGCGTGACAAGCACGTGAGGATGTCGAATAAGCTCCTGATTGGATGCATAGTTCTGTTCATCTTCAAGAACATCGAGAAGAGCATGCGATACCTTTCCGCTCTTTAAAGCCACAAGTAATGCTTCAGTGTCAATCAATTCTCCACGAGCAGTGTTCACAATAATGACACCATCTTTCATGAGAGAAAAAGCAGGCGTCGAAAGAAGATGGCGTGTATCGGGTAAAACAGGAAGATGAAGGCTTATCACATCACTCTGGCGAAGAGCGGTGTCAAGATCAACATAGTGCACTCCGTACTTCTCCTCAAGCTCTAAGACACGACAGCGATCGACTGCAAGAATGCGCATGCCAAAGCCAGCAGCGATTTTTGCTGTATTCATGCCAATTTTTCCAGTACCAAGAATGCCAATTGTCTTGCCCATCAATGCCATACCTCGTAGTCCGTGATAATCAAAATGCCCATGACGCACCTGCTCCCCTGCTTCTGAAACATGACGAATAGTAGAAAGCAATAATGCAAAAACATGTTCAGCAATAACATGTGAACCATAATCTGGAACATGACACACTGCAATTCCTTGAGAAGAACATGCATTAAGATCGATATGATCGTAACCCACGGAACGAGTCAGAAGCAAACGAAGATGTGGCAATTGGGCAAGAACACGTTGCGGAAAAGCAGAATAAATAAATCCACAGATAATAGTCGCTGACTGAGCTGCCTCAATGAGCGCATCGTCATTGAGTGCAGAATGAACAATGGTTGCATCTGGAAAACGAGAGCGGATGAGAGGTTCGTCTTCTGGATCAACCTCTAAAAAAAGCAATGAAGGATGCATAGAGCAAGTATAGAACAAGATCAAAAAAAGAGAAGCTCAAGAATAAAAAAAGGTGCACGAGATGAAAAAAACTGTATACTAAAGTCCATGTCCTTTACTATTCGTCGTGTTCGCGAAACACCATCACCATCACAAAAACCATCAACTTTCCTTCGTATGATCGAAAGCATCACGAGAGTGATAGAAGGATGGAAAAAGCACCGAGAACAGAAAGAGGAGGCAGCAATGATAGGGCGTTCACTATGGAAAAAAGTAGCACTCGTCATACTGGCAGGCATACTTGCAATCGTTCTCTGTGGAGGAATACTGTTTGGAACAGGAATAGCAAAAAATGCTCTACTACATCTCATTTCCCTGCAAAGCACAGCACTTCCAGTCGATCAGAATCATCATACAAATATTCTCTTACTAGGCGAAGGAAATAAAAATCATGATGGCGTTGACTTAACAGATACAATCATCATTGCAAGTATTGATCAGAAAAATGGAGACACTCCGGCTTTACTTTCCATTCCACGTGATACATACATTTTCAAAACTGCCACAATGGGAAAAGGAAGGGTCAATAGCCTGTATCGTGACTACAAAGGACAGTTGATGAAAAAAGGAATGAAAGAAGATGAAGCATCACAAGCATCGATGAAAGAACTCGAAAAAACAATTGGCGCACTGATTGGGCAAGAAATCCATCGCAGTGTAAAGATTAATTTCTCAGGATTTATTGAAGCAATCGATGCAATAGAAGGAGTTGATGTGACGCTCGATACAGCATTTACAGACACAAACTACCCTTCGGATGCAGAAGATGGGTACACAACGTTTTCTCTTCCTGCAGGGAAGCAAACACTCGATGGAAAAACTGCGCTCAAATTTGCAAGAAGTAGACATTCAACAAGTGATTTTTCACGATCAGCAAGGCAACAACAGATCATTGAAGCAGTCATTCAAAAAATGAAAAATGGAGGAGTAATAACAAATTTTTCGCGTCTGCAATCTCTCATTAATATTCTTGAGAACAACATAGAAACCACAATGAGTATGAACGAAATGCTCACTCTTGCAAGCATTGGCGCAAAACTTCCATCAACAGAAATGATCACCATGCAACTCAATGATCAAAATGGACTCTATGGATCGCTATCCATGCGTGGAGGATTTCTCTACTCCCCTCCACGAGAAGAGTTTGATGGTGCTGCAGTACTCCTTCCTGTATCGATCCCTGAATCTCCAGTGACATGGAAACAAATTCAAAAACTAACGTCACTTCTCTTTCAGAAAAGAAATTGGCTCAGTAAGAATGCGCCACGTATTGTCATTCTCAACGCAGGAGCAACAATAGGATCGGCAGGAAAATTGGGGATGGAATTAGAAAAGTATGGGTTTTCAATTGAAAAAACAAGAAATCTTTCAAAGGATAAAACATTGAAGTTCGATGTCAGCATGATTATGACACAAGAAGGACATAAAGACAGTGAAGAACTAGCAACTTTCTTGCAATCAACTCTTGGGCTCACAAAAGCAAAGGAGCGAATGGAAGATGCTTTCACTCCAGAAAATGCCGATATTGCCATCATTCTTGGGAAGAATTTTTCGTACACACCTCTCCAAAATCTCTTACGCTAGTAAACCATCTACCATCTATTGTCTATGGTCTAGTATCTATTATCTAGTATCTCACTATGCTTTCCCCGCGAGAAGTCATTGCACAGGCATGGACAATTACAACCAACACACCATCGCTACGACGATGGGGATTTTTTGGATCCTTCTTCGAAATTTTACTCGACAGCAAGCTCCTGCTTACTCAGACCTATTTTCTTTACAGCTACTTCCAAGGAACACAAGCAGGATTTTTTGATATTGAGATCTTTCTATACAATACCCTGCCACCCCTACTATTTTGGACCATTGTTGTCTTGTTTATCCTCTTACTCTGCATAGAATTTCTTGTACCAAGCCTTGCAACAGGAGCCATCATTGGACTGAGTGCAAAAGCACATGGAAAAGAGGAAATGAAAGGAGGCATGATTCTTGCGCTCTATAACTTTTTTCCAATTTTTGCGGTACACGAAATATTTGTCTTTAGCTCATTCTCCATTCTTATTACAACACTTTCTCTTATTTTCCGCTATGGCGAAACCCTCACTCCACTAATGACCATTGTCGTGCTCATCGTATGGATTGTTTCAAATATCGTAAAATTCTTCTCAAGTTTCATAGAGCCAGCAATTGTCATTGAAAAACTAGGGGTATTCGAAGCAGGGGCAAAAAGTGTCAAATTAATGTTTAGCTACATGGCGCATGTCACATTTCTCTTCTTCCTATTAACCATCATTTCAATACGAATTTTTATCAATACCATGATCATTCTCTTGGTGCCAAGCATGCTGATGAGCATTGGCGTCCTACTCATGAATTACATCAGCCTGACAATGACAATTTTCATTAGTACAGCAATCGGCATCGTTGTGACACTCATTGCCGCATACTTTTTCGCATATCTACACGTCTTTAAGCAAGCAGTATGGGCCATACTCTACATGGAACTGATCCAAGAAAAAGAACTTGATAAAATTGGATAAAGAAAATAAAAATAAAAAAAGTCAACATATTTTCAGAAAAGAGCCTTGACGGTGAACAGACGTACACCATACAATGGTGAACGATCGTCCTTTTTACCCCCTTCTTTCTATGGCTCTCACGCCCCATCAACGAACTGTTCTTAATTACATTACTGAATTTCAAGGGAAAAAAGGATATTCCCCCTCTCTTTCTGATCTTGCAACGGCATTTGGTTTAAGTTCAAAAAATTCAATTGCAAAAGTAGTGAATACACTTGTCAGTCAGCAATATCTTGAAAAGGATCCAAAGGGACGCATTAAAATTGTGCCACAAACAAAGCAGGATGATATGCCACTAGCAATGACACTGCCTCTTTTTGGGCCCATTCGTGCAGGTTTTGCAGGAGTAGCTGAAGAGCAAGCAGAAGAAGAAATTGCAATCGACAGTTACCTTGTACGCAATCGTGGTGCAACGTTTCTGCTTCGTGTCAAAGGAGAAAGCATGATTGGTGCCAATATTCAAGAAGGAGATCTCGTTGTAGTTGATAAAAACAAAACACCAAAAGAAGGAGACATTGTTGTCGGAATGCTCGATAAAGAATTTACATTAAAACGCCTCCGTCGCGATAAAGGAAAGTTCTATCTTCAAGCAGAAAACCCTGAATATCCTGATCTCTACGCATTGGAAGAGCTAGAAGTTGCAGGGGTTGTTGTCGGACTCATTCGAAAAATGACAATATAAGTCTTCTACGTGCTTGAACTGGAAGATGCTCAAAAAAGATACGACGATTGTATCGTCTTATCGACGAAATGAGCCACCACCTCCGCTTCGCTGACGAGAGCGAGGAATAGCACCACCACGTCCACGCGATTGTGCTGACTTGCGAAATTGTGGTCGAGTTTCCTGTAAAGGAGCTTCTGCGACTGGAGTAATGGATGGATGCTTCGCGCGCTTCAGAGGAGAACGCATCAAGCGCTCAATTTCTCGTACATCTTTTGCCTGTGCAGGCGTGGCAAAAGAAATTGCCTTTCCACTTCTATTAGCACGACCAGTGCGACCAATGCGATGCACGTAATCGGCAGGATCATCAGGAAGATCGTAGTTCACCACTAATTCAATGGTGCTCACATCTATTCCACGAGAGGCAACATCGGTTGCAACCAGAACACGATAGCGACCATTTTTGAAGCCAAAAAGAGCTTCTTTTCGCTGAGGGAGTGAACGATCGGAATGCATTTCAGCAGAAGGAAAACCTGCTGCTTTAAGGGTTTGATTCAACTTCTTTGCACCATGTTTTGTGCGAGTAAAGACAAGAGTAGGAGCGGTCGTTTCACGTAAGAGAGATACTAAAAGCTGACTCTTTTCTTCGCCTTTCACAACAATAAGTTCTTGTTCAATTTTATCTGCAGCAGTCCCTTGTGGAGCCACTTCAATGCGAAGAGGAAGCTTCATTTCTCTAGTAGCAAGCTCCAAAATCTGCCGAGGCATAGTGGCAGAGAAAAGAAGAGTTTGACGCTCTTTTGGAATATGAGAAAGAATACGATCAATTTGTGGCTTAAAGCCCATATCAAGCATGCGATCTGCTTCATCGAGTACTAAAATTTTGACTTCTTTGAGTGTGACAGTCCCCTGCTCTAAGTGATCATTGAGGCGACCAGGAGTGCTAATGAGAATGCGAGGATTCATACGAAGCATGCGTCGTTGTAATCCAAAAGAAGCACCACCAACAAACGTTGCAATATGAATGCGAAAAAGAGAAGCAAAAGATCGTAGTGAATCTTCAATTTGCTGAGCAAGTTCACGAGTAGGCGCAACAATGAGCGCACGACCTGGCTCATGTGCAAGACGTTGCAGAAGTGGCAAACCAAATGCAAAAGTTTTGCCTGTTCCAGTTTGCGCAATACCCACAATATCCTTTCCTGTAAGTGCTGCAGCAATCGCTTGATGCTGAATAGGACTAGGAGTAAGAACCCCTATTTTTTGTAACGCAGCGCAAAGAGTTGGCTCAACACCAAGAGCGGCAAAAGTAGATTCTATCGGAAGTGAAGTCAATGGATGAGGGGGTGGAAAATGTAACAGACAGCGACTATACAACAAAAAATAAAGAAAAGATAGCAAAAACAGAAGAAAAAGTTGAATTTACACTGAAAAAGCAGAAGAAACGAGCGCTTCTTTCTGTGCTTTTGACAATGTTTTCACTTC
>CAZKOO010000031.1:0-6322 GCA_964554435.1 uncultured Candidatus Peribacteria bacterium
CGACGAGTTTTCTTTGATTCTTTCTTTTTCGGAAAAAGAAAGAATGATGAAGAGAGAAGCAAGGATAAGACAATCGCGAATAGATACTCGCTTCGATACTATCTCACATATCAATAACCAATCCTCACTCCACCACCAACGCCCTCTTCGGCCCTTGTTCAATATCTTCTTTCACTCCTGTCCAGTCGTGCAGAGCGTTCAGAATCACTGCATTACTATACCAATACTGTTCGCCACGTTTCGTTCCTACATCGTGTGTGATGAACCCTCGTTCATCGTAGCCAACGAGAAGAATCATGTGATACGGAGGGCCATCGCCACTGAAGAAGGGATTTCTGAGAAGCCTTCCTGCTGCAGGGAAAAGAATGGGCTTTCCTTGTACAAGCTCTCTGCGCAGATCATCCACTGTTGGATTCTCCATCACTCTTGTCTGATAACCAAAATACTGATGGGCAATGGACGCAAGTTCCCCCACCGCAACATCCTGCGCAAAGCCGTTCTCTTCTTCCCATCCAATCAGTGCTTGGAGTTCGCGCTCTACCTGCTCTTTTGATGGCATTGTTCCATTCTTAAAATGATGCACCAGCAAGAGCGACATCTCTTCACAAGCTTCTTCATGAAGAGCATCCCACTTCGCAAATGGCGCTTGTGGTTGAAATGGCACTTGCAGAAGAACGCTTCGCGGAGCACGGCTACTCACTACATGGAATGATGATTGCAGCGATGTTCTCGCACTACTTGCTTGACCATTTGTGATCAACACTTCTGGTGTTTGAAATGTTGGTTTTTGTTTCCCGCATGCCGAAAGAAGAAACACTCCTCCAAACAGAAAGAGGAAGATCAATTTTTTAGTCATAGACTATGGTAGTTTCCTCTCTTTTTTGTTAGCAATCAAAAACTTTCTATTGTATTTCGAGGGGAATCTTTTCCAATATCTCTCCTAAAAACCCATCAATGTACATCGCTTCTGCTGTGTGCCGATCAATTCCGCGTGACTGAAAATAGAAGAGATCTTCTTTGGTGACGCGTGAGATGGTTGCGGAGTGACTTGCTTTCACATCATTGGTTTTAATTTCGAGTGCAGGAATTGCATCGATCTTTGCAGTAGGACTGAGCATGAGCACATCTTCCGTGAGATAGGTGTTTGTTCCAGTTCCGTGAAGTCCAATATCGATCATGCCATACACCGTTGCCTTGCCACTCTCGCGCGCAACGCCTTTGAGGGTCATCTCTCCTGTTCCATTTCGTCCTACAAATGCGTTGGTTGCACGGATGTTGTGAGTGATGTGAGCGTCGCATGCAAACGCCCAATTTACCTCGCTCTCACCACCATCTCCTTGTACGGTACTCACAAGCGTTTGAGTGGTGCTTCGCCTGCTAAGCGTGACGCAATGCCAACAAAGAGTGGCATTTTTTTGAATAGTTCCTGTGATGTTGAGCGTGAGCGGTACAGCACTGTCTCCTTCCATTTTTATGACACAATGGCACAGCGCATCTTCACTTATTTCAAGATGGATGTTTCCCTGCGTACAGTCTGGCGTCACAGTAATGAGCACGATCTCTGGATGATCTTTTGCATCGATGGTGAGCGAAAGATCGTTCGAGGTGTCGAGTGTGACTACTTGACAGTGTGCCTGTGAAGAGAGAGGTGATGACATGCGAAAAAGATGTTCTCAGTATACAGGAGAATGATACCCCGTAATAATCTACGGGGTATCATTCTTTTTTCTCAATGCAGAAAGGAGGCAAGTACGACATATATCGCGTATTCCGTTAAACGGATCTCGTTCTATCAAAATCGCATCACTATCTATCCTTCCAATAGGATGCTCCATTAAAAATGGACAGCCATACACATTATCATTAGGATCAATTGTAAAAAGCGTACTGCCAGCTGGGCAATAAGCATTACATTCTGCCATTTTTTCACCTTTTGAACCTTTTTTTGGTCCAAAATTTCCATGAATCCGCACATCTAGTGCTGATTTTTGATATTCTTTTCTTACCAAGTCCACAAGAGAGAAAAATTCATCTTTTTGATTAGTGGTAAGCTCCATTTGATTATCTTCATGTGCACTGCCAGATTTCACATAATGAATGAACTTTATAGCCTGTACACCAATTGCATGCGTTTCCTTACACATATTTTCAACACCTCTATAATTCTCTGATGTTATTGTGACGGATATCTGAACCGTAAAACCTCTTTCTATAGCTTCGCGGGCAACTTTTTCAACAATATGTCTTGGTACGCTACCAAGACTTGTTTGAATGCCAAAATGTAAACTTATTTGCAACTCCTCAATACCATATTGATGTAATTGATCAAATAATTCTGGATTTTGATTGAGAGCAATTCCATTTGTAAGAAGGTGTTTCTGTCCAGCAACTTGGTATGCTTTGAGATATTCTACATTTAATAATGGCTCACTTCCTGCGATCATCACTTTTTCAAATCGTATTTTTAATTTTTTAACGAGTTGCAAAACATCCTCAGGACTTCTTGCACCTTTATATGGAAGATAGCAATGAGTACAGCTAATATTGCAAGCCGCTCTATCATTCACCATGAGGACAACAGTCGCTGGGTGTTTTTGCTGACCTACCTCGCCTTCAAATCGAATTTCTTCAGTGATTGTTTGCATACATAAATGGGGGAACAAGATAAGTGAAAAAATTTTTATACACAAAGCCGAGCGCAAGCCTTTGCAAGAACATCCATGGAATCAATGCACTTGATAGGTGCTTTGAACCCACAACGCTCCAACATCCCGCTCAAATCAGTGCAACCGAGAACGACGACTGTGACACCTTCGCGCTTCAATTCATTAAAAGCTTCTCTGAATGCCTGCGTGGTGTGAGCAGAAATGTCACCTGTCTCAACGAAATAGCCAATGGACTCGCTCAACTCTTTCTGTAATAATGCCGACGGCGTGATACAGTGGATATCCGAAGTCATCAAACGATCAGCGTAGAGCCGAGACGAAACGGTAAGTTCTGTTGCCAATAGTCCTACGCGAGTTATTCTTTCGTTTTTCAGTTCTTGCAGCACTACGTCAACTATGTGAAGAAAGTGCAATGGTGGAGGAACTGCAAACGAATCTGCGAATAGGTGTAGCGTGTTGCAGGGCAGAGCAACAGTTTTTACTCCCATTCTGTGTAATCGAGCAATGCTCTCACTTACTACCTCTGCGAGAATTGCCCCTGCTTCACGTGATCCATGAATCGCTTTGCCCGACAATTCAGGCGACGCTGATACAAAATCTACGACGAAAGCTGGTGGATGAGATGGTTTGATCGAGTGAGCGTGTTCAATGAGGTGAGCGCAGAATTTCGCACTTGTATCTGGGCCAAAGCCACCGATAATGCCGATGATGGGAGAATGAGCTATCATGGGAGGAGTTTGTGAAGAGATGTAGATAGAAGTTCACGTAAAGTAGAAAGTTCCTGTTCATCAGTGACACGTTGCTTCATCCTTTGAGTGATGGGCAATGTGACAAGCTCATCTTCTGGTAAATGAATACTTGCGCGAATATTCAGAACAGTCTCGGCGGTAGCTTTCAATGTCTCGTACATCAGACGAGTGATGCCACTTTGTACTTTTTGTACTTCCATGCCCACATCATCTTGATGATTGGGAAGACATACACGCACTGCCCTATCTGATTCGTTAAGTAAGTACGGAGCTTTACCATTCACAGAATCCAGTGGAAAGGCTGGTGATGTATAGATTCGCTCGATAGGAATGTCTCTTGGCAACAGTTGATCAAAATTCACTTCGCCACCGACAGGTGTACCGTTGCCTCGACGAGAGAGAATCCAGCCAAACTTTGTAAAGCAATGCCCTGAGTTGTTGCAAGCTTTCGCGTACATATGGAGTACTTGTGCTGTCTGAATACGAGTGTAATTCCGTAGTTCTTCATTTTCTATTTCAGCGCATGGCTGAACCTGCTCAAGAGTGGAAGCTAATCCTTGTTCTTCTAACTCACTGTGTGTCGTCATTACAAAATGGGGCAAAAGAGCACCGATAATCTGTCGTAAGCGCTCCGTTCGCTTTTGAATGTCTGCTTGGTCGGTTGTATCCCCATTCATACGCCTGTCAAAAGCAAAAAAGAGTCCAGTGGCATGATTCATTCTTTCTCTCTCAGCATTTGCACGAAGGAGGTATGTGACAGTATCAAAAGGCAATGCACAGGGATTGTGGATATTTCTGATGCCAGCGGACGTTCCAAGCATCAAAGTATGATTGTAATCAGCCTTTTGAGGAAGATTATTTTTTTGTTGGGGGCAAGTCAGAGATTGCATAGTTTATGGAATAAAATAAATACAAAAAACTCCCTTCTCATCGAGCGATCAGGAGGGAGTTGGTTTTGCGTCAGTTCTTTTTAGTAGCGCAAGTAATAAAACCCCTTTCCGTCGCCGAGGGAGTACCACCAGTAGCCGTTAGAGAAGAAAGTAGAAATCATGGAGTTAAAAGAAAAACCTTCGGATGGAAGGGTGCTTTCTGCGCCATGATTCTGTTTCATTCAGTTCACTTTTAAGCGCGAGCTTTACCCTCCGCAGTGCGGAATTGATAGCTACGCCAATAAAAATTCTGATTTCTCATGTGAGAGATCATTGTATATGCTGATCGTCAAAAGTCAATATCAATCTACCCCACACTTCCTTCCATCTCCATTTCAATCAGGCGGTTCATCTCCACGGCATATTCGAGCGGAAGGAGACGAACGATGGGTTCGATGAAGCCGTTCACGATCATCGCTTTGGCTTCGTCTTCTGGAATGCCACGGCTCATCAAATAGAAGAGATCTTCTTCGCTGAGTTTTCCGACGGTTGCTTCGTGAGCAATGGTCACATCGTTGTTGCGGACTTGAATGTCGGGGATAGTATCGGTGCGACTCGTTTCATCGAGAAGCAGTGCATCACATTCGATGTTCGCAATGCAGTCGTGTGCGTGTGGAGCGATCTTGAGAAGCCCGCGATAGACCGAACATCCTCCATCTTTACTGATGGATTTACTGATGACCTTACTGCTTGTGTGTGGAGCTAAGTGCAACACTTTCGCGCCTGTGTCTTGCCACTGTCCTTTGTTCGCAAATGCGAGTGCCATGTGGTCACACCGCGCGCCTTCGCCAACGAGAACACTACACGGATAGAGCATGGTGACGCCACTTCCCATGTTTCCGCCAATCCATTCCATGAGCGCGTCTTTCTCGATGATCGCGCGTTTTGTGTTGAGGTTGTAGGTGTCGCGACTCCAGTTTTCAACTGAAGAATAGCGGCACTTTGCGCCTTCTTTTACAAAGATCTCCACCAGTCCTGCGTGGAGCGCTTGGCTGCCGTATTTTGGAGCACTACATCCTTCGATGTACTGCACATCCGCACCGTCTTCCACAATGATGAGTGTGTGTTCAAACTGCCCCATGTTCTTAGCGTTCATGCGGAAATAGGCTTGCAGTGGATCGCGTACTTTCACGCCTTTTGGAATATACAGGAATGTTCCGCCACTCCACACGGCTCCGTGAAGCGCTGCAAATTTGTGATCAGCTGCTGGCACACACTTCATGAAGTACTGCTTCACAAGATCGGGGTGTTCGTGCACAGCTCGATCCATATCCATGAAAATCACACCGAGAGCTTCCCACTCTTCCTTGAGCTTGTGATAGATCATCTCACTTTCATATTGTGCTCCTACTCCTGCAAGCATCTTGCGCTCTGCTTCGGGAATGCCAAGTCGGTCGTAGACTTTGCGAATGTCCTCTGGCACTTCGCCCCAATCGCTACTTTCTCCTGCACCTGCTGTTGCGTAGTAGATGATGTCATCAAGATCAAGTGTTGAGAGATCAGCGCCCCAAGTTGGCATCTTCATTTGCTGAAAGACCTTGAGCGACTCAAGGCGGTGCGTGAGCATCCACTCTGGTTCGTTTTTCTCTGCACTGATGTGCCTCACAAGCGCCTCATCGAGTCCTTTTTGAATACCATCTGCATAAGGAGATGGGTTCGCTTCATCGAAGATATCACGAGAAAGGCCTGCGAAGATGGGTTGAGAAGACACGGTGATACTATACAGTCATTTCATTGTGCGTCCTAGATGAGCGTAGAAATGTAATGACAAAAGAGAGGAATCTACTCAGCAGCAGGCGTTCCGCCTGCGGAATTATCGGAAATACATCATTCTATTTGTTTACTCTTCACTTTTTCTTTTATGATGGGATCTATCGCCAAACCATCATCATTTGGCAGAAGAAGATCGTGAATAAGAATGTCTCTTCAGGTCTTTCCTTTCTTTTGTCGCTACAAAAGAAAGGAAAACAAAGAAAAA
>CAZKOO010000032.1:0-6292 GCA_964554435.1 uncultured Candidatus Peribacteria bacterium
TTACCTTCTTTTGTGAAATAATTCCAAAAACGATCTACTCCTTCTTGCCCCTCGCAACTGAGCATGAGTGCCATAGAGTCATTGAGAGGGTGGTGTTCGTTTGCGGTTGCCATGAGCGAATAGGACTGACCATACAAAGACACAAAGCACATCTCTGCATTACCGCTTGGCGTGTTGCCTAACGGCATAATCGCTCCTTCCTTCCAGTTGTCCTGAAAAATCTCTTTGTAATACGCCAGAAGCTCTGCGATGGTTCCTCCATCGGTGTGAAACCAAATGGCTGGAGTGATGGGGTTAGAATGCATGGGAATGAAGGGGAAGAAGAATGGTGATTTTTTGTAGTATACAGAAAAAAATGAAGAGGTGCCCTATTTCATATTTATAGGAGCTTACTCATTCTCTATTCTACCTCAGAGTGTCCTCTCCAATGCTATAGCTTTCAAACCTATCTCATCACCGAAAATAGTAGTGTTATTTTTTGCATCTATCAGAAAAAACTTCTCTCTTTCCGAAAACCCTGCTACTCTTTACTCCATGATTCATGCAATTATTGCTTGGTTGGAACATCTTTCAGGAACAGTCTCTCCATCGTCTTTTGTGCTCATTGGAGGACTTGTTGAAGAGCTTATTGCGCCCATTCCGTCTCCACTTGTGGCGACACTTGCAGGGAGCATTGCCGCCGCACAACAGTTAGGATGGACTGGTGTTTTCATTCTCTGTGCTCTTGGCACATTCACAAAAACCATTGGCACCATCCCCTTTTACTATCTTGGAAATAAGTTTGAAACAATTGGCATCAAACGTTTTGGGAAATACATAGGAGTCTCACAAGAAGATATCGATCAGCTCAAAAAATTCTTCGTTGGCAAAAGAAAAGATAATCTTTTAGTCATCCTTTTCCGTTTCATTCCTGCCATGCCAAGCACGCCCATTACCATCATTTGTGGCATGCTTTCTATTGATCTTTGGACCTATTTCCTTGCCACGTATGTTGGCTTTTATTTCAGAAATATCCTCTTTTTTTACATTGGATACACAGGCATTTCAACACTCAAAGATGTGACTGAGGGCGTTGGTACCGCTGAAAGTATTCTGAAAGTATTCTTGGTTCTTGCCGTCTGTACTGGTATTGGATGGTTCTACTATCGTCGCCAACAACTTCTTTCCACCTCCCCCTTTTCTCATGACACGCAATCATAATCTTCACTCCTTTTTTTCCTCACAAGAATGTACAGAACTTCAATACAACCTCCGCACTCCACTCGCACTGAGTGCCATTGCAGGAACACTCCTCACAGGTTGTGGAAGCACCGTTCCTCCTGTAATTGATGATAATCCTGACACAACTTCCTCCTCATCTTCCTCTCTTGTGTCATCAACGATGCAATCTTCATTACCTTCTTCAAGTAGTCGTGGAGCAAATCCACAATCGAGCACATCATCTACATCATCACAAAAGGATGCATCGCAGTATCGAGATGGAACATACACAACAGTTGCACAATACCGCGCTCCAAGCGGAGAAGAATCCATCAATGTTTCTTTCACAATCAAGAACGATGTCATTACCGATGCGAACTATGCAGGCACTGCAACCGTTGGGAAAAGTGCAAACTATCAACAAGCATTTGGGGGTGGATACAAACAATATGTCGTTGGTAAAAAGATTGATGCACTGTCGCTCGACATCGTAAGTGGTGCGTCTCTCACCACAAAAGGATTCATGGTCGCAGTAGAACAGGTGAAGAAAATGGCGAGGTAAATCCGTATTACCAATCACTTGCAATTGGCAGTGACTTGCATTTAGGTTGTAGGTTCCCCCCGCGACTGCGGGGGGCTAGTGTGAGGAGTCTCTCCACTCTTCGCTTTCTTTCCAATACACACCACGTACACTTCCATACTTCTATCGCGCGTTGCATCCACATTCACAATTTGAATGCGAGCAAAGGCAGGTTTCAATGAAGCATAGAATTCATCAAAACTTTTTCCGCGAAACACTTTCATGACGAGAATTCCACTCTTTCGTAAAATTTTCTCAGACAACTCAAAGACCATCATGCTCAATTCCACTGATCTCCACTGATCAACATCACGAATGCCCGATGTGTTTGGTGCAATATCTGAAATCACACGATCCACCTTCGTCATGCCTTCAGATTCAAGAATGTTTTGCACTGCATCATGATCGCGAATATCACAAACATAGGTCTGCACATTCTCCGCAATGGGAGCAATCTCTTTCAAGTCAATGCCTACTGCCTTTCCTTTCGACCCAATGCGCTCAGACACATATTGCAACCAACTACCAGGCGCAGCGCCCACATCAAACACATTCATGCCCTGTGAAAACAAGCGATAGCGTACATCAAGTTCTTGCAACTTATACACCGACCTTGCACGAAAGCCTTCACTTGCAGCGCGCTTACTCCATTTGTCATTGGGAATGTATCGTTTTGGCATACAAAAACGTAATAGATAGTTGATTGTAAACAGAAGAGAAAGAAAATGCGAATGATTTTTTCCTAATAGATACTAGATATTTTTCCTGTCAATTGCCTCGAGTGGTAGGAAGGAGTATAGTATCGATCGTCGTCCCCCACGATTTTTCTATGTTCACTCTCGATAGTCGAAAAAAGCTTTTCTCTCCTTTTGTAGTGGTCTTCGCATGTTGCGTTCTTGTGATCGCAAGCTCGCTCGTGCAACAGTTATAGGAATGAAGTGGATAGTTGGTAGTCATTAGTGGGTAGTTTATAGCAGAGCGGCTTTTCTAGCCGCGATTTGGATCGTTTCCTTCTATTTCGTCATTCATAGAAGGAAAGCCTGCTCTGTTTTTTTAATGATGAGACGCGATAAATCGCGTCTCTACAGTCCTTATTCATTTCCTTACCTAGATTACCTTACCTTTCCTTTGAATCGTCTGATTCTTTTGTTTCTTCTCAATCCTTCCTTCATCATCCGCAGGTCATCTGACCTGCTCTTTTTTTATCCTTACTTCCCTTACTTACATTACCTTCCTTACCTTTCCTCTGAATCCTCTGCATCATCTGTTTCTTCTGAATCCTTGATTCCTTTCCTCTGAATCATCTGACTCTTTTGATTCCTCTGTTTCCTCTCTCTATAGTGGACTTGTCTTTGGCATGCTTACCTCTCTTGGGTACTTCTCGCTCGTCGGTTGTTTTTTCTGAAAAAAGAGGATCGTTCTCTTTCCCCACTCTCCTCCAAGATCGTACTGATACTCTCCGACAAATGTAGCATGAAGAACATTCTGAGCATTGAGAGATGATGCCAATTCATCGGCACAGTGACTACTTTTCCAAAACGCACACATGCCGCCAACGCGCAGAAGTGGCACTGCATATTCCAGTAAAACAGGAAGCTCCGCAACGGCGCGCGCAGTCACAATATCCGCTTTCTCACGAAGCGATGCATCGTGACCAAACATCTCAAAACGACCACAGTGAAGATGCACATTCTTCATCTCCATTGTGTCTGCAATGCGCGAAATGGCATCTAACTTTTTTTTGATGGAATCGATGCCGTGACAGTGAATGTGTGGATACGCAAGCGCAAGAGGAAGTAATGGAAACCCTCCACCTGTGCCAATATCAACGATCGTCTTTACAGAAGAAAGATCGATGACACCCTGATCCACTGCATCTTTGAATGCAAGAGAGTCTTGAATATTTCCAATAGAACAATGTTCTACTGTACGAAATGCGGAAAGATTGATGTTCTTGTTTTCTTCTAGAAACACATCAACCAATTGACGAAAAGCAGGAGGAAGATCTTTCATTGATCATAGTGTATACTATGGTCATGCCCTTTACGACTCGCATTGCCGAATACCTCCTTTCCATCGGAGCAGTAAAGCTCTCTCCAGAGAACCCATTCACGTGGGCAAGTGGCATCAAATCCCCTATCTACTGCGACAATCGCGTGCTGTATAGTTACCCTGAAGCGCGAGATTTTATTGTCTCGGCACTTGTCACACGCGTGAAAGCACTCCACATTCAACCGGACAGCATCGCGGGAACCGCCACTGCAGCCATTGGCTGGGCAGCACTTGTTGCCGATCGCATGAAGCTTCCATTTGTCTACGTCCGTAGCAAGCCAAAGGATCATGGTACACAGAAATTGATTGAAGGACACCTCAAGCCCGATCAACACGTCGTTGTCATTGAAGATCTTATCTCCACTGCAAAAAGCTCTGCAGCAACAGTGCGTGCTCTGCGCGATGAAGGAAAGGCAGTGGTCACAGATGTTGTGTCCATTTTTCACTATGGGCTTCTGTCTGCAGGAGAAAAAGCGGATGAGATGAAAGTACATCTTCATTCCCTCACTGGTCTTGCTGATCTTTTACGGATTGCAGTGGATCGCGATGAGCTGAGTAGCGAACAAGTTGACGAAGTGCTTACATTCGCAAAAAACCCTGAGGGGTGGAGGGGATGATAGCAGTATAGCAATTGGCTTGTGGCAATTGGCTATTGGGGAGTTGGTAGTTATTAGTAGATAGTAGGTAGTTGTTAGTTATGGTAACAGAGCGACTTTTCTAGCCGCGATCTTTTAGATTAGATAAAAAATATTCATTCGCAGGTCATCTGACCTGCTCTGTTTTTTATAGGGATTTTTGATGATGAGACTATATCATTCCTTTACATCCTTGATTCCCTTGTTTTCTTTGAATTCTTTGGTTTCCTTTTTTACATCTGCTCCAAAAATCTCAGATCTCCTTGGTAGAACAAGCGGAGGTCTGGGATTTGGTGGCGGATCATGATCATGCGCTCGACGCCAAAGCCAAAGGCAAAGCCTTGGTATTCCGTTGGATCGATGCCACAATTGCGCAGTACATTGGGATGCACCATGCCACAACCAACGACCTCCAACCAACGACCTTCACGACTCTTGCTTTCATCCCCCTGCCAACGCAAGTCCATTTCAAGTCCGGGTTCTACAAATGGGAAAAAGCCTGTACGCCAACGAAAATCGATGTTCTCTGCGATGAGCTCTCGAATAGCGGTTTCCATCACTGCTTTCATGTTTGCAAGTGAGACTTTTTTACCAATCATGAGTCCTTCGATTTGATGGAACATGGGTGAGTGCGTCGCATCAGCATCTTTTCGATATACTTTTCCTGTGCAAATCATGCGAAACGGTGGCTTGTGATTCTCCATGTAATGAATTTGCACTGGCGATGTGTGTGTACGAAGAACAGTGCGATCGATGCTGTTAATCCAAAACGTATCTTGCATGTCGCGTGCTGGGTGTGTCGCTGGAATGTTCAGCATGTTGAAGTTATAGTGCTCTGTTTCGAGTTCAGGACCCGACGCTGCATCGAAACCCATGCGACCAAACACCTCTTCTGCCTTGCGAATAAATTCATGAATGAGGTGCGCATGTCCGCGCTTCTCTTCAGGAAGCGTCAGTGTCATATCAAACGTATCGTTCTTCAATTTTTCATCCAAATCCCTCTGTTTTAATAAACACTTTTTTTGTTCAATCTTTTCTTCTAACTGTTGCTTTACTGCATTCAATTCTGCTCCTTTGATCTTTCTCTCTTCTGGAGAAGCCTGCGCAAGATCTTTCATTGCAAGTGACATCACTCCTGACTTTCGTCCAAATAATTCTTGCTCGATGCCTTCAAGGGCATCAAGTGTATTCGCAGAATCGATGGAAGTGAGATAGTGTTGCACGTTCATAGGCACAGCATAGCAAGACCTTTCTTAATAGTGAAGCGCTAGTTCGATCAAGAGAAAAATGAGGCAAATAAGAAGTCCAATCCACCATGTGAGAATGCCAAGCATTTGGAAAAGCACGAGAATGCAACATGCCGATGCAATGAAGAGCGACTCACGAAGTGCAATGTTCATCTTGCTTCCAAGATCCATTCCTTCGATGCTCATGCGGTGCCATAGGGAATACACAATCATGGTTGCGCCCGTTGCAATCATGACAAAAAATGAGATGAAAAATGCTGGAATTGCCATTTCAGGACTCGTGATGGGGCTCACGCGAAAAAGAATGACAAGCAGAGATGAAAGCGACAAAAGAAAAGCTGCGCCAATGCGAAGAAAGAGAAAAAGCATGTGGGGAAAATGATAGCGGAAAACTATGAGCGAGATAATGGAAATTTTCCAAAAAGTAAGTAGTTGATAGTAGGTAGTCAATAGTGAATGTTATTTTTTATGAAGGTACACTATAGATCTTTTTGCTTTTTTCTGCTACTTAATTCAAATTAAGACTACCAACTACCAACTACCAACTACCAACTACCAACTACCAACTACCAACTACC
>CAZKOO010000033.1:0-5803 GCA_964554435.1 uncultured Candidatus Peribacteria bacterium
AAGAATGAAGAATGAAGAATGAAGAATGAAGAATGAAGAATGAAGAATGAAGAATAGCTGAACACATTATTTGTTCAATTATTGACAAAGCTACCCTTCGACACGCTCAGGGCAAGAAAGCTAATTGCTCCCTAATCGCTACACGCCAATCGCGGCTAGAAAAGCCGCTCTTTTTTCATAAAAAACTATCAACTAACTACTATCAACTATTTACCAAGCCATTAGCCCTACCCGCCACCCGCAAGTCTATTGTCTACTATCTATCATCTATGATCTCCTCTCCTGTTAATCATCCTTCACAATCTACTATTCCACCCCTTGCAACTCCTCCCTGCAATTGTTCTTTTTAACTCTTCTCTCTACACTATTCTTCAATCTTCCCCTCTGTTCTCTATGTACATCCTTCGTCGTTCTCTCGCTTCTCTCTCCCTTGCGAGTTTTCTCTTGAACCCTCTGTCTGCCTATGCACTCATGATTCCAAATGGAGAAGAAGTAAGCATTCCAACTCTCCTCAGTGCCTCTGACTACGGCATCACTGAAACTGCAACAGAACTCCCAGCTGAGCGCACGCTCCGCACTGCAACCTTCGACCTTGGAAATGGCAAGCGAGCACAAGTAAGCGTGTCTCAAGATCTCTTCACTCACAATCCACATCAACCAGACTCCATCGTCTTTGCAAACTCTAAAGGAGAGAAGCAAGGAAATTCCTTCGTCTTCGACTATCTCCCTCAAGACACGCGAGTCTCCTTCGATCTCACGAAGCCAAGCTACACACTTTCAAAAGGAACTCATTCCTTCACCTTGAGTTTCCCCACTCAATCTTCCATCGAAGGAACAATCCTCAATGACCATCAGATTTCCTACCCACTTTCCGAAAACGCAACTCTCGTCTGGACAGTAGATGGAACAAATGTGAAGAAGGAAATCCACGTCAAGAATACTGGAACTAACCCGACCTTTCCTTTCTCTATTAGTTCCTCTCTCACAAAGTCTCTCCAGAACAATTCCATTATCTTGAGTGATGGATCACAGAAAATCTTTCAAACAGAGAAGCCCTACCTACTAACAACTAACTACTACCCACTTCTCAATTCTGTCTCATTGATCGAAAATTCTTTAGGTAATTTTGAGTATGTGTACGATGAATCTGCTCTTCCAAGTGAATATATTTTGGATCCAGATACAGGATTAATTGAGCCAGGAACAGTAGTGAGTGATAACACGGTTGGTAGTCAAGCTTGGATTAACCCTGGAAATCTTGTGAGTGGTGGATCTTTTGCTCAAATTCGTTTTACAGAAGGCGCTACCGTTACCTCAGAATACGTGAAGGCAACTAATTTTGGCTTCTCTATTCCAGATGGATCTACAATATTAGGAATTCGAGCCGAATTTACTCCGTTAGACTCTCTTGCGTATAATCAATCGAGAACTGAATTTGGATATAATGAGGAGTGTACAGTGACGGATTCAAATGTGCGGATTGTAAAAGGTGGCACTTTTGGTTCAGTAAATAAAACAGGATTTTCCAATGGAGGAAACTGGAGTTATGATTCAACTGTTACAAGGCAATATGGATCTGAAGATGGTAGTTATAACTTAAATGATCTTTGGAGTGAAACTTGGACTGCAGCTGATATCAATAGCAGTAATTTTGGAGTTGCCCTTTCGGTATCCGGTACTTGCTCTGGTAGTTCTTCAAGTGGATATTATTTTATGGGATTGCAGACTATGGCTATGAAAATTCAGTATGCAGCTCCTAGTTGTAACGTCCCCGCAGAATGTGGAACAACAACCAATGGTTGTGTTTCTGGTATTTGTGACGCATGTAGCGATGATAGTCAGTGCGCCTCTGGAAACTGCAATGAAGGAACTGGCGAATGTGCAGGAAGTCCAACTGGTAGTTCATGCACGACAAGCGCAGATTGTTTAACAGGAGCTTGTATCAATGGATATTGTACTGGTGTTTGTGGTTGGATGTGTGCAAGTATGACATTACCTGCTGGCTATGGAATCATGAAACAGAGTGACAATTCGATTGTCTCATTTACTGATTTAACATCTGCATCTACTCCAATATGGATTGTAAAAGATCCAACAGGAGTCAAAACAAAAATTATGTCCCTTGCAGTAGCACGATATAGCGGAGGAAGTGCATGTGATTACTCTGGTTTTACAGTCGATACCAACACATCGACATATAAATCTATCTTTCATGATGGAGCAAATAATTTGGATTTTGGCACTGCTGGTCGTAAGTACTCTCTATACATTCCAAAGTCAGCCTCTCACGATCGTGTTCGTCTCTGTTCAGGAAAAACATCCATTGGTTGTACCTCATCTGACTCTTGGAGCTTCCTTGCAAATGATGCAGGCTCTATTGTCTCGACAAATGGTGGTTTTAACACAACTGGCATCACAGTGTCAGTCTCTGGAAGCTATTGGATTGTCACAGGTCTGACAGGTACTTCCGGAGAGGGTGAAAGCTCCGGTGGTGGGGGTGGAGGGGGCGACGTTCCATCTTTCTCTACCATTGGACTTCTCATTCTTCTTGGTGGATGCTATATGATGATGATGAGGAAGGGTGAATTGCTCGATGCATAACAGCATTGTCTGTACTGTAAACAGCCCGTCACTCATAGTGAGGACGGGCTGTTTTTACATCGGACGACGGGGGGGTTAGCGCGTTATGCGCCACCTCTTCAGGTTGAAGAGGGGTTTTCCTTCCGCGAAGGAACTCGATAAATTTCGGAATACACTTGGATTGAATGCAACGTCGTAACTCCCGTCAGGGAGACGCTGTGCATCCAACAGGAATAAGGAAGAGATTCCGAAGATCAGAAGGACGGCTACTATGCCGACCCACATTTGCGAAGATTTTGCAGGCAATTGTTGCCCTCTAGCGCTTTTTAGATCCTCAATATCCTCATTGGGAATTGCAGAAGCAGTAACAGAATTGGTAGCATCACTGGTCAACATTTTGAAAGTCCTCTCAAACAAGTGGTGATTAGCACAGTACCCATTACTGTGCTTCTTCTTATCTTTTTCTCTATAAACACAAAAAGAAGCACAGTAATTTTCGTCGTCATGATGTAAAAGACCTTCTCTAATGAAGAATGTCCATCAGAGAATAAGTAAATTATAACATATTTTTTAATAAATGTAAATATAACAAAAAATATGGAAAATTACCCAGAAGTAGTGTATACTATATCTCAATATGAGCGCAATATCTCCTAATCATCCTGATCAATTCCCTTCTGAAAATACAGATAGTGGCGTTGATGGTAATAATCGTACGCTTTCACGTATTACTGATTGGATGACATCAACAAAAGGTAGACTATTATCAGCACTTGCAGTAGGCGCAAGCGTTATTGGGTGTGCTACATATTTCCAAGGTGAATCAATAGAGAAAAGAATAGAAAAAGGAACTATTACAACACAGGATTGTTTGAAGGAAATAGCAGAAGCACGGACGAATGGGCATGTGGGAGAGGCACTTCAAAAGTGTGAGCAATTATTGAAACATGCTGAAAAAAACGGTGACTATAAACTCATACAAGATTTATATCAAGCACAGATGGCCACACTTGCGCATGTGAAAGATGATCCTGCACTGAGAGTAGACTCTCTAAAATTTGCGATAGACTATATGAATAACCCTAGAGCAGAAGCTACTAGTGCGGCATTTACTCAGCATGCAGAATTATTAGATGGTAGACAAGGTGTGGCAACTGCTGCTTTTGAGTCTGCGAAAGGTCATGGAGACGTAAAACAGGCAATTCATTGGGCTGCAGGAGAAAGTTTCTCATTTCCTCCAAGTGAACACTCTCTCAATCTTATTTCTTTTCTTATTCAAAGAGGAGATAAGGAAAGTCTTACTCAAGCTCAGAAACACATAGAGAGTATTAAAACAATTGCCACTAGACAAGGAATTGATCTTAAATCACTTCCAACATTCAAAAGTATTTGTCATGCAGAAATTATTATTCAATCTTTAACAACAGATGATCCAACACAGTTACAGGACGAAATGCGTGAAGCATGTAAAAATGGAACTCTCAGCATGACACCGTCAACACTCTATACAATTGCAATGTGTTTTCCTCGTGATTCTGAAATATATCGGCAATTGAATGCAATTGGTGATTTGAAGCTGAAGAATCTCCAAGTAAAAGCAGAATGTGCACGAGCAGTAATAGAAGCGTTTCAAGATGGCGATACTTCATTTGAGGAACGAGTGCGTAATGTATATGATGAATTAAAAGTTATGCCACTTCAAAAACCAAGGATGATTGTAGAGAGACTTGGCGATGAAAAATAATACATCTATTTGCAATAAAGTTCTGTTATACTAACACAGTATATGTGTAGATTTTTTACTAAAATTAAGTGTGTTTGGCTGAATGGTTCAATAGATAATAAAATGAGATTGACACTTTCCTTATTAGGAATAGCATGCTTTTCTTTTGTATTTTTTACTATTAAAATACCATTTGTTTTTGCAGAAGAAATTTTTGATACAGGATTTATAACACCACAAGAAGCTGCAAATTTTGGAGTAGGAACATATGGATGGTGTTCGAGTATTGTTCCTGGATTGAATGGGTGTAATGATCCTCCATATTATTACGATAATGGATTAGTAAATGATATATCACTATTAGATAACGTACGAGCAATTTTCGCATATGCTGATTATGATGCATCTGGGCAAAAATTTCTACGATTGAAAAATTATGGGTTATCCTTACCAAGTGGCGCAGTAATTCATGGTTATGAATTAAAAATTACTGGAGATAGCCTAGATGGAGGAAGGGATCTTGTTATTAGTCTTGTTAATGGTGATACTCTCATAGGAGAGAACAAAGCGTTAGGCGTTAACTGGAATTCTTCACCTGAAACAAAAATATATGGTTCACCTACTGATACATGGGGCACTAATCTAACTTCAGATATCACTAATAGTAGCGATTTTGGTATTGCGATCAAATTTGGGTCATATTCTCCATTCTCGAGCTTAGCAAGTATGTATCCAGATTATATTGGTTTAAAAGTTTATTACTCTTTCTCCCCCACAGGCGATGGCTCCCTCCCCATCTTTCTTCAGAAACTTCGACGAGACATCTTGAAGCAAAAAGAACAAGAACCCACTGATGATGTGAGCCTCTCTGGTACTCTCTTCCTCGATGACAATCCAAACACTCTCAAAGACGAAGAAGAACGAGCAACCGGAGCAGGAGCAACCTTCACCCTCTCAGGAACGACAGAAGTAGGGAAGAAAAGCATCAAAAAAGACATCACAGTGAAGAGAGATGGAACATATGCTCTCAAAATCCCCAGAGGAGCCTACGCCATCACCAATCTCAGGAATGAAGAAAGAAACACAAGAATCCTGCAAGGATTTGATCAATTTACTCTCAAAGCATCGAATGAAACAAGAAACATCCCCTTTGAAAGAACGAATGTGAAGAGAGGGGAGGGATGCTTAGCGGTAAAGGAAATCAACGGAATCAACGGAATCAACGGAATCAAAGAAAACAAAGAAAACAAGGATACACATCTTCTTGTCCTCCTCAAGCGACTTGGCATCACTCCTCCATCACAAACAAACAAACTCATGACGAGGAGAGACTTCTTCTCGCTTGCGCTAAAACTCCATTGTGTTGGACAGGAACAAGATAGAAAACTACCAACTACCAACTATCAACTACCCACTTCTCAAGCAGATCAACAACTCATAGACACTCTCACGCACCAAAACCTTCCCCACACCAAAACCATCAAAGGAAAACAGTACCCT
>CAZKOO010000034.1:0-5676 GCA_964554435.1 uncultured Candidatus Peribacteria bacterium
CAGAACATGATTCTCCATTTGCAGCGCCAGAAGATTCTGTGTAATAGACGGTCATTGTCATATAGCCAATAGAAAGATATCCAGCATAGTCATCGACATAGTTTTCAGCATATGCATAACCAAAATCAGTATCATTCACTATAGTAGAAGTAAGCGTTGCTCCCCATGTATCCGAACTTCCACCTGCGGTATAAATAGTTCCATAAGTACCACCAGTAAATGTATTTGTTAATGATCTGTTATTTCCTACTAAAGATCTAGATGAATCTAATAATTTTGAAATCTGCATTTCATATCCTGGCATGATCGCAGAAACATCAACGCTAATAGCAACCCCATCAATTGTTGCACCATTTGGAACGCTAAATCCAAAATTATACATTTTAAGAATCTGAGAAGAATCGCCACTCATTGGCGATCCACTAATACCAGTACCATTACCATCATCTGTTAATACATTACTAACATTCGTCCATGCATTTGTACCGCTATTAGCAGCGCTATTTTCAGCACTTCCAGGTCCATTCGGTCCCGCACTTGGATCCAAAATATATTCACTTGGAAGAGCAGATTCATCGTACACATACTCAAAATTACCCGAAGAATTTTCGATCAATGAGACAGAATTGAGAAGTGGGTAGTGGTTAGTTGTTAGTAGGTAGGGTTTCTCTGTTTGGAAGATTTGTTTTGATCCATCGGAAAGAATGATGGAGTTGTTTTGAAGAGATTTGGTGAGAGTGGAATTGATAGTGAAAGGGAAGGTCGGGTTAGTTCCTGTGTTATGAACATGAATTTCTTTCTTCACATTTGTTCCTTCCACTGTCCAGACAAGAGTTGCATTTTCAGAAAGAGGATAAGAAATCTGATGGTCATTGAGGATTGTTCCTTCAATGGAAGATTGAGTGGGGAAACTTAAAGTGAAGGAATGAGTTCCTTTTGAAAGCGTGTAGCTTGGCTTCGTGAGATCAAAGGAAACGCGAGTGTCTTGAGGGAGATAGTCGAAGACGAAGGAATTGCCTTGCTTCTCTCCTGTTTTCTTTGCAAAGACGATGGAGTCTGGTTGGTGTGGGTTATGTGTGAAGAGATCGTGAGACACACTTACTTGTACTCGCTTGCCATTTCCAAGGTCGAATGTTGCAGTGCGGAGCGTGCGCTCAGCTGGGAGTTCTGTTGCAGTTTCAGTGATGCCGTAGTCACTCGCGCTGAGGAGAGTTGGGATGCTTACTTCTTCTCCATTTGGAATCATGAGTGCATAGGCAGACAGAGGGTTCAAGAGAAAACTCGCAAGGGAGAGAGAAGCGAGAGAGCGTTGTAAGATCATCATATAAATCAGAGGGGAAGATTGGAGGATAGTGTAGAGAGAAGAGCCAAAAAGAACAATTGCAGGGAGGGGTTGCAAGGGGTGGAATAGTAGATTGTTAGGAATGATTGACAGGAGAGGAGATCATAGATGATGGATTTGCGGTTGGCTTATGGCTATTAGCAGTTAGCAATTAGCTTTCTTTCCGTGAGCGTGTCGAAGGGTAGTTTTTTCAATAATTGAACAAATAATGTGTTCAGCCATTCTTCATTCTCTCCCCCGTACTCGCACTTCTCGTGCTTTTATATCTCCTTCTTCTTTTATCGTGAACCGCACTTTTCGTGAGGAGGTTTTTATATCTGCTTTTAGAAGAAGTACAACTGTTTGGCTCCTTTCGAGAAGAAAAGGTGGATCAAATTGAAGGAAAATCTCACGTCCTTTCATGCTCTTTTTTAAAACTGTCAATTTTTTTCCAGATCGTGTTTCAAGTGTGATATTTTCAAGATTGTAGTCACGCGCATCTTCTTCATTCGTAAAAAGAATGGAATCAATGTAATGATCGGAAATGGCATCTGCACTCAATTGAATGCGCGCAACAGCATCGCGTCTTCCGTACTGTAAGCGTTCTTTTGTCGAAAGAAATTGCACTGTGATGTGCCCAGCACTTTTGGGTCGAATGATCAATCTATTCTTTTCTGCATCCTCTTGCGTCAGTGTCATCTCTTTTGCAGACGATGTGATGGAATCTATAGCAAACAAATGCTCGCTACTGGTAACAGCATCGTTTTGTATTGCTGCATTAATGAACAATGTTCGTTCTGTGCATTTCTGAATGATAAAAGATGGTGGAAATGCGAAGCGAACAGTGTGTGTATTTTGATCAAGAGATTTTGACCGGCCAATCCGTTGCATTCCTTCTGCAAGTGAAAGAGATCGAATATCATTTGATGCACCAAGTCCACGATCGAGAAGAGTGAGGGTATTCATCTGAATGTCTGCATCGCAACTTGCACTGAGTCGCACAAAAAGAACAGGGACATTCGTCGCTCCCTTTGGCAGTGATCCACTTACTACTTGATTACTCACGACTGTCAGCACTCCCTTTCCGGCTTCCGAGAATGTATTCACAGGCGCTGCAACGATCTGTGTAGGAATGATCGTCAAAAAAATAAAAAGGATGATACTAGTGAGAGGAATTGATCGACAGAACATATAGAAGGAAAAAGAGGGAATCTAGTGTCTATTGTCTATGATCTAGTGTCTTCGTTTACCATCTTCCACTCGCACCTCCTCCACCAAATCCTCCGCCTCCGAATCCGCCAAAACCACCACCCGATCGACTACTTCCTCCAGGGCCCCAATTCCCTCCTGCAAAAAAACTTGTTTGTCCACGACGATGATAGTTTTGTGAAACAAAGAAATCGAGTGCAAGTCCAAGGAGAATCAGGAATGGAATCGAAAGAAACCATCCATAGAGAATGCTTAATACAATACCTCCAACACCTCCAAATACCCCTCCAAGCCACCACGATTTTGTGCGACCAAGGACTGCAAGAAGCCACTGAATACCGAGTAAGAGGATGAGTGGCAAGAAGCCGTCGAACATACTCCCCTCTTCTTGCTTGTAACGATCGGCAGTGTATTCGCCTCCAATGTGTTTTTTGAGCGAATCGATTGCATTCTCTATTCCTGTTTTGTACTGTCCATCACGAAATGCAGGAATGAGATCTTTGTCGATAATTCCCTTTGCAATAATATCTGGCACCGCCCCTTCTAGCCCATATCCTACTTCGATGCGCGCTTGACGATCGTCGTACGCGATGAGCACAAGAATGCCATTGTCTTTTCCTTTTTGACCAATCCCCCATTTGCGAGCAATTTGCAAGGCAACATCTTCAATTGCCTCTCCTTGTAATGATTTGATGATGACAACTGCAATTTGGTTGGAAGTCTCTTTTTCGTACTGTGCAAGCTCTGCATTCAAAATAACCACATCATTAGCATTGATAATACTTGCTTCATCGGTAATGTATCCATTATTGACAGGAAGTGGCTCAAGAGCATGTGAGATGGGCGCAACTGCCAATCCGAGACAAAGAATACTACAATAATAGGATAGCAAGCGGGTATTCATAGACTATTTTGAGAAGTCAACTGCAGGTGCTTTTTGTGCTCCCTGATCGGCCTCAAATACTTTTTCTCCCATAAATCCAAAGATTTTTGCAGTGAGCATAGTTGGGAATCTTGCAATGCGAATGTTGTAGGAAACCACTGCTTCGTTATAGTCTTTGCGTGCGACTGCAATGCGATTTTCTGTTCCTTCAAGTTGTGTCATGAGATCTTTAAAGGCTTGTGTTGCTGTAAGCGTTGGATAGGCTTCTACAGTGACGAGCAAGCGAGAAAGAGCACTGTCGAATTGACCTGCTGCTGCAATTTGCTCTGTGCGATTTCCAACGGTTTTGGCTTGCACAAATTGATTACGTGCCTCTGTGACTTGCTTGAATGTTTCCTGCTCAAAATTGGCAGCTCCTTTTACAGTTGATACAAGATTTGGCACAAGATCCATGCGACGTTGATATTGTGTTTCCACTTGCGCCCATTGCATGCCAACAAGCCCATGAGATGACACAAGTCCGTTATAGGAAATCATCAGCCAAAAAGCAAAGAGAACAACAATACCAAGGAAGATCATCCAAGGATTTTTCAGGAGTGAGGAAGAGGAAGTATTCATAGAAAGAAGAGGGAATGAGAGAAGTGAGTATACACCATCGTTCAAGAATTGTGGATTGATGATTTTGGAAAAGATGTGGTGATGGCATTCTTTACATTAAAGATGATTTATTCCAAATCCTTAGAATAGAAAGTCTCTTTTTATGTTATGGGGGATCAGGGAACCTTGTTCAATGATTGGTCTCACTTTCTTTTGTCGCTACAAAAGAAAGTGACAAATCCCCCTACGCCTTCGCTTTGCTCAGGACTTCGGGGGACAAGGAAAAAATCGTCGCTGGTGACTCACTTTGATCACTTCATTTCACTCACTCCGCTGCAAATGTGAACTCGTCACTCACTATCGTTCGCTCCTCAAACAGCACATTTGCGACTACGCTTCATGAGAAGTGAAACAAAGTTCGTCAAGGCGACAAAAAGATTTTTTCCTTACATCCATTACTTCCCTTACCTGCTGTACCCTCCTTTGCATCCTTTGATTCTTTTATTTCTTCTGATTCCAAGTCTATTGAACACATTTTTTGATCATAATGTATAGACAACTTATCATCATGCTGTACAATGGCGTACTTTATGTTTCAATACTCTTCTCGTTTTCGCGTGCGTCCCCTTCTTGTGATGCACGTTACCCTCATCGTTCTTCTTCTCAGTGTGATGATTATGACTGAGCCTGCTCTGGAGTTGGTTGTCGGGAGCTAAGAATGATATTGGATAATTTTTCATCTACAATACAAAGCTCATCAAGGCGACAAATGTACTGATGTTCATT
Organism: uncultured Candidatus Peribacteria bacterium; assembly: GCA_964554435.1. Lineage (GTDB taxonomy): Bacteria > Patescibacteriota > Gracilibacteria > Peribacterales > Peribacteraceae > CAZKOO01. The sequence continues at coordinate 4,797 of CAZKOO010000034.1, forward strand.
GATAGTAGTGTAGCTAAATTGCTAACTGCCAATTCCAATCGCGGCTAGAAAAGCCGCTCTGATATTTAGAATCAACCAAACTATTAACTAACAACTATCAACTATTTACTAATCCACAAGCTAATTGCTAACAACCTTCTAGTAACAAAGAATTAGCACTGACTTTATCGCCTGTTCGTAACCACCCTACTACTTTGCTTTCTTGAGCGTGCCTTCTGCAACGATCTTTGGTGCAGTGCCCTTTCCTGTCCGATGCACGAGAATACTGGTGTATCCATCGAGTGATGCCTTCGTTTCAGCAGTCATGCCATGACGCGCATCTCCAAGTGGGTTATCGAGCGCACCAAGTTCTATCGACTTTCCTGTTGTGTTATTACGCAATGATACCGTATAACTCTGTCCTTTTTCTGCAACTGCAATGTTCACATTCACGCGAATGCGTGACACGCCATCTTCAAAGGAAGAAAGAAATGCAACGCCATTGGCATTTACATCGCTTGCACCAGAAATAGCACCGTAGAACATGCTTGTTTCTTTTCCGTGCTGTTGATCGATGACATCTTTCACAGGACGCTTCGCACCATCGGTATTTGCACCACACGATGCAAGGGCCACTGCAAGAAGGAGAGAGGAGAGAATGCGTTTCATAGTAGACCTATCGTACCCCTCTTTCTCGGCTGGTCAAGTGCGCACGTTCTTTTGCTGCGTGTTCCTTGATTTGTTCGATGAGAAGGTCATACACACCATCGTCATCAGGATTTTTTCCATCAAATGGTCCTACCATGTATGGTGGATAGACAATCCTCTTCAATGTTTCTGCAAGTTTGATGGTGTTCTCGACGTTGTCACCAAGAGCAATGAAATGAGAATTTTGTAGAAT
>CAZKOO010000035.1:0-4834 GCA_964554435.1 uncultured Candidatus Peribacteria bacterium
GCTTCATAGAAAGAAAAAAGAAGAATTAATCTTCTCTTATCTTATCATGACCCTTAGTTTTTAGTAGGTAGTTCAGAGCGGCTTTTCTAGCCGCGATTGGCATGTGGCTATTGGCTTATAGCAGTTTTCTCTGCATCTTCTGATACTTTTGTTCTTCTTCATCCTTTCTGAATCACCCGCGGGCAGAAAGCCCGCTCTGTATTTCCTTGTCCATCGTGTATATCATACCTTTTCCTATTCCATCTTTAACTCTTCACTCGCTTTTGTTGTCCATTCTTCTGTGAAAATACTGTCTCCTTTTTCTTGTAGTAAGAAATATCCTGCAGATGCAATCATTGCTCCATTATCGGTGCAGTAGCGAATGGTCGATGGAACTCGAAGACAAAGCTGATATTTCTTTGCAAGAATTTCTGCGTCAATTTTGAGTCGGCGATTCGCAGAAACGCCACCAACAATGTGAATTTCTCGTGTCTCAGGATACATCAATAGTGCTTTTTCGAGTTGATGAAGAAGATGTGTACAAAGAGCAGATTCATAACTTGCAGCAATATTCTTTCGAGTAGTGTCATTAGCTTTCTCTTCATCACTCATTTTTTGCAACAGATATTTGAGGGATGTTTTTAGGCCTGAAAAACTAAAGTCACACCCCTCTTCTTTGAGGAGGGGTAGGGGGTAGGGGTAGGCATGTGCATCACCACCTTCTGCAAGACGTGAGAGTGCAGGACCACCAGGGTAAGGGAGGCCTAAAAGAACAGCGCCTTTGTCAAACGCTTCACCAGCAGCATCATCTCGCGTGGTGCCAATTTTTTTTCCAGAGAGATGGGAGGTGCGATACCAAATGTCGCTATGTCCTCCAGAAACACTCAGCGTGAGGATGGGAAAATTGGGTGACGATAGTGTTTCAGTGTTGTGGTCGTGTATCCACGTTGAGGAAAGATGGCCAAGCGTGTGGTGAACAGGGATGAGCGGAAGAGAAAATGATCGACTGAGAACGCGAGCGGCACTGGTGCCAACAAGAAGTGACCCCAGTAATCCAGGTGCAACCGTGACAGCAATTGCATCAATCTCATGCATCTGACATTGTGCCTCTGAGAGTGTTAGCTCAAGACTAGGAAGAAGCGATTCTAGTTGTCTGCGCGCAGCATCTTCAGGAATGACTCCGCCCATTTTTTCAAAATCGAGCTTTGAGCTTGCAATGACACACGAGAGCACTCGCACGCCATCTTCGACCACTGCCAGCGATGTTTCGTCGCACGATGTTTCAATACCTAGAATCTTCATGGCACTACGCTATACTATTTCCATCTCTTTTTCTACTGATGACGTTTTTTCCATCCCGTGATGTTGCTCTGGCTATTGGACCGCTTGCGGTTCATTGGTACGGACTGCTCTATGCATGTGGGTTTCTGTGTGGGTTGCCAATTTTTCGCGTCATGCAATCGTATCGATCACTATCCCTTTCGAAGCAACAAGAAGAATCGCTGGTGACGTCACTCATTCTTGGTGTCTTGCTCGGTGGACGGATGGGGTATGTTCTTTTCTATGGCGATGCACTGTATTGGAACGATCCGTTTGAAATACTACGCGTATGGCACGGTGGAATGTCTTCTCACGGAGGCTTTCTCGGAGTCACAGTGGCATTACTATGGTTCACAAGACGACACTCTGTACCATTTTTTGCACTCCTCGATGCGCTTATTCCATCGATTGCACTTGGGCTTGCATGTGGCCGCCTTGGCAATTTCATCAATGGCGAACTCTATGGAACCATGACAACACTTCCTATTGGCATGTATTTCCCGCATGTCGATGGACTGCGTCATCCAACACAGCTCTACGCCATTGCAAAAGATCTTTTTCTGTGCACTGGAGCCATTTTCTTGCTTCGTAGCACATCTGTACGATGGACTGGAAATGTCACTGCAGCCTTCCTTATTGGGTATGCCATTCTACGTTCTATTGTTGAAGTGTTTCGCGATCAACCTTTTGGTTACACAGATATTTTTGGCATTCTACTGAGCCGAGGACAGCTATTGTGCATCCCTATCTTTCTTATTGGATTGTGTATTGCGTATCGTTGTATGCAACAAAAGAATGGCGCATGAAAGAGGGTAATGTTGCGTATTGATCATTTTTCTGCTATACTATTTTGATGCGTTCTCTTCTTTTCTTTGGCGCAATAACTGCATTTTTTGCTACATCATTTGTCATGCCATCCGATCAGTCTCTTGCATCACTCTCTCAAGATGCGCGAAGTGAATTGGAAAAAACAGCAGAATCTGCATTGATGAAAAATATTCCAAATCAGAAAGAATTGAATCAAGTTGCAAAGGTGATGAGTGTTGTTGCAAAAGACCCTGTTATTCTTGAGAGATTAAAAAGTGCAAAAATTGGAGTATCAACAGCTAATCAACAGCAATTATTGGAAAGCACAGTAAGTACACTCAAAAATGTCGCAAAACAGTCATTACCAACGAGTAAGAAGATTGTCGTGTCATACCTCCATCCAAAAAAGCATCCATCTCAGGAGTGGCTAGAGCGTGTGAAGAATGAAGCAGACCCTACTCGCAAGGCATTGCTTGCGCACATTGACCTCGCAGAGAAAGAAAAAAACATCCGTCTTTGCAATGAATCATCTCTCTTGCAGAAGAAAGATTTTTTTACACTGTGTCTTGCACGCGTGACGCAGAACAGTGCGCGTTGTGATCAACTATCATCTCACATGCAGAATGATAAAACACTTTGCCTTGCAGAATTTTCTTCCTAACATTTTTTATTCTTTCTTTTTTGTATAATGGAACGATCTATGCATTCTCGTCGACTCAAAATTGGCGTCATGGGCTCTGCCAGTGGCCCACAAATTGAAGATCCAATTGCTCGTGAAAAAGCAGCATCTCTTGGAAGAGAGATTGCAAAACGAGGGTACATCTTCATTAACGGAGCATGCCCAGGACTTCCTCACGATGCCATGCTTGGTGCAAAAAACGCAGGAGGACTCACACTTGGTGTGTCGCCTGCATTTTCTGTGTACGAACACGAGAATGAATATCTCTCTCCCGATGGACATGACATCATTTTGTTTACGGGGATGGGTTTCATGGAACGTGACATCATCAACATTCGTTCAAGCGACGCTATTGTGATTGTCGGCGGAGGCATTGGAACACTCAATGAATTGACCATTGCATACGATGAAGGTCGACCAGTGGGCGTGCTGACAAATTCAGGCGGGATCAGCAATTCTGTGCCGTACATTATTGAAGATTTGTGCAAGCGCTCTATCCCACCCAACATGGTGTTTGATGATGATCCGCGCATGCTTCTTGAAAAGCTCGAAAAAGTCATTCACGATTTCCCTCTTCCTATTCATGAAGATGGTCGTGTGAAAGATCGCAGAGATGGAAGGGGATAGGGTAGAGACTAGACGCTAGACGCTAGATTATAGACAGTAGATAGTAGAAGATGGTATGTTCAATGATGGAGAGGTCTACAAAAACAGGGCCTTTCGGCCCTGCTTTCATGCATGTCTATTCTCTAATATCTAATCTCTATCATCTTTTTTATCCTTGGTTCATGACTGCGTCTGTAAAGGACCAGAAGGCGTCGTTGCCACCAATCTCAGCAACACATTCAGAGGCCTGCGCAAGGGGCATTGCATCTGGGTGGAAGTCGAGAGGATAGTGCCGGTATGCCCAAGCAAGTTTTCCACTATAGTCCTTGAAGAGCTGTTCATAGGTTGGATGAACACGATGGCAGAAAGGACATTGGTAATCAGAATATTCAATCAGAACGAAGCGCTCATCGCCTGTACCACGAACATGGTCGGTGTCGGACAAAGGCGTAACATTAGACACAAGTGTCGCAACGCCAGAGGAGGGCACTGGTGCGGAAGGATTTTTCATGAATGCATCGATTGCGCCCTTAAATGCATCGACAGGCTGAGCACCAGAAATGAGCCATGCCTTCTTTGTTTTAGTGTCGTAGAGAACGTTTCCTGGAGTGCCACGGACACCTGCCTTATTACCATCGGCCATTTGCTTTTTAATGAGATCGGTATATTTATTCGCCTCAAAACAAGTTTTGAACGATGCTTCATCAACACCGATCTTTTTGATAATAGTAAAAATACGTTCAGTAATGGTGGCTTGAGGCACTTGAGCTTGCGGTGCAACTGGCGCAGTTTTTTCTATCGTACGAGTCATGCTCGCGCCACCCCAGAAAAAGACAAGCATCAGAAGAATGCCAAGAAGTAGGCCAAGGAGGAACATTGCAAGACCAAACCAAATATTTTGCCCTTCGTTGCAATGAACAATATCAACATGCTCATGACCATGACAGCCACAATGTTGCTGATCACAGTGCTGACTACAGGAAGGAGGTGTATTCTGATCCATAAAGAAAAAATGGGGAAAAAATAACGTAAAAAAAGTATAGAGGAAATCATGAAAGAAAGTAATTGACAGGAGAAAAAAATCTGCAGAAATATTTTCTTTGCATTTTTGAAAAAACTGCTACAATTCATTCGCATCATCAATTTTCGTACCACGTGGCCCGGTAGCTCAGTGGTAGAGCGCAGGCCTGAAGAGCCTGGCGTCGTCAGTTCGATTCTGACCTGGGCCACCATTCCTTGCTTCGCTCCTCATGGCAAGTCATCGAAATTTCATATCAACAATTCAGTTTTAAGATCAAAAACAGCATCAAGAAGATGGCGAAATGATGTATTCAGATCACTTCCTTTGAATCTTCTGACTCCTTTGTTTCCTCTGAATCTTTCTATTTTACGGTAAATACTCTGTCACCTTCTTTTTGCCAATCCACACTTCTGTCTCTGCAG
>CAZKOO010000036.1:0-4734 GCA_964554435.1 uncultured Candidatus Peribacteria bacterium
TTGTTCCCATGGATGCACGTGTGTTGTCGTCGTGCTCGAGGAATGGGATGAGTGATGTGGACACGGACAAAATTTGCTTTGGAGCCACATCCACGTGTGTCACATCTCGAACGTTCGATGTAACAGGCTCACCCTTGCGACGAACTTGTACCAATGTTTCATGGAATTCACCGAGTTCGTTGAATGCTGTGTTTGCCTCTGCAATGGTCAAATGACGCTCGCGATCGGCATCGATGTAGTGTTCTTTTTTGATGACATAGGCGCGTACTGGCACTTCTGTCTTTTCCTCTTTCTTGAGGAGGGAAATGATTTTTGTTGCAAGCTGCTTTGTTTCTACTACCTCATTTTCCTTGATGACAATCGATCGACCATCTTTGATTGTTTGATCAATCGTGCGACCAAGGAGATCATCTGCATCCATCTTCACTGTATGTTTTACTTCATAGTATGGAGTCTCAAGGAATCCATATTCGTTGACTTTTGCGTAGGATGCCAAGTGCACAACAAGACCGATGTTTGGTCCTTCTGGAGTCGCAATTGGACAAATGCGTCCATAGTGACTTGGGTGCACGTCACGTACATCGAAGCTCGCACGCTCACGAGAAAGTCCACCCGGTCCCATTGCAGAAAGGCGACGCTTGTGCGCGAGTTCTGAGAGTGGGTTTGTTTGGTCCATGAACTGTGACAACTGTGAGCTTGCGAAGAACTCGCGAAGAGCTGCTGTGACAGGACGGCAGTTGATGAGCTGTGTTGGTGTGACTGTCTCAAGATCCATCACTGTCATGCGATCTTTCATAATGCGTTCTGTGCGCATCAAGCCAATGCGATACTTGTTCTGTACGAGCTCTCCCACTGAACGCACGCGACGGTTGCTTAGGTGATCGATGTCATCAGGGGCGCTTTGTCCGTTGTTCAAGCGAATGAGCTCTTTAAGAATTTCAATGAAATCGGAAACTTGGAACACGCGATGTGCTTCATCGTTTGGAGTATCGATGTTAAAACGACGATTGAGTTTATATCGTGCGATGGTTCCCATGTCATACTTCTTGAAATCGAAGAAGAGTGAATCGATGAGTTGCTTTGCGTTCTCTGCAGTTGCAAGATCGCCTGGGCGAATTTTGCGATAAATACTTTGGTACGCCTCATCAACTGAGTGCACAGGGTCACGATCGAGTGTTGCTGCAATGTAATCTTTCTCGCTATCGACAACATCTTTGAAGAGATCAAGAATTTGTGCATCGTCTGTGTATCCAAAGATACGAAGCAATTGTGTGATTGGAATCTTGCGCTTTCGATCAATTTTACAGGTGACGATCCCACGACGGTCTGTTTCGATTTCCATCCACACTCCACGCTTTGGAATGATTTTTGCAGCATGATGCTTTGGATACTCTGTCATCGCTGAAAAGAACACACCAGGAGAGCGAACAAGTTGGCTCACTACAACACGCTCAATGCCGCCGACAACGAATGTTCCACTATCGGTCATGAGAGGAATAGAACCAAGGAATACATCTTGCTCTTTAATTTCCCCTGTCTCTTTGTTGATGAGCTGAACCTGTGCCTTCATGGCTGCTTCGTAGCTCAAGTTGCGACGCTTACATGTTTCTGGGTCATACTTTGGCGCATCGAATGCATGCCCAAGAAAGTTGAGTTCCATCTTCTTTCCAGAAAAATCTGTAATAGGACTAATTTCCTTTAGGAGTTCTGCAAGACCATCGGTGAGGAACCAACGGTAGCTTTGAATTTGCGCATCAATAAGAGAACGCATCATTTCAAGGGATTCATCTTTTTTTAGGAACACACGACCAGAAACAGTCATTTCTGGAGCGATGGATGCTGGTGCATCTTTGAGACTTGCTGGAATTTTTTCTGAGGTCGACAACTTAAATGCCATTGCATGTGGCAAAATATTTTCAGGGATATCGACTGCATACTCCTTTGACTTCCGTACTACTGCTTTCTTTGGAGCAACCTCCTTTTTGTCGGACACTAACATTTTGCTTGCAATCGTCTTTTTTTCTGGAGCTTTCTTGATTGATTTCTGCACAACAGGCGTTGTTTCTTTCTTTGGTGCAGGAACTGTTTTTGTAGCTACCTTCTTTGTAACTGGAGCAGCCTTCTTTACTACAGGCTTCTTTGTAATTGGGGCTGGTTTCTTCACTGCAGCGCTTTTTTTTGCTGGTGCAGTTTTCTTTGCAACCACTTTTTTCTGAGGAGCCGCTTTTTTCGGTGCTGCTTTTTTTGCGACTGGTTTCTTCTGAGTTGGCATACGAATAGAGGAGGAAATGAGGAAAAGGGAAGATGGTATTTCTGGCTTATTATTGCAAAAAATACCGCGCAAGATGCAAAGAAATACAAAGAAATCTTTGGACTTGCACAGCTCTCAGAACACAATCAGAAGCCGCTGTGATGAGAAAAGTATAGGGAAACTTGACGTGAAGTAAAGAGGAAATGGCATTGTAGTTGGTAGTTTCCCTTATCTCTTCGGGGGGGGTGAGATCATTTCACAAATACAATACATTGAAATCTTCCTTTCTTCAGGTCTTTCCTTTCTTTTGTCGCTACAAAAGAAAGGAAAACAAAGAAAAAATCGTCGCTCGTGATTCGCTTTGATCACTGTATTTCATGTGCTCCGCTACGATGTGCAGACTCGTCGCTTCGCTCCTCAAACAGATGCACATCGCTTCACGCTTCGCACATGAACAGTGAATACAAAGCTCATCAAGGCGACAAGCTTATTTTTTATCCTCTGACTCTTTTGCATCTTCTGTTTCTTCTGATTCTTTTGTAATGTCAATTATTCTGTACACAAAAAGTATACAAAACTGTACTTTTTGCTTGTTTTTCAGGAAATTTCATCGAAAAAACTATACGGCTTTGCCTCAACAATTTTAATTCTTCTCTTATAGAACATTGCTATGAGAAGTCATTATGATGTTTCGGCTACGCCGATATATTCGAAATTATTAACGCAAGTTAGCATACCTTCTGCCAACGATCTCTACACACTTTTTACGCCATTCCAGCGACAAAACGATCGGAGACTTCCTTCCAGTTCACAATGCTCCACCACGCAGCAATGTATTCTGCGCGACGGTTTTGATACTTGAGGTAGTAGGCATGCTCCCACACATCGAGACCAAGAATGGGGATGAGTCCATCGGTAATTGGGTTCTCTTGATTTGGTGTTGAGACGATTTTGAGTTCTTTTCCGTCAATTACAAGCCATGTCCATCCTGAACCAAAACGACTCAAAGCCGCAGCTTGAAAGGCTTCCTTGAATTGTTCGACGCTTCCATACGCTTCGAGAATTGCCTCCATCAGCTTTCCTTCAAGCGGTGAACCACCCTTTGCCATCATCTGCCAGAACATGGAATGATTGAGGTGTCCTCCTCCGTTATTTTTCACCGCAGTGCGAATGTCCTCTGGCACCATGTCGATGTCTGCGACAAGCTCTTCAATAGACATCTCTGCAAGTTCAGGGTGCTTCTCGAGAGCGGCATTGAGATTATTGATGTACGCTTGATGATGTTTCGTGTAGTGAATTTCCATGGTCATTGCATCAACTACTGGCTCAAGATCGGTAAACGCGTAGGGAAGAGTGGGGAGGGAGTGCATGGGGGGGGAATGAAGAATGAAGGATGAGAGAGAGATAGGATGATGTGCAGTAAATACGATTGAATTGTTTACCGTACCATCATCTCGCTTCCTCAGCAGCAGGCCTCCGGCCTGCGATCTATTTCGATTGCTGATGCATATAGTATAGAAGAGGATGACGCTGATTCATAGAGAAGATTGGTTTTAGGTTTTAGGCTTTAGGTGATAGAGTAGATTTTGATGAAGATTCACATCTTGCAAAGCGCAGAGGAATTACAGAAGTATGATGTCTCTATTCGCGCACATCCCTTCGGAAACTTTTGGCAATCTCTTGAACGGAAGAAGTACTACGAAGCACTTGGCAAAGAAGTACGCATGTACTGCGCAGATGATTTCAGTGCAAGCGCACTTATTGTGATCGATCGAACTCTATTTGGATACTCTGTGTGGGACATTCCCCGTGGGCCACTGTGGAATAATGAGGTATCTGTACAAATGTTGATGAAAAAAATTGTTGAGGATGCAACGAAAGAAAGGTGTATGGAAATATACTTCTCAAGCCTTAAGGGCTATTCGCTATTGGCTATTCGCTATTGGCTAGGCATTTCTTATCGTTCAATTTATCCGCGTGCAACGCGCATCATCAATCTCGATTGTACTGATGAAGACCTTCTGAAACAGATGCACCCGAAGGGGCGATATAACATCAAGCTTGCGGAGAAGAATGGTGTGAGTATTCGAACAGGATCTATTGATGATATTGCAACGTTCTACTCCCTTCTTCAAGACACTGCCAAGCGTGATGGATTTACCATTCTTCCACGGTCTCACTATGAACAATTCTTACAATGTCATGCGAATAGCTTTTTATTGATTGCAGAGCACGACAAAAAGCCCATTGCTGGGCTTATAGGGGTTACATGGAATACGCAAGGCATCTACTACTATGGTGCGTCCGATCACGCTTCTCGCGCGCTCATGGCGCCATATCTTCTGCAATATAGGGCGATGCAGGAATGCAAGAAGAATGGATGTACTTCTTACGATCTTCTTGGCATCAGCCATCCTGACGCAACCTATGGCGACTCTTGGGCTGGAATTACTGATTTTAAGCGTAAATTTGGTGGAGAAGTG
>CAZKOO010000037.1:0-4677 GCA_964554435.1 uncultured Candidatus Peribacteria bacterium
TAGCCGCGATGAGTTATTTTTTGTTCGTTGTTCCCCCCGTGGACACGGGGGGTTAGGGGTGAGGGAAGCTTTGTACTACTACACTAGTACATCTGTATTACTGCAGTAATACATCACTCTGAATTATTTTGTAATCGTGATCATCTCACTTGGGAGGAGAGGGGCATCTTTTTCTATCCATTGAAATTTTCCAGATCCATCTGTCCACTCAATATTACCTCTTTCGCTTGGAGAGCCTGTATAAGGAAGAGATAACGTCAGGCTTCCTGATGCTTTGCCCATGTCGAGCACTGCATCTGCTTGCAACATAAATGGAGTTGTACTTGATGAAAGAAGGCCAATGGTGGATTGTGTGAGGACACACGTGATGGTCATTTCATTGGTATTCATCGAACATGAAATTGGAGCATTTCCCATTCGAGAGAGTGTGATGTTTGAAAGTGTCACATTCTGCGCTTGTACGTTCCATTGAATTTGTCGAAGTGCAAATTCGCGTGCAGGAACATCTGGAATTGTTGCCTTGAGTTGATAGAGAATTTTCCCTGTTCCTGCGACGATATTCTGTGAAGGAAGAGGGATTTTTTCAAGTGATGGATTCATTCCAAATGTTGTTTGGTGCTTGAAGAATGGAGGCTCTCCAACGATATTCATCGTTTCATTACTCTCAGTACGAAGTGTTACTGAAAACGATTGAATGCTCAGAAGTTCATCGGAAATGCCACCTTCTGCTGCGCTACGAACATTTGCACGAAGGATGAGTTTTTGCGAACTATTTACAGGAAAAGATACTTGGTTTTCTATGGGTACTTGTCCTTCATAGATCTTCTTATACTCAGGCAGATCGGCTGTTGTACGCTGTAGCAGCGTTGCAAGCACTGTTCCATCTTCACTCATCACTTGAAATGATTGAATGGAACGCATTTCATTACTGAGCACAACTTTTGCGAGCGCAACAGACTGCTTCTCCGTTCGCGCAGGAACAGTGAGCGTTACGAGTGGTTTTGAGAGTGTGCCAAGGGAGAGGAAGTGATGACGAAGATCGGACAGAGAAGATGTAGAAGAAATAGAAGAAATAGAAGAAATAGAGGATGCAGACGAAGCAGAAGATTCAGAAGATGCAGAGGAAGGGGAGGAAGATTGTGGGACGGAAATGAGGTCAAAATTTCCACTTTCTGCAAGGCGAAGATTGGTGAGCTCTCCTTTTGATTCTGCAAAGAACGCGGCAACAAGACGAGCTGCCATGCCACGAGTAAGGCGTGTATCGAAACGTATGCGCTGAGAAAGATCGACGCCTTTTTCTTTCGCTGCGTTGTAGTACGGTGTTGCCCACTCTTTACTGACAGCTGTATCGATCTGATAGCCATAGAGAAGTGTGAGCATTTTTAAGGCTTCGTCGTACTGCACTGGACGATCTGGAAAAAATAGATTTCCATTACCGGACACAACTCCGTTTTCTTTTGCTTTGCAAATGAATGGTGCAAACCACGCATTCTTTGGAACATCTGTAAAACAATTGTGTGATGGATTTTCAATCGTTCCAGTTTCTGCTGATGTGAGCATTGCCATCTTCAAAAACTCTGCACGATTGACGAGTCGATTGGGGTACAACCTTCCATTTTCTTTCTTCATGAGAACTCCTTCTTCTGTGAGTAGATGCACCGCTACTGCTTCGGGAGACGTTTTTTTCACGTCGATGAACGGTGCATCCGTACTCCAACTCAGCGCAAGAACAGTGGTTGGTACAAGAAAAGCCGAGAGAGTGATGATGTTTTTGAGCATGAGAAGAGTATAGCATGACGGAGTTGTTAGTTGGTAGTTGGTAGTTGGTAGTTGTTAGTTGTTAGTTGTTAGTAGGTAGTAGGTAGTGGGCTTGTAGCTATTGGCAATTGGCAATTGGCTATTAGCTATTGGCATTTTTTATTGCTACGAGCTACAAGCTAATAGCTCATTGCTACTCTAGCTGTAGTTGTCTTTTTCTCGTACAATCCTCTATAGTACTCCCGTGCCCAGGTGGCGAAATGGCAGACGCATCAGCCTTAGGAGCTGACGAGAGCAATCTCATGGAGGTTCAAGTCCTCTCCTGGGCACCAGTTTCCTACACAATCCTTCCGCTACGCAGGGCGCGTTCGTAGTCAAATGTTATTTGCTCAAGAGTAGAGCGATAGTGACGCTCGGCCTCTTGCGATTCGCGATGATACGCACTCTCAGAGAGACGAAGAGTCTCTCGATAATCTTCATCGACATCGTGTTTCTTTTGAAGAAAGAGATGATCAGCTTCTGATTTTTTTGTTGCAACATCATGTTCAATGCGCATTTTTCTCTTTCGTATTTCTGCTTCTAGTACACTTTTTTCACGTCCTACCGATGGTATTGTTCGCGCACGATGCACATCACCTTCAAGCATTGTCATTTGTGCTCTTTTCCACACTTCTGCGGTGTACAAATTTTTTTGATGTTCTGACGTCAGAATGTTCACTTTTTGTCGCAGAGCTTGATCGGCTTTCTCTTTGAGGTCGCGATGTTTTTTTTCGGCACAATCGCGGGCATTTTGGAAGTCACATTCTGCGCGCTTGATCGATCGTTCTCGCTCTTCATTGAGTGTGTTTTTCCTTTTTTCTTCGAGAATATGCAGTGCCGATGCATCGTGTAATTGCTCAAGATATTCCTGCTTTTCTTGTGCCACTCTTTTCCTCTCTTTCTCCTGTCTTTCTCTCTCTTCTATTTGCGCTCTTTCCTTCTTTTTTTCTTCTTCCTTTCTTTTCACTTCCTCTTTTCGCTCGCGAAAAAAGGCTTTCTGTCGCTCTTTCTGCTCTTTTTGATCGTGCTCTCTTTGTGTTTCAAGAGCGGCTTGTCGACGTTCTTCGTTCGTCTTTCTTTCATCTCGATCTTCTTGTATTTCCCTCTCTCTTTGTTGACGCTCCTGAGCAAAGCGCATTGCTTGTTCTATCATCGCACGACGATCTTCAGGTGGATGTGTCATAGAGAGAAATCGTTGTTTTGTACGAAGAAGAGTGCTTACTGTCCTTCCTGACCATCGAGAGGAATAGGGAATGGATCAGCATTTCCACTATTGCCATCGAGGGGAATAGGGAATGGAGAAGGGGAGGATGTTGCCGCGCTATTTGAGAATGTTGGCGTTGGCGTGAAATTCCCTACTCCTGTTGCGGTCTTTTGAAATTTATTCATTTTATAGTACCAATCGGCGATGCCAAACGTCATTGCATTACGAGGATTAGTCTCTCCTGCGTCAACCTGACAGTTGCCATTCATATCTTCTCCGTATGCAGGGCCCACAGGGCGATTTTGACATTCGCGCTTTCCTTCGGGGTTCGTGTAACAATAGGGACGTTTTGGCTCAGGGCACCCTGCAGCAAAACCATTACCATCACACAGATCATCTCGATCGGTGTCTGCTGCAATAGGACTTGTTTCTTTCTCGTCAAGATCTCCATTTTTATTCTTATCTTCACAACTATCGCTGAGTCCATCGTCATCTGTATCGATGCGACGAGGGTCTGTCTTTGTGATGAACACTTCATCTCCATCGGCAATGCCATCTCGATCGGTGTCGGGGACAGCTGGATTGGTTCCAACCGTGAGCTCTCGTAGTGCATTGAGATCATCCCCATCGAGATCGAGGCCTGATGGCAAGGACTTTTCTGTCATGACGTAACAGAGATGATCGCCGTAAAAAATCTCTGCGATGGATGCTGGAGCCTGCTTTTTCTGTGCTGTTGCGTCACTCAAAATACCGAGAAGGTTACCATCATTTGCTTTTGGTCGCTCCGATTGTGCTTTGCGCTCTGCAAGTGAGTAGAAAAATTGCCCATCATACACTTTGGTCCCTGTGAGCCCTGCGTCAATATTGGCCTGCTCATTTCCTGAAAAGCAGTATCCCCAATAGCGCACTGTTTGATCGATGTCTTGTCCTCCGAAAAATGTGATGCGTGGAATGCGCACTCCTGAAGGAATGGCAAAGATGACATGTGTGTTTTCTGGTGATGTAAAGCCTTGTGTGACTTGCTCTGGTCGAATGTTGAGTGTTGGAATGATGCCCTGTTCCTGCAGGGAGACAAGCCGCCCTGTTAGAGCGGTGTTTTTCCCTTGCAGAAGACGCGCGCTGATGATTACGAGCATCGCAAGGAGAAGTGTAATACTTGCATATTTCAGTGCCTGTCTGATGTATTGATTGAAGCCCATCAAAGTAGTATAGCAGATTTCCTTCGTTTTCTCAAGAAAAAATGATCATACTCATGCTATACTCTGCGCATGAGTCGCACACGCCATCATGATCAATTCACATGCATTGAACTCCTTCTTGCGCTTGGCTTGATTATTCTGCTTGCTCTTGGTGTTCTGAGTGCTATCGGACCTCATGCAAATGGTGCATTTGAACGCAATGCGCAGCGCATCGATGATTTGCGTACCATTGAGCGCGTACTGACAGCGTGTCTTCGTGATGATACCTGCTCTCTTCGTCCCTCTATTGGTCCGTCCCCTACCCCACTCTGTCGTACGGATGAAGAGGCGTGTACGAGTGGTATTCGCATGCACTCTTCTTCTGGAGTCATCGTGCTTCCAACGGACCCTCTTGCACACGAAACTGGCACAGGAACACTCTACACAATTCTCCGCACTGGAAGCGGACTCCTTCTTTCTGCGCCTCTTGCGGAAGAT
>CAZKOO010000038.1:0-3983 GCA_964554435.1 uncultured Candidatus Peribacteria bacterium
CATCCTTCGCTCACTTCGTTCGTCTACGGATGGCAAGCCATCTAATCTGGCTTCGCCGAGATTTCGCACGTCATTTTTTAAAAATCACAAAGATGCAAAAGGAGTCAAAGGATGTAGAAGAATGAGCAAAAAGAAGAAAACGATTGTCGATATTCGCGCATCATTAAAACATCACCTCAAACACAGTTTATCCAAAATGCAACATCAATATGATCAAAGAAGGAGAACTGTCAATATTTTTTTGATAGACTGGAGGAAGCTATGATTGTACGTCGTCGTTTTATTACTGCTTTTGTTGTTGTAATTGCTATATTCATAGCAATCGAATCGACAACTGGTGGTGTTTTTCTCAAAGGAGATCTTCTTGGACGAACGGACATTCCAAATGGCACACAGATTGTGCGTGTCACCAATCTCAATGCAGAGGGTCCGGGGAGTTTGCGCTCTGCGGTGGCAGTCAGCGGACCAAAAGTGATTGTGTTTGAAGTAGGTGGCGTCATCGATCTTCGCAAGCCGTACAATTTGTTGCAGTACTGTTATACAACGCCAGGGATCAATCCTGCTACATGTGCGAATTCTCCAACCATCGACATTGAGCAAGATGGCACCATCATCGCAGGAGAAACAGCACCTCCTCCCGGCATTACTCTTCTTGGTGGAGCCATTCGTGTGCATGCATCGAACGTCATTGTGCGCAACATCGCCGTGCGCATGGGCAAAGATGTAGGCGCTCTCTCGAAGCAAATTTCCAATGGACTCAAGATTCATGGCGAGAAAGATCATCCTGTACGCAATATCCTCATTGAACATAATTCCTTTCTCTGGGCAGTCGATGAAACAGCAAGCATCTTCGTTGATCACGATGCTACTAAGCCAAATAATTACGACTCCAATGCCATTTCTGATGTCACGCTGCGCTACAATATTTTTGGAGAAGGCTTGAGTTGTGGGTACGCCAATACATCCTCTGCTGCTTGTGCAGGAAATCCTCTCTGCTCACTCTGTCATGATGGTGTGAAGCAACATGCACAAGGCACTCTCATTGCAAACGGATCAAAAAATATTACGATTGATCGAAATCTCTATATCCATAACGATCGTCGCAACCCATGGATCGCCACAGATACAACAAGTCTCATCACCAATAATCTCATCTACAATCCGGGGCGTACCGCTATTGAAGTCAATGGATGTCCGTATAGAGCAGGAGTGGATGCAGCGCCAGATTTTACGTCGCCACAACCCGGCCCACGCATCACAGCAATGGGAAACCTGATCATCACAGGAAAAGATTCTGGGCTTGCCATTCGTAGTGAGAGTGACCCAACCGCAGCCTGTGGTCATGAAACTGGAAGAATTGTGCATGTCAACGAGTGCATTCCGGGAGATGCGCAAATCTATCAAAATAATAACGTCATCGAAATTCGTTCTCCAGATGGAACACGAATAGAGCGATATGGAACTGATTGGGATGACTCAACCGATGTGCGAAGCATTGCCTTCTCTGGTGCCGATCAATACTGCGGAGCCCTTCCGGCGCGAGTCGCTCCTGGAACTGTCATTGCATCATCCCCCCTTCACAATTGGGCGCCTCTTTCACCGCTTCCTCTCCTTCTTTCCAGTCAAGTTGAAGCAACGCTTCTTGCAAACGTGGGGCCAAGTGTGTGGGAAGAGAAAACACAAGATCGTCGTTGGAGAAAAGATCCTCACGATACGCGTCTGCGAAACGATGTGGCTTCGCGCAGCGTGAACGGAAGACGTCAGAGCGACCCTCTCATCGACATTGCTTCTATTCGTCCGCTTGTCACTACACAAGACGATGTGTGTGGGGTAAATCATCGTACGGGTGCCTACGATGTGTGTGGTTACCCTCGACCGTCTCAGGAAGTGTACGCGCCACAAACACGAACATTTGACCTCGCAACGCTCGACCCTATTCCCTCTGGTTTTCTACAGCCGAGTGATGATGTTTCATCGTCCTCTCTTTCATCTTCATTTCCTCAGATTGTTGCGCCCGTTCCCACTCTGCAGAATGGCCTTCTTGCATCGTTTCAGATGGATGAAGGGAGTCTCCTCACCGATTCCTCCCCTCTTCTCAGCGATGCATCCTTTTCTCAGCACGTCACTGGAGCCACGATCGATAGTGAAAAAGTAGCTGTGTTTGATGTGACAAAAAATGCATACCTCAAGGCTGATAGTACCGCAGAACGACAGGTGGGGCATGCGGGTTTTTCCGTGAGCGCGTGGATTCGTCCAATGGGCATTTCAAGTGATGTCACAGTTCCAGCTCCACTTCGAGGCATTCTTGCAATGTCATCTCAGGCAGGTTTTGGATTGTCGACATTTCAGCTCTATCACAACAACAACCTTCTTCGGTTTACCGTTGGAGATGGCACAAGAGTGGGCTCTACCACTCCTCAAGCAGATATTGTCGATTCAAAAGTCTGCCTAGAGAATGACACTTGGTACTTTGTGAGTGCGTGGTACGATCCTCTCACTGATACAATCGCTCTTTCTGTGAACGGCGAGCCTCCTGTGTTTGCCGATGCCGTGAATACGTCTGGCTTCCAGAGTGTCATCGACAGTGGAGATCTTTTCATTGGCTCCATTTTCAATCAACCAACCTTTAGTGGCCTTTCCTTTAACGGTGCTATCGATGATGTGCGTGTGTGGAACAGGACGCTGTCCGATGCTGAGCGCTCCAATCTTTTTAAGGCAAGTCCTCTTCATTCAAGAGTACAACCATCGTCCTGCACAACCTACTCTCGCATCGATGACAGTGATGGTGTTGGTTTCTACGGCCCTCGTTTTGCGCCTCAAGAGAATATTGGGGGCTATAAGAACGCCCATCGCGCGCGAGTGAGCACAGTAACAACCTCTCCAACCATCGCGAGTGTGTGGCTGTTTACAGATCTTGAAGCAGGAGTGTATGACATCCTTGGAACATGGAAAGAAGCGAGTACCAATAGCGCAGAAGTCCCCATCTCCATCAAAGTTCCAGGAACGACTACTTCCCTTCCTCTGTCCCTCAACCAGACTCTTGCGCCAACACGTTCTTTCTTTAGTGATGGACGATGGTGGCAAAAAGTCGGAACGGTGACAGTAGACGCCAATCACTCCATTCGTGTGCAGATGTCACAAGGGCTCCCTGTTGGCTCAAAAGCAATTGGCGACGCCTTCATGATTCTGCGAAAGTAATACGGCTTCGCCTCATCATGCCGATTGTTCTCTTATACGGAATTGCGATCAGAAGTCATCATGATGTTTCGGCTACGCCGCTATTCTCAGTCTACAATGAATAGGAGAGAAGGTTGAAACTTTATAAAGTTTCAAAAATCTGCTATACTTTATAAAGTTTGTATGATGACACTACAGGAAAAATTGCAGGCAGTAGCCAAAATCATCAATCGTATCTATGCCTCATTTTTCCCCAGAGCAAAAACGATCGAACGATCAATTGTTTTGAGAAGTTCAAAGAACGCTTGACGATGTGCATGAATGAGCTCACCAACTTTCTCTGCATCAGCATTTGTTTGAAAGATGATGGCGATATGCCCTCCTCTTTCCTGAAAGAGAATTTTTCTCAGTACTTTTCTTCTGACGCCTATTTCTTTGCGAAGAGCTCCTTTTATGATCGCAATACGATCCATCACAACAGGCTCGTCGTAAATCCAGCGTTCCGGTCGGTCTGGTGAGAGGGAGGAAATAGAAAGAAGGGAAAAGTATGACAGTATATCATAAAAACACACACAAAAGAAGCCCCACCAAACATGAGTCCACAGAAATACTCTTCTGTTTCTTCCGTCAAAAACTCGAACGTGAACCAATGATCATGCCGATTATTGTGGGGGTGTAATGAGTAGTAAGTGATTAGTTGGTAGTAGGTAGTTTTTCAATGCATACTTGTGACCCACTGCGGGAACAAGCATATAGCTACACTACTATAAATGTACATACATTTGTCGCCTTGATGAGCTTTGTAT
>CAZKOO010000039.1:0-3583 GCA_964554435.1 uncultured Candidatus Peribacteria bacterium
GTGCATGGGAACAGCTTTTTCAAGCTGATCAGAGAGATTTTAGCGCGCGTATAGTGCGCGCGCAAGTCTTTCTGCGTTTTTTCCGTGTGCATACAAGAAAACGACAGAGCGAGAATTTTGTTACAACGATTTTTCATTTTTTGGCTTCTGTATGCTCTTATGAATAGGAAAAAACCACAGAAGAAAGCCATTTTCTGGCTGTTTTTACGCTCTTCGCAAAAAAGAGAATCTATTGATCACAATTATTGATCATGATGTAATATTCTTTTGTGTATTTTAATGAACATTTGAAATGTTATGTTGAATAAACATTGTGTACAGTTTATTGTAAAAAAGATGATTTTTCCGCTATGGAAAAACAAAAGATCATCATCTTCTAAAAATGAGGTATTAAAAGAAATTTTGAATGAGGATGATGGAAGACAATCTGGAAAGAAAAATTATGGTTTTAGGGGCATTTTTGATCGAAATGGAAAGAAAGGTGTACATTTTAGTAGATAGTGAGTAGTTGTTAGTTGGTAGTTTCCTCTTTCGATGGAAGAGGGAACTCTCTCTTGTGTGTACATTGTCCCCCTCCCTCAGATGCTCCGAAGGAGCCTGGGGGAGGGGTTAGGGGTGGGGGCAGTTTACTCTGAATCTTCTGAATTCTTCGTCAATCATCCGCGGGCAGAAAGCCCGCTCTCTAATGTGTATTATTTGATCCCAATACATCGCCGTCTCTCTACAATTTTATTGATTGCCATCCGCAGGTCAGAGACCTGCTCTGTTTTTACCTTTATTTCCTTACCTGCCTTACATACAATACTTTCCTTACCTTTTTCACTTACATCTTCATCAGCTTCTGCTCTCCATCTTTCTGATCTTTTACTTCGTAACCATATTTTTTGATCTCATCTCGCAGGCGATCGGACTCGGTAAAATCTTTTGCATCACGAGCAAGCTTGCGAGCACTGAGAAGGGCAAGAACTTCTGCTGGAATTTCTTCATCTTCTTTTTTCTCTTCATCGAAACAACCGAATGTTTCTTTTACCATATGAGCAAAATCTTCTACTGCTTTCGCGCTATTAGAATCAGAATGATACGATCCATTCACATGATGAATGCAATCAAATACTGAAGCGAGAGCAGCAGAAACATTCAAATCACTATCCATTGATTCTCTAAATTTCTTCTGACATTGTTGAATATATTGCACATCTAATGTTGCATGACCTGTTCCAGCAAATCCAACTGATGGATTTTTGATCCACTGTAAAATAGTGTTTCGAGCGCGCATTGCGTTTGTCATTCCTTCCCAACTGAACTTCAAATTGGTTCTGTAATGCACTGAAAGAAAGTAGTAGCGAAGGTCGAGAGGTGAGTATCCTTTAGCGATAATGTCAGGAATAGTAAGCACGTTGCCAAGACTTTTTGACATTTTTTCGCCTGCAAGGTCGATGCGACGTTTGTGAATCCAAACATTTGCGAATGATCGCTCGATGGAAAATGCACAGCAACTCTGCGCAATTTCACATTCATGATGAGGGAAAATGTTGTCTTCGCCACCGGTGTGAATGTCAATACTCTTTCCGAGAAGGGCAGAACTCATGGCACTACACTCGATGTGCCAACCGGGGAAACCAGCGGAAGCATCTTCCCCTTCTGAATGGACACGCTCTTTTGTTTCATAGGACCAACGAAGGATGTGCTTCGCGTTCTTCCCTACACACTTCTTCCAGAGGGCAAAATCGGCAGGGTGCTTCTTTGCTTCATCGACTTGAATACGCGCACCGGCGTTGAGTTTGTCGAGAGTGTTTCCTGACAGTGCGCCGTACGATGGAAATGTTTCGACACTAAAATAGATGCCATCTTCTGTTTCGTACGCGTGACCTTTTTTCATTAATTCTTTGATGATGTCGATCATCTCTGGAACAAAGTCTGATGCATGAGGACGCGCAAATGGCTCGCGGATATTGAGCGCTTTTTCGTCCTCGAGATACATCTCTTCATAGCGTTTTGCGATGGAAAGAGGATCGACTTTTTCCTTCTCGGCTTCCTTCTGCACTTTGTCTTCTCCTTCGTCTTGATCGGCAACGAGATGCCCTACATCGGTAATGTTTTTCACATGCTTGACGCTATATCCATGCCCCACTTCGAGCCAACGACGAAGCAAGTCCGCCATCAGAAATGAGGAATAGTTGCCAATGTGCGGTCGGCCGTAGACGGTTGGCCCGCAGGTGTACATGGTCACCTCCCCCTCTGTTCGAGGTTTACATTCTTCTTCGCGCTTGGTGAGGGAGTTGTAGAGGATCATGAATAGGTGTTAGGTGTTAGGTGTTAGGTGTTAGGTTTTAGGTTTTAGGTGTTCCATTCTTTTCTATCACCTAGAACCTATTACCTATCACCTTCGTTTACGCTACTGTCACCTCAGAACACGCATACACCGACTGAATGGCGTTGAGGATGTCGATGCCTTGATCTTTTGGCTTTTGGAAGGCTTTTCGACCAGAGATGAGACCCATGCCTCCTGCGCGCTTGTTGATGACTGCGGTTGCCACTGCGCCTTGGAGATCGTTCTTGCCTGACTCCCCTCCTGAGTTGATGAGGCCAATGCGACCCATGTAACAGTTTGCGACTTGGTAACGACAAAGGTCGATGGGGTGATCGCTACAGAGCTCTGTATACATGCGCTCATCGAGCTTGCCATAGGAACTACTTCCTGTATTGAGTGCGGTGAAACCACCATTGGTTGTGGGGAGTTTTTGCTTGATGATGTCTGCTTGAATGGTCACACCAAGATGATTGGCTTGACCTGTGAGATCGGCTGCGGTGTGATAGTCGACGCCATCTTTCTTGAAGCTACTATTGCGAAGGTAGCACCACAGTACAGTGAACATACCAAGACGGTGTGCTTCTTCAAAGGCCTGCGCCACTTCAACAATCTGACGAGTGGACTCAGGTGAACCAAAGTAAATAGTGGCACCAACTCCACGTGCGCCCATCTCTTTTGCTCGCTTCACGGAGCCAAACATCACTTGATTGAATTGATTGGGATACGTGAGGAGTTCGTTGTGATTGATTTTGACGATGAATGGAATTTTCTCTGCATATTTCTTCGCAGTCATGCCAAGAACGCCAAAAGTACTTGCTACTGCGTTACATCCTCCTTCAATTGCGAGCTTCACAATATTCTCTGGATCGAAATAGTCGGGATTCTTCGCAAAGCTTGCGCCTGCGGAGTGCTCGATGCCCTGATCGACTGGGAGAATGGAGAGGTACCCTGTTCCCTTCAAATTTCCAGTGTTATAGAGATCTTTCAAGCTTTGCTGCACCTCAGAACTTCGATCGGACATGCTGAACACATCATCCACAAAGCTTGCGCTTGGAACATGTACACGATCTTTTGAAATTTTTGGAGTGTTAAAACCAAGAAGAGATTCTGCCTGATCGCCGAGAATGGTTGTGATGTCGGAGAAAGAAAGCATGGGAGATGGGGGAATAGAAAAGTAAAAAAAGTATAGCAAGAAAGATGCGTGAACTGTATATTGACTTTAGATGAATTTATTTTATAATCTTAGTGATGGATCAGCTTGAACAAGCATGG
>CAZKOO010000040.1:0-3527 GCA_964554435.1 uncultured Candidatus Peribacteria bacterium
ATCTACTAACCACTATCTACTAACCACTATCTACTAACCACTATCTACTAACCACCCTCCCTTCATACCACCCCTTCATCCGCAGTGTGTCTTCTTCCATCAGCGGAGACTCACACACAACTGTTCCTTCGATGGTACGGTCGATAAGAACTTGAATAAAATCTCTCCACTGTGCGTCGCTCTCTTCAAGTGGAAGATGATGCCGTTCGCCTTTTGCTGTATAGGCGATGCCAGAGTAGTGCATGTGCACATTTTTGAGAGCCTTTGCGCCGAGATATTCTTCGTACAGGTCAAACATCTCATTCCATTCTTTTGTTGAATTGATGAGGCCATTGGTTCGAGCGTGCATGTGCGCAGGGTCGATGACAGGATAGATATCAAATTCTTTACTGATGCGCAGTACTTCTTCAAGTGTTCCAAATTGTGTGGGCTTTCCCATGGTTTCAAGGCCAAAATTTGTAGAAGGAAAGAGAGATGTTTTTTTCTCCATAATACGGGCAACTGCACGTCGTACATTCTCAAAAGCAATGGCAGCATCCATCCCTAAATAGAATGCAGGATGTACACAAACGGAGCGAATACCTGCGATTTCTGCCATCTGTAGTGCAAGAAGAATGCGTCCAATACTTGCCTCCAATTTCTCTGGTTCTTTCGCATTGAGGTTGATGAAGTACGGGGCGTGGCACGTGAGCGTGATATCAAGCTCATTCGAGATCTTTCGAATCTCCTCCATGTGTTTCGGGTTATTTGGCACACGTTGCACCCACTCAATTTCCATTGCTTGAATGCCAAGCTGGTGTGCACGCCTGAGTCCTTCCAGCGTTCCTCCCGGTGAAGGAGTAGAGAGAGGAGAACCAGCAACAGCAAAACGGAGCATAACAAAAGTATAAAGACAAAAGAAAGAAGAAAGAAGATCATTATTTTGTTACAAATATGATCGATGAAAGATCGTTTCTCCTTCTTTAAAATTTCACTGCAAATGTTGCTGATGCATCATGTTCTGGCTCTCCAGATGGGTTATCTTTTTTGATGACAATGCTTCCTTTTGTGTCAGTTGTTGTAAATGTGAGTTGAGTGGAAAATGATACAGGTTCTTCTGTCATCCACTCACCATCTGCTTTTGCAGCTCCTTGCGCAAGAATAGTGCCCTTGCTATCAAGAATAGATACAGGCAAAGAGCCTTCAAAAAACCATGTTCCCTTTGCAGTGCCAGAGATGGTTACAGGGCTTTTGATGATACTATTTTCAGATGGAGAGACTAGAGTAACATCGGAAGATTTCTGTAGCTTAATTTCAGAGCCACCAGTTGGTGTAGTAGTATCGATCGATCCACAAGCAGTCAGAAGACTTGCAGTGAGAAGTGAGAGGAAGATGTGTTTCATAGTGGAAAGATGATGATGGAAAACCAAAGAAAAAGCAATCTTTGAACAATAAAAAGATGGTTTACTGAATATGGAGGCTAATAATGAATGCATCTATTGATGCAATAAATTTTCCAAGGGGAGTGGAGTGATATTGTTCAGGATTATTAAGATAATCATATCCTTTACTCATAACATCAATAATTTCTTTCGTTGTAATATCACGGCGAGAGAGATCAAGAGAAAATTGATCTAATTCCTGAAAATCTGGAAGCGGAAGATATGCAGTGAGTACAATCTTCTTCTCAGGATGCAAAAGAACAACTTTATATACTGGCGAAAATCCAAAATCTTGTCCTTCATTTGCAAAGAAGGCAATACCACGCAGTGTGCCATCTTTATTTTCTACATAATGCACATTCATTCGATCGCTATGAAATCCTGCATTGCCCCACCATGCACCTCGATAATGTGGGCTGCCTTGCATACTTAGATCCAGCTGAGCAAGGTTCATATCACGAATACTTCTTTGGTTATATATTTGAAGAAGAGGATCAATCATTGCCTGTTTTTGTACTGCTGTCATTGCTTGATATGCATTCTCTTCATCATTTGTAAATATTTCTGGATATGTCATGAGAGAGATACTTGGTACTTTGTCCTCGTTTTTTGACAGTGGGTATTGTGACAACACAACAGATGAAGAATGTTGTATTGAATGAGAGTCAATAGGTTGGATGTTAAGAAAGCGATCTTTGTATTCTGTATCGAGAATAGTTCCAAATTCATCAGTACTGACCGGTACTGCGTGACCAAAAGCGTGAGGAAAAGACCCTTGCACAGCAGATGTATTGACTTCAAGTGTAAAGAATGAAGACTCTGAAGATACAGAAGAGTATGAAAGCGAATGAGAAAGAAGAGATGAACTCATTGATGACGTAAGTCGTACATCGGAAATTGAATCATCTTTTTCTCTTGATGGATTGGAACAACTTACAAGAGTTATAAGGAGAAAAAGGGGAATACAGCGATAAAAATTCATAAAAAAAGATGGAAATGTGGTGGGCCAGGGTGGACTTGAACCACCGACCGCAGGTTTATAAGTCCTGAGCTCTTACCACCTGAGCTACTGGCCCACTACTACAGTGTAGCCTACCATGAAAAAAGAGTGAAAAGCAAAAAAAAGAAGCGCAGATAGTGCGCTTCTTTTAGAAAGACAAAAGAGAATAGATCGCATTACTTTGATGCAGTCGGAGCAACAGAGATAATGGTCTGCATTTCACGCTTGCCGTTGAACTTCAAAATCTTCGCCTTGCGGAATTGCACTGTTCCATCAACCTCTGCATGAATAGTCCAGTCCTTTCCTGCATATACATTCTCACCAGGGCGGAATTTGAAACCCTTTTGACGAACAAGAATTTCTCCTGCGGAGACAGTTTGACTTCCGAAGCGCTTCACGCCTCGTCGTTTCGACCAACTATCACGGCCGTTTTCGGTAGATCCACCAGCTTTTTTGGTTGCCATAGTGCAAGAATTGTACAGGAATAAAACAGGAATGCAAGAGCATTCATTGGTTGCGGGGACAGGATTCGAACCTGTGACCTCGAGGTTATGAGCCTCGCGAGCTACCGGGCTGCTCCACCCCGCACACGAAGTGTAGCGAAGAATTCTGAAAAAGCAAGAACGACTACGTTCTATAACCAAACCATCATCATTTGGCAGAAGAAGATCGTGAATAATGATTTCTCTTCTGGTCTTTCCTTTCTTTTGTCGCTACAAAAGAACGTGACAAATCCCCCTACGCCTTCGCTTTGCTCAGGGCTTCGGGGGACAAGGAAAAAATCGTCGCTGGTGATTCGCTTTGATCACTGTATTTCATGTGCTCCGCTGCGATGTGCAGACTCGTCGCTTCGCTCCTCAAACAGATGCACATCGCTTTACGCTTCGCACATGAACAGTGAATACAAAGCTCATCAAGGCGACAAATGTACTGATATTCATTGATAGTAGTGTAGCTTTAGCAGGCGTATTATTTTCTTGCAATCAAGATGTCCGCAACAGATGTAATGGTTCCTGCACCCATCGTAATGACGAGATCATGATCGTGTATTACAGAATCAATGATGGATGAAACATCGTGAAGAGAGGGGGCGAGAATGGGTTCTT
>CAZKOO010000041.1:0-3358 GCA_964554435.1 uncultured Candidatus Peribacteria bacterium
TTCCTGTGAGGAGAAAGCGAGGAGGGGTGGTGTTCGTTCTGAGAGAAAGAAGAGACGTGATGGTACTTGAGAGAGGATTATTAGGAAGAATGTCTGAGGGGAGGAGGGTAGAGGGACGGGAGAGGGAGAGAGTGAGGCATGGAGAAGAGATAGGTGTTAGGTTGTAGGTGTTAGGTGTTAGGGACTTCATTTGTTCTTCTACATCTGTATTGGCGTTTGTAATCCTTATATGTCCTTCATGGAAACTACTTGCAAGAAGCATCTTCAGGGCTTTGTCAGTGGTGAGGGTTCTTCCATCTTTGATTCCTTTGTTTTCTTTGATTTCCTTGATTTCTTTTCTCTGAAGGGCAATGAGAAATGTCTGTGCATCTTTCTCTGTGATGGGAGCATTCAGGTCAGGGTACTGTTTTCCTTTGATGGTTTTGGTGTGGGGAAGGTTTTGGTGCGTGAGAATAGTGAGGAGATCCGTATCTTGGAGAGAGTCAAAGGAAACAGAAGAGGCAGATGAGGCAGAGGAAGCTTTCTCCTTTGAATCCTTTGATTCTTCTGTTTCTTCTGACTCCTCTTGCATGCAATGCAACTCCAGCCCTAGTCTAAAGAAATCTCTCCTCGTCATAAGTTTGTTTGCTTGTGATGGAGGAGTGATTCCTAGGCGATTTAAGAGGGTCAGAAAAACATCTTTCTCTTTGTTTTCTCCTGTCCCCCGAAGTCCGAAGGGCGTAGGGGGATTGGTTTCTTTGATTCCGTTGATTTCCTTTACCGCTAAGCATCCCTCCCCTCTCTTCACATTTGTTCTTTCAAAGGGGATGTTTCTTGTTTCATTCGATGCTTTGAGAGTAAATTGATCAAATCCTTGCAGGATTCTTGTGTTTCTTTCTTCATTCCTGAGATTGGTGATGGCGTAGGCTCCTCTGGGGATTTTGAGAGCATATGTTCCATCTCTCTTCACTGTGATGTCTTTTTTGATGCTTTTCTTCCCTACTTCTGTCGTTCCTGAGAGGGTGAAGGTTGCTCCTGCTCCGGTTGCTCGTTCTTCTTCGTCTTTGAGAGTGTTTGGATTGTCATCGAGGAAGAGAGTACCAGAGAGGCTCACATCATCAGTGGGTTCTTGTTCTTTTTGCTTCAAGATGTCTCGTCGAAGTTTCTGAAGAAAGATGGGGAGGGAGCCATCGCCTGTGGGGGAACTGGTGCCTTCAGAAAAATAGACATTCATTTCAAAGTAATAAAATAACATACCACCTGCAAAATCTGCGGTATAATTTTCTGCATATGCAAAACCA
Source organism: uncultured Candidatus Peribacteria bacterium (assembly GCA_964554435.1). GTDB lineage: Bacteria > Patescibacteriota > Gracilibacteria > Peribacterales > Peribacteraceae > CAZKOO01. Next base: position 1,281 of record CAZKOO010000041.1, read on the forward strand.
AAATCAGGATCATTAATCATTGCAGGAGTCAGAGTAGCGCCCCATGTATCAGAGCTATTTCCTATGGTATAAATATGACCAGCACCCCCCGTTCCTCCTATAAGTGTATCTGTAAAAGTGCGATTATTTCCAATCATATTCCCGTTTTCATCCATTAACTTAGCAATTTGCGTTTCAAAATCTGGCATAGAAAAAGAAGCGTTAATCTTCATTTCAATTCCATCAATATGCGCTGTTTCTGGGATACTAAATCCAAGATTTTGAATTTTTAATATCTGAGAGGAGTCTCCATTCATATGAGTTCCTGTAACATATGTGTAATCTGTATCATTCGTGAGTATATTATTCACTGTTATCCAGCTATAAGTACCTCCGTTCGATGAATCATTTTGCACTACAGCCGGAGGGTTAAATCCTGTATTTGGATCAATAATAAAATTTTGCGGTAATAAATTTTCATCATAAACATAGGTATATTTATTATGGGAAATGCTCTTTATTTCTATTGGAAATAACAACGGCTGACCTTCTGTTGTAAGAAAAAATGGTTTATCCGTAGTAAAAATTACATTCCCGTCATTATTACGGAATTCAACTACATTATTTTTTAATTCTTGAGATAGATTTGATTGATAGGTAAAGATTTTCTGGTCACCTTTTGACAGAAACATTTGTTTTACAATTTTATCTTTTTGTATCGTAAATTGTATATCCTTTTTACCCTCTCTATAATATGAAACACTATCATTGTTTATCGCACTCTCAGTCGTATCGGTCTCTACTGTAAAGTGAATATAATCATAATTTTTTTTGAGAATATATTCAGGATGTATTCTATTAAATTGCACCTCTATGTTATTGGATAACTGATAGATTATATTTTTCTTTGTAATTTGTGAGGGTTTAACAAAAGAAGAAAATGAAGATGATTGTATATTTTGAACCACATCCTTATTTAAATTGATATGTGTAAAAAGCAAGAAAAAAAATAGGGTAATGATTCCAATTATTAAATATCTGATATGATTCATTGTCTATCTAAGAGTATTTTTTCTTTTTTATAAATATTTGTTAATAACATCTCTCCATTTGGCATTGAATGAGCAATCTTACGAAGTTCTTCTAATAATAATCTAATACTATCATCAACTATTGCAGAATCATTCTCATTTGATAATTTCCGAAGAATAAAAGCTAAGCTATCATCATTTGCAATTGCCCCAGCTGCAATTCTTGGAAGAATGTGTCCTTCTGGATCTTCAATAGATGCATCAAGTTCTTTTGCACGCTTTAATAATTGATATATTTCAAGAAGAACAAATCTTTTCTCTGCTGCGTTCATCTGCGAAATTTTAGGAGATAATGTTGTTATAAATTGAGACAACTCATTGACCACCTGAGTATTAGATTTCCCTACCTGAACTCTTGCTCCATCTTCTTTAAGAAAAGTAGCATCCTCTAAAGATAGTTGCGATGCTAAATCTTGCAATTTTAGGCTAGCAGTGGCACCAATATCTTCTCTTGCTGTCATATTATGCACTACTTCATTTGAGCCAGCTCCAAGCATTCCAGCTAGTACTAAAGCTAGAGGATGTCTCAATAAACTAAACAATCTATTTCTATGAAGTTCTGTCGAAGATGCTACTTGAGCAAAATCCTTAACCACTTCATGAGGAACAATTTGAAAACTTTGAGGGAAGAATTTTTCTTTTAAGAGATTAATTTTTTCTAAAACCCTTGTATCAATTTTATCTGATAATGAATCAAGTCTCACAATAATAATTCTTAATATTGGTACATATACTGTTTTATCAAGTCCTATCATTGCAATAATATCTTCAGAACTTTGATCTTGGTCCTCAATAGCGGAAACAAGAACACGGAATGGCTGATTTTCAGTCCTATTATATTCTTCTGCAAAAATTTTCTGTAAAGAATTAGTGTCTTCAGTAGTTTCTAATGTAGAATTCATAGTCTTTATTATACCAAATTATCTATATTTCCGCCAGATCATTTTTCTTCACCATCATATAACACCCTCCAAGAAGAATAAGTAGACCAATGGTTGAAAACTCTGG
>CAZKOO010000042.1:0-3248 GCA_964554435.1 uncultured Candidatus Peribacteria bacterium
TATGGTGCCGAAGGAGGGACTCGAACCCTCACACCTTGCGGTACACGATTTTGAGTCGTGCGCGTCTACCATTCCGCCACTTCGGCATTCCTGTACTATAGTAGATGTTTTCTTTCCTTTTTTCTATACGATTTTTCAATTTTCCCCATGCTTCCCATCAATCTCCCTTACCTCGAGCGCATGCGCGATGCGAAGAATCCATCCATCTTTTTGACTGATGCTTCGTTTTTGCAAGCACAAGATCTGTTTTTCTCGGTTGTAGAGGATATGCATGGTGAAGTGGATTTTGAGATTGCAGACATGCGCGAAGTGCATGCAGTGGCTGCGTTGTGGGGTGCTATGCAAGGGAAAACAGTGCTCGACATCGGCTGTGGGTCGCTTGAAGAGTATGTACTTGAAGACACGTTTCGAGACAAATATCCTCCATTCTTTGCAGAGATGATGATGAAGCAAGGCGCGCTTGTGACTGGCATCGACATTCGTCCAAACAAAAGCGCGACGTACCGTCACCGTGTGCTCGATTGCACGCAATCCAGTTGGACATCTTCACTTGAGTCTTCTTACGATCTCATCGCGTGTTTCAATGTGTTCAATGCTCCTCAGAGTCCTTTTGAGCAGAGTGCATCTCTGTGCGATCAATTGCTTCACGATATGAAATCTCTTCTTTCTGATGATGGCATTCTCCTTCTCACCCTGCGTGATGATTTGTTTCTCAATCCACGTACGTTTGAAGATCGATCTCTTTGCTCAAAAGAGTACGCCTCACTTCATGGCTTTACGATACTCTTTTTTGATGGGAATGGTGTTTGGATGAGGAAAAAACAATGAGCTTATTCACACGATTCAAATCCTAATCCCTTTAATTCTGCACAATGTTGCATGAGCGATTCATAGCGCATAAGAGCATCATACGTTTGAGTAGATTGTTTTGGCGCATCTGGGCTTAATTTGTAGAGAATTTCTGCCATTTCCCCACGTGAAATTGTTTGATGTACTTGAAAAATGGAGAAGGGGATAGCAGATTTTTGCTCGAGTGCTTGTACATATTTCTCAAACCATGGATGCTCACTTGAGTTGCTGTCTGGACATAGCTTTCCGTTACAATGATCATTTCGAGGGATGAGATTGTATCCATTAGCAATGATCTTTGCAGCTTCGGCAAAAGAAATGTATTGACCTGGTTTAAATGTACCATCGGGGTATCCGGTTAGTAACCATCCATCTCTTGCTCGACACAAATATCGTTCATACCATGAACCTTTTGGCACATCTGAAAAATAATGAGTTTCACATTGATTGATCATCGACTGCTGAAAGAGTGCAAGAGTGATGATCTTTGTGAATTCTGCTCGATTAATTTTTCCATCTGGTGCAAATCGTCCATCAGGATATCCACCTACTAATCCTCTTTTATGAACATAGCGAATAGCATCTGCATTTGAATGTGTGCTTGGTACATCAGAAAATTCCCCAAGCGGAGCACTGACAATAGGTACAATAAATGCCGCATTGCAATCATGAATAGAACGATAATTTTTTGGACAGAGATAGATTTCTAGGGTTGCTCTTCCAGTCGATCCTTGTTGCATTATTTGTTGTTTAAAGCCACTCATGCTATCTGTCATGGTATTTTCAAGGTCGTGACTATAACTTGAAAATGAGTATCCATTTCCATTGATATAGAGGTCATAACGTAGTACTGCCGATTGGACTGCTTCTGATAATACTACACTGACAGTATCATAATCATTACTGAATGTTGCACTGGTAATTTGTGCTCCCGATTGCGCAAAAGAAACTATTGGCAGGAATAATCCAATTACAACAACGATTGCGCGAATGATGTTTTGCATACAATAAGAAGGAATGACGTATTCATTGTATCAGAATTTTTCCCCTGATCGTATTTTCTGATGTTGCAGATTTCCTTCAATGCTTGGTAGCATTGTTCTTTGCTTTGCTTCATCGATCGATAGTGCAGTAAGCGTCAGTGTTTTTCCTTCTGCTTTTACAAGAAAGTACTCGGTATTCCATTGATCTCTCCATTTTTTTGGAAGTGTAACTTGTCCTCTTTCCGTTGCTTTTACAATCTTTGAAATCATGATAATTATAGAGAATAAGTAAATAAGAAATTCTTATTTACATGCTATCATACTTTCTTATTTTTTACCAATTTTTTTGTACATCCGCAGGTAGGTACTTGTTTTGCTAATAAGCTAACTGCCAATAGTCAAAAGCCAATTGCCATTTTCCTTCATTGCTGGCATCATCTCACTACTATGTACGACGTTCTCATTGTTGGTCTAGGGTGTGCAGGATACACGGCTGCCATTTACTCAGCGCGCTATAAACTCAGTACGTTTTTAGTGGGTGCAGAAGAGGGGGGCATGGGCAACACCGCCGCGGAGGTGGGGAACTGGCCTGGAGAAATCGATATTCGTGGCCCTGAGTTGATGGAGAAATTTAAGAAGCATGCTTTAAGTTTTGGTGATCTTGTGACCTACAAAATTTCGCGCATTCAAGCAGTAGAAAAGATTGATGGAGGTTTTCAGATGACCCTTGGAGATGGGTCAATTGTGCAAGGGAAAACCATCATTTTTGCGACAGGGTCCAACAAGAGACATCTTGGTGCGAAGGGTGAAACAGAGTTTGCAGGAAAGGGTGTGACGTACTGCGCCACGTGCGATGCATTCTTTTACAGAAATAAAGATGTTGTCGTTATTGGAGGAGGGGATAGTGCGGTGGAAGGTTCTGCCATTGCGGCACAAGTCGCAAAGACGGTGTACTTAGTTCATCGTCGAAGTGAGTTTCGTGCAGAGCCCTATTGGGTGGAAAAAGTGCGTAGTAGTGCCAACATTCAGCTTGTGCTTGAGACGAATGTTCTTGAGATTTGTGGAGACACTCGCGTGCGTTCCGTCACGCTCGATCGTCCATACAATGGTTCTACCACTCTTGCGACCGATGGCGTGTTCATCGAAATTGGCTCTACCCCTGCGGTGGAACTTCCTGTTCGCCTTGGCTGTGCATTGGATGATCGTGGATTTTTACTCGTGAATGCTGCGCAGATGTCTTCCATCGATGGTGTGTTTGGCGCTGGAGATGTGACTAGTAATAGTAATCATTTTGCACAATTTACAACCGCAGCAGGGGAGGCAAGCGTTGCTGTGAGTGGAGTGTTTGAGTATTTGCAGAGAGGTAGTAGGTAGTAGGTAGTAGGTAGTAGGTAGTAGGTAGTAGGTAGTAGGTAG
>CAZKOO010000043.1:0-3205 GCA_964554435.1 uncultured Candidatus Peribacteria bacterium
CTCAAAATCGTGTACCGCAAGGTGTGAGGGTTCGAGTCCCTCCTTCGGCACCATATATTTCTTACTAGTGAATATGTTTAATGACAATGATCGATTAATCCCAGAAAAAGTAAGAAAATATTTAGATGAAGATGAAATTCAATCATTTAATGCATTGAAGAAAGGAAGTGCAAGTATGGCCGAAATGCGCAATTTAGGTATGCAACTAATAACTAGCGGAATGCAAAGAAGGACATTAAAAGATATTGAGGAACGAAGTGATGAAGCAAGAAAAAAATCTGAATATATGACAAAAATTGCTACAATTGCAGTTGGAATACAAGCTCTTGCAATGATTATTGATATAATCGGAAAATATTGTCAATGGTGGCAATAAATTTGTCATTCAATCCATAAACTCTCATGAAAACCTACTCCACCTTTCACTTCTCTGGCTACTTCTGGAATCACCACGCAGGGAAGATTGTGCTGCGGTATGCGCTGGATGATGAAGTAACATTTGAGGAAACCATCAAACTTCCAGAACCTGTGAGTGATGAGCGACTGAAAGAACGCGGATTTATCATCGATCGGTTGCTCGATACACTCCACATCATCGGAGGCATCAGCTACTACAAAACAACGCTTCCTCGCACCATCAAGCTTGATGAACAAACACTCACAAAAAAAGAGGCAGCGTTTTGGAACACCATCTATGAAAAGGGCCTTGGAGAATTTTTCTATAAAAACAACATCGATTTCCATGCGCTCATCAACTTCCCTGCGGATACAAAGAAAGAAGCGCGAAAATTGACCATTGGAGAGCGAAAAAAAGAGCGAAAAGAACGTGCTGATCTCACTGGAAAGAGAATTCTTGTGCCAATTGGAGGAGGAAAAGACTCAATGGTCACCATCGAACTACTGCGAAAAACGAATGCGGATGTCACACTGCTTCGCATGGGTGAAGATGACATCATCACAGAACTCGCAAACCGAGCAGGGTTGCCGCTACTGAACATCAAACGCACACTACCCGATGCACTGTTTGAGATGAACGAGAAAGGAGCATGGAACGGGCACGTCCCCATCAGTGCCTATCTGTCGGTTTTGAGCGTCCTGCTTGCGGAACTCTATGGTTTTGACGCTGTCATGATGAGCAATGAGCGCAGTGCAAACACAGGAAACCTCATGTGGAAGGGAATGGAAGTGAATCATCAATGGAGTAAATCCATCGAATTTGAAAAGATGTTTCAGCTCTACCTCTTTGAGAATATCAGCACAAAAGTGGAGTATTGCAGTGCACTTCGACCTCTCTCAGAGCTCTCGATTGCAAAAATGTTTGCAGAATATCCGAACTATTTTGATGCCGTGACAAGTTGTAATGCAAACTGGAAAATCCGAGAAAGTGATGAGGATGACGAAGAACACACGCTCTGGTGCCGAAAATGCCCAAAATGTGCATTTGTGTACGCGCTGTTTGCAGCGTTTATGGAACCCAAAGAACTCAACAAGATGTTTGGCGGCAATCTGCTCAATGATGAATCTTTGCTACCTCTCTATAAGGAATTACTGGGACTAGAAGGAAAGAAGCCATTTGAATGCGTAGGCACGCCAGAAGAAGTGAAGGCAGCGTTCTTGCTCGCAAAAAACTATGCAGAAAATAGCGATACATGTGCAATGAAGATGTTCGATGCGGAAGTGTTACCATCCATCAGCAATCCTGAAGCACTGATTGCAGAATGCCTGACAGTATCAAATGAACACTGCATTCCTGAAGAATATCGGTCGATACTATCGGCTATGGATCTTTAACAAATCGCGGCTAGAAAAGCCGCTCTGACATCCCTGACATCCCTTACCTACAATACCTACCTTACTTTCTCTCTCCGGCAAAACCATCTGCATTCTTGGCTACGGACGAGAAGGTCGCGCGATGGTTGAGGCACTTGAAAAATATGTACCAGATTGTGAGATAACCATTGCAGATGAAGATGAAAAATTAAAAATGAAGAATGAAGAATTAAAAATGAAAAAATGGAAGCTCGGGAAAGACTATCTCAGCAATCTCGATCAATTCGATGTGATTATCAAGTCTCCCGGAATTCCGCCAAGCCAATTGCCAATTGCTACTAGCCAAAAGCCAATCTTCACTACCCCTACCCAGATCTTCTTCGACGAAGCACGCGCACGCGGAGCAACCATCATCGGAGTGACTGGATCGAAAGGAAAAAGCACTACATCATCTTTGATTGCTCATATCATCAATGCTTCCCTCACCCTAACCCTCTCCCAAAGGGAGAGGGAACATCACTCTGTTCGCTATCCGCTATCCGCTACGCGCTTTCTAGGAGAAGAAAAACTACCAACTACCAACTACCAACTACCAACTAATCTCTGCCACTTAGTCGGCAACATCGGAGAGCCAGCAATCGCACACATTAACGATGCAAATCCGAACACAATTTTTGTTCATGAATTGAGTAGCTATCAATTGATGGATCTAACAGTAAGCCCTCAGATTGCAGTGCTCACATCGCTCTTTCCTGAGCATCTCAACTATCACGGCTCACTGGAAAACTATTACGATGCCAAGGCAAACATCGCACGACATCAACAAGAAGATGATCTCTTTTTCTATAATGCAGAAAATGATGATTGCAAAAAGATGGCAACCATTGGGCAAGGGAAAAAGATTGGCATCACACCAGAAGATGCGCCACTCGCCATAGAAGAGACACATCTTAAAGGTCGACACAATCTTTCGAACATCGCGCTTGCGTACAGTGTGTGTGCATCACTTGGCATTCCAGAGGAACAGATCATTGAGGCAATCAAAACCTTCACTCCCCTTCCTCATCGACTTGAGTCTCTTGGGGTGCATGGTGGCATGGAATGGGTGAATGATTCTATTTCCACCACACCAGAGTCAACCATTGCCGCGCTCGACGCGCTTGGAGACAGAGTGCAAACGCTGATCGTCGGAGGGCAAGACCGAGGCTACGATTTCACAAAATTACGCGATCGACTCAAAAATTCATCCGTCAAAACGCTCATCCTTCTGCCTGAAAGCGGACGAACAATCGGCAAGATCATTCGCGATGCAGGGCTTCCAATAGAGTGCATTGATGTCAAGACGATGGAAGAGGCGGTAAGGGTTACGCCCTCATCCCCTAGCCCCTTCTCCCGATCATCAGTAGAACAACCGCAGGGTGAAACCTGCTCCGAT
>CAZKOO010000044.1:0-2927 GCA_964554435.1 uncultured Candidatus Peribacteria bacterium
TGCTATACTATTCAGATTTTCATACACATATCACATACACATTTTTTCTATGGTATTCGCCATTTCAATCAAAAACAAAGTACGGCTCTATCCACTCACCATTCTTCTAACCTCATTCATTGGTTCCATTTTTTCGCCAGTGTATGCGTTTGAAAAGCCATTTCAACAAGAGGTGCTGATTACTGCGTATTACTCACCACTTCCCAATCAATGCTGTTATTTCCGTGGAAGTTACGAAGAAGACATCACATTCAATGGCAATGGTACCAATGGCGCAGATGGCACTCCAGTGTACGAGGGAATGCTCGCAGCACCATCTTCCTATCCGTTTGGCACGCGCATTGCACTTCCGGGTCTTGGCATAGGCACAGTGCACGATCGAGGAGGGCGCATTACGGAATGGGGTAGTGGCGTGCATCGCATCGATGTGTGGATGGGAACAGGGGAAGAAGGCCTCAAACGCGCACTAGCGTGGGGTGCTCGTCGCATGACAGCAACAGTGTATCCTGAGTCCACCGATCAGCCATCAGAATATTTTTCGTTTCGATCGATCAAGGCAGATGATGCAATTCTGAAAGGGCTTGCAAAAGGAGATCCACAGCGCCTACTCACAAAAGCAGTGTTTGGAGAAAAAAGTTACAGTGTGCGCATTTTACAGACATCACTCAAGAAGCTTGGCTATTTTCAACATCCCGTTACAGGAGAATTTGGAGTGGTGACACAAGATGCATTCAAGCGATTTTTGACAGCCTATAACCTTCCTGGAGATGGAAAAACAGTGGGGCCATTCTCCGCAGCGGTGCTTACCGTTGCAGTGAATGCAAACGATAGGGCAGTGATACAGCCAAAAGAGGCAATTGGCTTACAGAAGGGGGTCAAGAGCATGTCGGTATCTGACCTGAAGCGTCGACTTCGTTTTCTTGGTTTCTATAAAGGAAGAACAGACACGTTGTTTGATGACAATGTCCGCACGGCGGTTCTTGAATTTCAGAAGGCTCGTGGGGTGATTGCATCCGATGATGCGGTTGGAGCAGGGCAAGTCGGTCCAATGACAAAGAAGGAACTTGCAAAGGCATGGCAAGAAAAGATGGTGCTCATTGAAGCAAAAAATCAGATGGTACGATCAAAAGTAGAGACAATGGTCTTAGAGCAGCATCTCCCAAAAAAAGTGATGACAAAAGGGGATAGAGGCGCAGAAGTACGCCGATTGCAAAAAGCCTTGGTGACACTTGGCTACTTGCCCACAAAGGACATCACAGGAACATTTGGAGATCGTACCGAAAAAGCGTTGATTGCGTATCAAAAGAAAGAGGGGATTATCAAAGCAGAAGGAGAAAAGGGTACAGGAGTGTTTGGTACAACAACACGAAAAGGAGTGCAGAAATCGCTTACGGAGATGCTTGTCAAAAAAGTGAGAAGTGGCGAGATGGAGGTGTAGGGGGTAGCTAGCCTGCCCTGAGCTTGTCGAATGGGTGGCTATTAGCAATTAGTAGTTAGTTGATAGTTGGTAGTAGTTAGTTGATAGTTGGTAGTAGTTAGTTGGGAGTTACATGAGAGCGGCTTTTCTAGCCGCGAATGAGATGGGCAATAACGAAAACTGCCCCCCCCTCGCCCCTCCCCAAGTCACTTCGTGACAGCACTGAGCTTTCCTTTGTAAAGAAGATTGCGGTTTGTTCATATTTGATTTTTTGTACTTGCGTACTAGTACGATAGTACAGATTCTGGCAGTTAGTAATAGCCAATAGCCAATTGCTAACTGCTAATAGCCAGTCAAACATTTCCTAGCAGAGAAAAACATCAAAATAGATTGTCCTCATCTCTGCTATACTATCCCCATGCCTCTTTTGTTGAACTATGTTCATCGCACGATTGTTCTTGGAGCATTGTTGTTCTCTATCGTCTTTGCATACACACCTTCTGCTCTTGCCGTAGAATCATCAATGTCTCGAAAAGATGCATTTCTACTCATTTGGCAATCGATTAGTCGACCTATAGAACAAGTGCGCAAAACATCTTTTTCTGACATTGAAAAAAAGGAGAATGGTGCCGATGTATTGTTCTATGCAAAAGCACGCGGTATTTTGGAAGACGAAGAAAAGTTTTTCCCAGCGCAAAAGGCGACACTGGAAGATGTTCTTCTGTGGATCTTTCGTACGCGCAATGTAGAACCAATGGACGCAGGTGGTTCGCGTATGCAATCTGCTATGACTGATCGAAAACATGTAAAAGATCTCGCGCTCTTTTACGATCTTTCCTATGACAATCCTGCAAAAAGCGTGACGCGCGAGCAAGTTCTGTCGTATTTAAGAGTGATTGATGAGGCGCTCCGCACGGAGCAACATGAGGTGAGTCTCTATTCTGAAAAATTTCATGGCAAAGGTGGTGCATTTGGTGAGCAGTTTAATATGTACGATCTCACAGCAGCACATCGAACATTTCCACATAATACACTCGTCAAAGTCACCAATCTCCGTAACGGAAAATCAGTAACCGTGCGCATCAATGATCGCGGTCCATACGTGAAAGGTCGTGACATGGATTTAAGTTTAGCCGCATTTCTTCAGATAGAAGATCGATCGAAGGGGACGATGGATGCAACATTTGAGCGTCTTGGCGATAGCACGCTTGTGAATGGATGTAGCGATACACGCTCGCAGAAGCGCATTGGCAAAGCAGTACTTCTCACAACGGGAGTTCCACATCGTTTACCACTTGGAAAAACGCTCACACTTTCCTCTATTCATCCTTTTGTCGTTCGCGATATTGTTTATCCTGATGGAATGCGCGCTGGCATGCAAACATGGGTGACTCGCGGTGAGGATTTCATCTTTTCTCCAAGCATCATAGGAACCTATCGCTTTCTCCTTGGCTCAAAGGATGGACACGAACGTGAGATGAGGATGGAGGTGGTGGAGTGTGGGGGTGGC
>CAZKOO010000045.1:0-2448 GCA_964554435.1 uncultured Candidatus Peribacteria bacterium
TGATCTGCATGTGTTTAGTATAACACCATAGATAAGTTGCTCTTGCAAAAAAGAACAATACATCCATCATGGATCCTCGAAATAATCGGCAAGCACCTTGCACGGTATGAATGAATGCAGTGTGCACGCCTTATGATTCAAAAGATCGCCAAGACTTCCCCTTGCAACCAGAAAGAACACTTGATACACTCCATTCTCGCATGATACTTTCATGCGCGATCATTGTTTACATATTCTTCTGGAGCCATAGCTCAATTGGTTAGAGCGCTGCCCTGTCACGGCAGAGGTCGCGGGTTCGAGTCCCGTTGGCTCCGCCATTTTCTGTATTCAAAGAAGAGCGCCCCGCGGACGCGGGGAGGTCGCGGGTTCGAGTCCCGTTGGCTCCGCCATTTTCTGTATTCAAAGAAGAGCGCCCCGCGGAAGCGGGGAGGTCGCGGGTTCCCACCTACGTCTTTCAGACTTCGGTGGACAAGCGAGTCCCGCCTGCCCATCCGTAGATCCTGAGCGAAGCGAGGGACGTAAGAGGGTTGGCTCCGCCATCCTTCATTCCCTAGGAAAAAATAAGGCTGTTCGAGCTGGCCCTAAACGCATAAAAACCCGTGCCAAATACATCACCCTTAAAAACGCACCTCCTTTCCGTCTGTTCCAATGCATCGCATTTCCACTTCGAGACTGTGAGGAATGGCTTCTTGCACAGAACGAATGAGATCAACTGCATCCGCAAATGTTCCTTGGTCTGCATTGATGAGAAAATTGGCGTGTTTTGAAGAAATCTCGATGCCTCCAACGCGTTTTCCGCGTAATTGCGCCTGATCGATCAGTTGCCACGCAGGCGTGCCAGAAACAGCCTTAAAACACGATCCTGCTGTTTTTGTGTGAGGTTGTGTTTCGATGCGCTTCTTGAGTGCAGACTCGATATCCGCACGAATAAGGGCAGGTTCTCTCTGTGGAGCACGAAGGGTAGCGGAAAAGAGAATGGGGGCAGAGCCTCCACCGAGAACACGATCTTTGAAAAAGCTTTCACGGTAGCGAAAATGACACTCTTCGCGTGAGAGTGTGTGCCATCCATCATCAAAAAAAGCAGTCACTGACTCAAGAAACGTATCCATCCACACGCCTTTTGGACCCTGTCCTGCATTCCCAAAAATAGCCCCTCCAAGACTACCAGGGATGCCACTGAGCGCAGACAAATCGAGCCCTTGCTCTGCGCACTTCGAAAGAAGGGTGGCAAGATACGCCCCAGCGCCAACATGAATGACATCATCTTTCATGATAATTGCATCATGTTTCACAGAGAGAACAACCGCATCAATCTGCCCATCGTCAAAAATAGTATTCGACCCACCTCCAAGCACAACAAGCGGAAGTTGCTTTTCCTTCGCAAAGAGAACGGCCTCTTCAATCTCTTCTTGTGTCACTACGGTGAGGAAATAGCGCGCAACGCCACCAATTTTCATGGTTGTTTTTGTCTTGAGAGACACTAATTCTTGAGGAAGGAGAGGCATTGGGTAAGGTGATAGGTAATAGCACTGTCAGCAAAGATGATAGCATCCTCTCTTCCACGTCTTCCTAATCGCTACACGCTACCTCTTTTTTCAGTGTTACCGACTCATCGCATCGGTCATCTTTTCCATGGCATCGTAGAGCTTCTGCTTGAGTGTTGGCTTTTTCTGCGTCTTCTGCATGAGAACAACGACAATACCAATGACAACAATCGCCCCAAGAACGATGGATACATGTTCTGGAAGAATGCGCACCTTTGAAAGAAGGAGAGAGAGAAGAATGAGCGAAGAAAGAAAAATGCCACCTACAACACCACACGCAAACGTCACCAGCACAAGCTTCCCGCGATCTTCCTGCGCATCGCTCGGCGCACTCGCAAGTTTTGTGAGAAGCTCGCTACTTAGAATAACAGGCTCATTTTGACTGTCTTTAAAGAGCATTTGCACCTTTCGTTGCAAGATGAGTGTGACAAACGTACGAAAAGGCACTGATGTTTTTCCTTCGATAATTGCCTTATTATTCGCTCCCGCTGTGATGTCTACTTCGATGTCAGACATAGATAAAAATAGTATACTCTTTCTAGAAGATAAATTCGATTGAAAAAGATATATTTGGTGATGTTATAGTACTGTTATGATTGCATCAGGAATAATGCTCACTATTCTTGAACGAAATTCTTCAAAAGAAACGTCTGTAGAAAAAAATACATCAAATCGATGAGGTGTGTGAAAGAGCAAAACCCTATCATCAACACCCAGTAATAATTGTGTGACACTCTGCACAAGAAGATCTTGACCTCGCCGAAGGTCAAATGCTTTGTCATCACGTCGAGTAATCTGTATCTTCATAAAGCAAGGGAAAGCCTCCTTATCACCACATCTTTCGCGAGCAATCCTGCTACCTCATAGGCTCCAGGGGAATACTCTCGACCAGTGAGCAGTGCGC
>CAZKOO010000046.1:0-2440 GCA_964554435.1 uncultured Candidatus Peribacteria bacterium
TTCTCTGCTATACTCCTCTCCACTATGCAACGCTTCGTTCCTGTTTCCATCATCGGCGCTCTCTGTGGCATGACACTTGCAGTACATACTTCTTTTGCTGCGGTACAGGCAAGCATTACTGTGGAGCAAATATCTCCTCAGAAAATAGGTGTATGGACACTTCTTCATGGCGATGGCTCATCCATCAAAAGTACAGAAAAAGGAATCAATCAACTCAAATACTCTTTTAGTGTCACTGACTTCTCGCCAAAAACATTTTCCGTTGAACCTCCCTTTGGCATGACAACAAAAATTCTTGTGTATCGAGGGGGAGATCTTCTCAAAACTGTCCTCAATAATCAATATTCTTTTACGCCGTATGGAAATGATGTGTACCGTTTTCTTGTGCAATATTCCGTTGCGCCTACTGGCTCCCTTGGCATTACAAGTGACCCTGCACAAGTGCAATTTCGCTTGAAAGGAGGCGACAAAACTCGCACTGGCACCACACCCACAACACTCACCAATCTACCTGCGGGAAAATACACCATCGATGTCATCCCCCCCAAAGGATGCACCAAGCCTAGCCCTCGTACCATTGCTGTCAAATCAGGCGAGCGCAACACCACCATGATTACTGTGAGTTGTCCTACGGAAGAAGAAGCATCGACTACTTCCTCTTCTCGTGTCAGCAAACGTAGCATTGTCGAATCGGCTCAAGCGCGAGAACTCAAAAAACGCGGACAGCGAAAGTAATGAAGTTATTGAGTGATTTTTGCTTCGGCAAATTGCTCGAGCGCGTCTCGACGGAAGAGATACATCTTCCAATGATCGATCACTGGAATAAGACGCAAATTCTCTGCAAGAATCGCCTCTTTTTCTTCTTTTGTCATTTGTGCTTTCTCTGACAAAGTTACAAAATCATTGTCTTCTTCTGTTAAGAACAAAATGTGTTCACCCGGACGAATGAGTGAAAAATTTTCCTTTGCATATTTATCTTTATATTGTGCTGATTCTAAATATTGCAACTCTTGTTGACCTTGCTGAATATGCTCTCGTAGTGCTGCATTTCGCTCTTCCATCACAACCAACTGATGATCAAACACAATGTTTTTATAATACGATAATGCAAGCCCAAAAGCCATGAATCCTACAACGACCAATCCTGCAAGAATGGTCATTTGCCGTGAGATGGGTGCAATATCATTGTAAGGCACGAAAGAGAGTATACCGCAAAGTCTGTGATACACTATCATCAACCTATGAAAATCTATTGCGCAGGCATCGGTGGCATTGGATTATCTGCATACGCATCGCAGATGCATGCTCGTGGACATACAGTACTTGGTAGCGATAAATCACTTTCTTCTGTAACAGAAGCACTACAAGAGCGAGGAATAGAATGCACCGATCATCAAGATGGCACACATCTTTCTTCTGATGTTGATCTTTTTGTCTACTCCGAAGCCATCCCACACGCATCTCCTGAGCGAACAAAAGGCATCGATCTTGGCATACGGTCACTCTCCTATTTTCAAGCTCTCGGCGAACTTACTGCCAATACACACACAATATGCATTGCAGGGACGCACGGAAAATCATCGACCACTGCCATGCTCGCAAAAATTTGCATCGATGCTGGCCGCGACCCCAATGTCATCCTTGGAACAAAGGCAGTTGATATGGATGGTTCCAATTGGCGAATGGGAAAGAGCGATCTGTGGATTGTTGAATCGTGTGAATATCAACGTCAATTTCTTGCACTCTCTCCTTCGTCACTCATTATCACCAATGCAGATGGTGATCATTTCGATGCATTTCGCAGTCAAGAAGACTATGAGCAAGCATTCCGAGAATTTGCGCAGAAGGTACCATCACAGGGGGCTATTGTCATCCATGCTGATGATGCAATTGCTCTCCGCATTACGCACAATCTTCCTGCTCGACAGATTTCTGTTCTTCCAGATGACCTTCCTCAAACGCAAGCTATTGGCATGCATATGAGAAAAAATGCTGGCCTTGCACGCGCTCTTGCTCTTGATCTTGGCATTGATGATGATGTGATTAGGAAAAGTCTTGCGAGCTTCCGCGGAACGTGGAGGCGCATGGAAGTACGCGGAACTCTTGCGCATTCAGCATTACTCATTGATGACTATGCTCATCATCCTGCTGAAATTACCGCCACGCTCTCTGCGCTGAAAGAAGCGTACCCCACTCGGCGCATTGTGTGTGCATTTCAACCTCACACGCACGACAGAACACTTCAGCTCTGGAGCGGTTTTGTCGAAAGCCTTTCTCTTGCGGACGTTCTCATTCTTGCTCCAGTGTACGACGCCCGACCTGACCGCGAGCGCGAAGAAGCAAACCTTTCCCTGCTTCAGAATGAGATCGCTCTTTTCTCTGGAAAAGAACCCATTCTCGCCCCCTCTCTTCACGATGTTTCATCCATCATTGATTCTGT
>CAZKOO010000047.1:0-2380 GCA_964554435.1 uncultured Candidatus Peribacteria bacterium
AAGTCTTTACGACGTTGGTAGAGAGTAATTTGCTCTGCAACTTTCGCAACAATCTGTTCTGCATGAGGCATAAATTTGAGAATGATGGATGGACCATTCCCCTCTTTGAGCGCTACTTCGATGATGCCAAAATTGAAAAGATGGAGCCACTGTGTCTTCGCAACCACATCCCCAAGATTTTCAAGGCTAATTGGAGTGATGGATTTTTGAAAAATAGAAAATTGCTCCACGATGATGAATTTATCGGTTGTAAGAAAGAGAAAATCGTATCTCCAGTCGATGTACGCTCCAATGAGTGGAATGCCAAGAAACAGAAACCATCCAATTGCTGTGGTGATGATGATGGATGGCGATGGGAGAATGGAGAGATTGATGAGGTAGACAGACAATGCGACGAGCAAGATGGTGAGGATGATGTGCCAAATAATCTTACTAATCAGCCCCATGATGTGTTGACGAACAGTAAAAATCTCAGATTCTCCGCTGGTGAGAAACTGCCCTTTAATCTTTTCGATGTTCGTTTCAAGTGCGAAGAATTTCATTGTACGGAGTATACCCCTCTTTCTGTTGAAAAGATATATTGAACACATTTTTTATACAATAAATCTTTTCATCTTACATGGACAACAAAAGGTGTTTTCAGTATTCTCTCTTTTACGTTGGGGAGTTCCACCTTCGTCCCTCGCAACACGCTCGGGATCTACGGTGGACAAGCGCCAAGTTGCATCCTATTCTTTCACTCGTATTGGGGAGTCGCCAAGTGGTAAGGCACCTGCCTCTGGAGCAGGCATTCAGGGGTTCGAATCCCTTCTCCCCAGCCAAGCTGAATTCGAGCTGAGTCCGAGCACGCAGTGCGAAGGACAAAGCCGAAGATGCTTGACCCCGCACTGGAGCGAAGCGACTAGTGCGGTGGCCATCCGTCTCCGCTACGCTACGCCGAGATGGCATTTAGCAAATCGTAGTCAAGAAAAATACAATGAGACTGATCACTCCACAGGTAACAAATACTCAAATACAATTGACAATCATCTATTTTTTGTTTTAAATATCAAAGATTCATCACATACAGTGTGATGGGTATATGCTCTTTTGCAGAATCGGCAGTGATTGATTTTTGTACACGCGTAGGCTGTAGTGCGCATAGATTTTGTGCGTAGTAGAGCCTACGTTGTGTAACGTACGGCACTCGAGTGCCTTGCTCTGTGGTAAAGAGCAAGGTGGTACCACCGCTGGGATGCATTTTGCACCCAACATCATGTCCTGCATATCCCCTGAGAAAGGATGTGCTTCTAGAAGGAGATTCTCACAATGAAACGTGACGAACAGGCACTCAAGATTTGCGATGCGTTATTCGCATTTCAGCCACCAACAGGTCGTGCATTGCCTACATTTGACGCAGAACTCTTCAGTATGCCCGAGGATCGATTAGATGTGAATTGGGCGGG
Source organism: uncultured Candidatus Peribacteria bacterium (assembly GCA_964554435.1). Lineage (GTDB taxonomy): Bacteria > Patescibacteriota > Gracilibacteria > Peribacterales > Peribacteraceae > CAZKOO01. The sequence goes on from CAZKOO010000047.1 coordinate 1,446, forward strand.
CTTGTGTCGTGGCGAAGCTCTTTCAGGGCTTCATCCAAATCCGCAGACTTTCATCTGGCCCGAAGTGTCACATGTTGACATTTTCGTTGGTCGGAGTGCGGGTCCGGCAGGATATGGCATGGCGAATGCCCTAACTACTCAGTCGCACGGGTTTAACAACCTGTATGCGGTAGTAAATCCAAATCTTGTGACATTGCCAACAATAGCGATGGTCACCAAGGTGAAGACGGATACTCGTGTTCGAGCCAACCAAATGTTTGGCAGCTGCCAAAGTGGCGTTGCTGATGCAGTTGTTGACTGTCTCGAGGCGGGATTCTTTCCAGAAGAGTTTGTTCATGATCTTGTAGGGGTCGTTTCAGTCTTTGTTGATCCGAATGCTGGAACGGCAAATCACAAAGGCAAGCCCGTTTACGATCGCCACGCGCAACTAGTGCCTCTTGAAGGCGTTGAGGCTGAAGACAGTGCCCATCGGCTGTATTCATTGAATTATATCTCGACGTGTGCAGCGCTCTGGATGGCTGTGACGGGCGGACGATCTGTTGCAGCTACTATCGCAGCGAAGAAGGCATGCTCTGGTCACGTCCTGCGTGGCTTTAATCCCATCAAGGCAGAACCGGCTCCAGCCTAAGCCGTGAATCACTGATCGACCTCGCAACAACGAGCAACCCGCAGTACAGCAATGTATTGCGGGTTCGCTATGTCTTTTTTACAAAAGAAAATACGAGTAATCATCCTCTTCTAATACTCCCCTATCACAATTTTCTTCTGACTCATCATCACATTCCACGCGTTTGGTTTACTCATGAGTTCACCAAAGTTTGAGGGAAGAACTTGCCAACGGAGGCCGTACTTATCGATGCACCAGCCACACTGCGACTCCTTACCTTCTTTTGTGAAATAATTCCAAAAACGATCTACTCCTTCTTGCCCCTCGC
>CAZKOO010000048.1:0-2157 GCA_964554435.1 uncultured Candidatus Peribacteria bacterium
AACGACGACGATCACGCTGTGGCACATCAGCTCTTGCCATGGCTGCCATGTTCACTTTGTTCACGAAAATGAGGCCAAGAAGCTGCGCATTCACATCTCCAATTTTACCTTTACTCAAGTTCACCAGAAGCACTTTTCCGCTATCCATAATTTCACGAATGTTAAACGCACTCTTCGGTTGACCAATGATGTTACGCATGATGGTGTTCGTAATGAACGGACCAAATTTTGCAGAGAAGTATGGAATCATTTCCTCTTTTTCGCGTTGCCCTGTTTTTGCAATTTCATTTTCCCAGAAGCTCCGCACCACCGCGTTTTTACACTTACTCACTTTATACTTCTGAAAATCATCATCCACAAACAAACGTGGCACATCGATAAGCGTTGCGCCTTCCTCTTCATCATCCATCAATGTCAAACATCCATTTCTAAAATAGTGCTGAATGCGTGGTCCGAAGATCTCATTACCGAACAACTTGATAAAAATTTCCATCGCATCAAGCGACGCTCTGTCTTTCTCTTCTGGTGTTTTTGCCTCGAGGAGATTCAAACCCATTGGTCGTTCTCCATCCGATGGATCGAAGACAATCACATCTTTCGATCGTTCTTTTGGCGTGTGTGCTAGAGCATCTTCAATCAAATCTCCATGAGGGTCGACAATGCACACGCCTTGACCATTGGCAATATCCTGACGAGACATCCAGTTGAGCAATGCTGATTTACCTGAACCCGATTTACCAATGATGTAGTGATGACGCGTGCGATCTGTCTCAAGGAAGCGAATTTTTGTTTCCACTGCTCGATAGCGATTGACACCAAGAACAATGCCTTCCTGTGGTGCGTTTGTTGGCGGTGGCAACACTTTATACAAAATCCACTGAATATTTGGGATGGTGTTGTAACGGCTATCAGGAAAGTGAAAGATGGCTGCAAGTTCCTTTTCAACGAGAATATTTTTCTTCTGTCCATCGAAGCCATTTAAGCGAAATTTCCAGTACGGATACAGGAGATACTGGTTGATGAACATGGGAAGAAAGTCCACAATCATGCGACGGTTGCGCAAATGATTGCCATACAAATCTTTGAAGACGTTAAACGCAACTTGCATGTTATTGGTGATGTCCATAGCGCGGTTCCACGTTTTTGCAGCAGCGAGAATGCGAATAGTGGTTTGAAAGCCCGACATGCCCGCCTTCTCTCCCATACGCTTATAGAGATCTTCCTCTGCTTGAATCATACGCACAAAGGAATCGCCACCACTGGCACCTGGTGCATTCGTTGTATTGTCGCCCGAAGCAATGGCGCCAAACACTGTCCCGAGTAATTTGAGCCCAGGGATGCGATCGAAAATTGTTTCCTTCTTTCCTTTAAAGCTTTGGTTTGCCTGATTTTGTGTTTTCTTTGACCACTGATCGGAAAACAGTGGCGTGATGACGACTTGAATGGAGGCTTTTTCATCGGGCTCTAATTTACTCAACACGTTTGTAATGTCATTGAGAGGATCGTCCTGCATTTGTTCTGCAAAACGAAGAGGGTACCAAAATGGCTTACGAGTAGCCATATTGTAGATCGCAAGTTTATAGCCTTTTGGCCACATCTGTGGCGTGGGTGTGAGCGTGACTTCTGCATTGGGGTAGTACGATGTAATTTGCTTTTCAACGATAGACACAAGATCCTTCGAGCAAATGACATAGAAATGAATGAGCCCTTCTTCCACAAACATCTCAAATGAAATAGTGATGAAACGAGTGATGTAAAAGTGTACCACCTGCCAAAAGTTGAGATCTTTCACTTCATTAATCGCACGAAACAACTGCTCCATGATGGCAACTTTTTCTTTAAAATCTTTCTCTGTACGCTTTTCTTGATCGATCTTACTATCGCTTCGCGGTAAAATCACGCGTAACGAAACAAGGGTTTTTGCCTTCCACATGGCGTACCAACAACGGAAGCTTGTAACAAGGATGACCCATCCAAGGTACAAGGATGCAATGGTGAGAATGCGCTCGCCAAAGCCAATGAATGACACATCTTGCGTGAACCAGCTCCACACCATTTGCCAAATTGGCAAATCGAGAATGGTTGACACAACCGTCACGAGTGCAAGAATGATTGGCCAGAAGAGGAAGCGAAACAGTGTAAACACAGCGAACCGGA
>CAZKOO010000049.1:0-1908 GCA_964554435.1 uncultured Candidatus Peribacteria bacterium
CCAGAGTTTTCAACCATTGGTCTACTTATTCTTCTTGGAGGGTGTTATATGATGGCGCGAAAAGGGGTTGTGGAAATTTAGTCATTGGTGTATAATGACCTCTATGTCAGAATTGCATTCTACTCATGATGATATTCTTACCCAAGGAGAAGAGGATTTTTTTGCGAGTGGAACGCAAGGAGAAAGTCTTGTATGGGGAGAGTCGAGAACATCAGGAATATATTCATTAAAACCAGAGGATTTTGTACAATTAATGGAAGCTGCAAAGTCTAAAGGAGGGTCTATTACTGAGTCCATTGTTAATCCAGTTATTACTCCTTCTGGTAGCGTAAAAAGCAGTAGGCGTATTATGAGAAACTTACTTGCAACAATTTTTGGGTTAGCTACAGTAATTGGAGGTGCTAATACTTTCCTGAAAGGTGATGTATCTAAGGAACCCACAAAAGTTTTGAAAGATGAGCTTAATTCTAAATTAAGCGAACTAGAAGCATTTAATCAGTCTCATCAAAGAGATGCAGATGGAAGATTGCCTAGTATAAATGAGGAAGAAAGAAAAAATTTGGCTATATTGATAAATGATATTGCAGTTCGATCTAACGGGGAAGATATGACATCACTATATCAAATGATGGAATATTTATCACTACATAGAAGATTATCGATTTTAAGAGAACTGGATCATAAAGATATTTATAGATATAGCTATGAACAGTTGGCACATAAGCTTGATTTACTTGTACTTGATGCAAATAATGATTTTGGTGTTTCTGCTGCTATACATATTTTAGATTGTGTCCGTAATATGAATTCTGCGCCTCAGGTAGGAGGTGGTATTCAGCTGAAAACTGATATGACTTCTCCTGTAATAGGCATTGACACTCGAAATGAACTACTCGCAATTTCTGAAATGCCTGTTGATGATCAAAAGAAAATGGCACCAAGAATCCTTGCGCTTTACATCTGTGGCCTTCCTAAATTCAAGGCATTGCTTGATCAAAATTTTGGAGAACAAAATCTACTGGTTCTTGCAATTGCAGCAAAAATTGCGGAAAAACCTGATATTTATTCTGCAGCAATTAAAAAATTACATACTTGTGATCCTGTAATCTTTAGAAGACAAATGAATAATAGTGGCATTGGAGGATTGGCATCCGTGAGAAGTTTGAATGATGAAATTGCATCTGAATTTGATGAAGTACGCAGGGTAGATGAAGTGAGAGAGCGAGAGGTAGCAAAAAGAATGTTTAGGCGATAGATTCAATCTTGCTATAATGAACTTGATAATGGAAATCAAATTAAAAAAATCTGGCAGTATATTAAGCAATAATTACTACCATTCTCTCAATTCTGTAAAAAGAGCCTTGCCGTTCGTGATTGTTTTATTTTTATTCCTCAATCCTCTCTCTGCGTATGCATCCCCCTTCGCTGAATCTATGGGGGACAGGCAGTCTATTCAAGAAGTAAGCATTCCAACTCTCCTCAGCGCGAGTGACTACGGCATCACTGAAACTGCAACAGAACTCCCAGCAGAGCGCACGCTCCGCACTGCAACCTTCGACCTTGGAAATGGCAAGCGAGTACAAGTAAGTGTGTCTCAAGATCTCTTCACTCACAATCCTAACCAGCCAGACTCCATCGTCTTTGCAAAGAAAACAGGAGAGAAGCAAGGCAATTCCTTCGTCTTCGACTATCTCCCTCAAGACACTCGCGTTTCCTTTGATCTCACGAAGCCAAGCTACACGCTTTCAAAAGGAACTCATTCCTTCACCTTGAGTTTCCTCACTCAATCTTCCATCGAAGGAACAATCCTCAATGACCATCAGATTTCTTATCCTCTTTCCGAAAACGCAACACTCGTGTGGACAGTGGATGGAGCAAATGTGAAGAAGGAAATCCACGTCAAGAATA
>CAZKOO010000050.1:0-1712 GCA_964554435.1 uncultured Candidatus Peribacteria bacterium
AACCAACGACCTTGGCGTTAACAGCGCCCTGCTCTGCCGCTGAGCTACCGAGGAATAAAAATACACCATGATGTGAAAGAATGCACGAGGTGCAAGCTACCGACTTGTCCACCGAAGACTCCGAGCTTGTCGAGGAGCGTAGGTGGAGGAATAAATCAGGCTGAACGATTATACGCAAAAAAAATGCGTGCGTACAGAGATTTTTTCCTCTACAATGCATGCACTATGGCAAAGCAATCCATCACTCCTCGAGCGCAAAATTTTCCGCAGTGGTATCAAGATAGCATCAGCATTGCGCCTGAGCTGTACGATGAATCGCCTGTCACAGGTTGCATCACCTTTGGTCCACTTTCTACAAAGCTGTGGCAAAATATTCGTGCATTCTTCGACAAAAAATTGCAAACACTTGGCGTGGAAAACATCATGCTTCCTATGCTCATTCCTCAAAGTTTCTTTGAGCGTGAGAAAGAGCACGTAGAAGGCTTCGCGCCAGAATGTGCAGTTGTCACAGAAGCAGGAGGAGCGAAACTTCCTGAAGCCTACGCCATCCGCCCAACATCGGAAACGCTCTTTGTCGACTGGTTTAGCAGGAGTGGCCGTGTGCAAAGCCACCGCGATCTTCCTCTTCTTGTCAATCAATGGTGCTCTGTGATGCGCTGGGAAAAGCGCCCGCGTGCGTTCCTTCGTACGACTGAGTTTCACTGGCATGAAGGACATTGTTTGTTTGCAACCGAGGAACATTGCCGCACATTTACGCTTCAGATTCTAGATCTCTATGCTGATCTGTGTGAGAATATTCTTGCTATTCCTGTAATCAGAGGAGATAAACCAAGACACGAAGTATTTCCAGGTGCCATTGATACGTATACCATCGAAGGAATGATGCAGGATGGAAAAGCGCTTCAGATGGGTACTAGTCACATGCTGTCTCAAAATTTTCTTCGAGGATCGGATGGAAAACCTATTGTCTCATTTTTAGACAAAGATGGAATAGAACAAGTTCCTTATTATGATTCTTGGGCAGTCACGACACGTCTCATCGGTGCAATGATTATGACTCATGGTGACGATGATGGCATTGTCCTTCCGCCAAATATTGCGCCAGTGCACATCAGCATCCTCCCTATTTTTGGAAGTGATGAAACCGAGAACGATCGTGTTCGCGATGCCGCAAAAAAACTTGCTCTTTCGATCAGTGGATCGGATGATCTCTATGCAGTCCATGGACGTGAGAATGGATTCCTCGAAACGACTGGTACGCGATGTGTGCGAGTGGATGTTCGAGATGCACGCCTTGGAGAGAAAACATTCTATCAAATTCAGAGTGGCACTCCAATTCGCATTGAGCTTGGCAGCAAAGATCTTGCAGACAATTCTTGTGTCATCAAAAGTCGCATTCGTTCCCGCGAAGCAGCCATTAAAGCACCACTTTCGCAGGTGGCAGAGATTGTGGAAACAATGCTCAAGGAAGACCAGAAAACACTCTTCGATCATGCGGTACAAAAAAGAGCTGAACGCACAGTAGAGGCAAGTAGTTTTGATGAAGTGAAGCGCGCACTCGACGAAGGTAAATGGGCGCTTATTCCGTGGGATGGCACACAGGAAACAGTCGCAACACTCAAAGCAGAAACGAGTGGTGGAACATACCGCTGTTTTGCGTTCGATGCAAAAGAAGATGCAACTGATTTGATGGACCCCATTTCAGGAAAACC
>CAZKOO010000051.1:0-1663 GCA_964554435.1 uncultured Candidatus Peribacteria bacterium
ATAGTTGATAGTTGATAGTTGATAGTTGATAGTTGATAGTTGATAGTTGATAGTTCCCCTCTCCCTTTGGGGAGAGGGGTTAGGGGTGAGGGATTAAAAAAAGCCCCATCAATCTGACAGGGCTTTTTGACAATCCAATGAATATTACTTGCAAGAACCTGTTGTTGCACATGCACCTGCACCCATAGAACAACATTCCATTTTCTTGATGCCTGCGTATCCAAGGAGCCAAATTGTTGCGCCTTGAATTGCTGGGCCAACTTGCATACCTGCGTCACCACCACCAAACATCACAGCGAGACCAGCCCAACCAAGAATGCCACCAAACACAGTCATGATACAGATCTTCGCAACTGGACAGAAAAGACGTGTTGCAAATAGCGCACCACCAACAATCTGAAGAACTGCTACAACGTATGCAAGAGCAGTCGCAGTCATAGCGAGAGAAGCAACTGGAGTATTAAGGAAAACATCACCAGCCATTTTTGTAAACCCAGCTGCATGACGAAGGTGATTCACACCAAAGCCAGCAAGAGCGATGCCATAACCAAGGCGAACGAGATATGGTGCGTATTTACTTGGACACGCACTTGAAGTGGAGCAAGAACCCATAGAAAGAAAGGGGGAAGAAGTAAACTAGGAAGAAAGTATGCCAGAAAAAAGAAAGAATAGATACTATTTCACAAAAAATACAAGAAAATTTGAAAGAGTATTTTTGATAGAAAAAAGCGAAAAAGACAGTATACTCTCAGCAATGTTGACCATCACACATCAGAATAAAAAAGGAAGAAGAGGCGTACTCTCTACGAATCATGGTGTCATTCAAACGCCATTTTTCATGCCAGTTGGAACAGCAGGTGCCATGAAAGGCATCACGCTGGAAGATCTTGAAATGCTCGGAGCAGAGATTCTCCTTTCCAATACCTACCATCTGCATCTCTCTCCTGGAGAAACAATTGTGGAACGCGCAGGAGGTTTGCATCAATTTATTCACTGGAACAAACCAATACTCACCGATTCAGGTGGCTTTCAAGTGTTTTCACTGAAGCAAATGAGAGTCATGAAAGAAGATGGCGTAGAGTTTTCCGATCACAGAAGCGGACAAAAAAGATTCTTAGGTCCAAAGGAAGCCATGGCCATTCAACATGCACTCGGAAGCGACATCATCATGTGTTTTGATGAATGTCCTCCTTCTACCGCGCCAAGAAACGATCAAATTGCAGCAGTAGATAGAACGCTCCGTTGGGCAAAAGTCTGTAAGGAAGAGCATCTGCGACTCTCTGAAAAAAAGAAAAACCCTCCCCTTCTCTTTGGTATTGTACAAGGAGGTCTCGAGAAAGATCTCCGAAAAAAATGCGCAGAAGAGTTGATGACAATTGGGTTTGATGGATATGCAGTGGGAGGACTTGCCGTTGGTGAAAGCGAAGAGGAAATGTACGATGTCTTAGACGTCGTTTGTCCTCTCCTTCCCAGCGAAAAACCACGCTATTTGATGGGTGTTGGGGAACGTCATCAAATAACACATGCTGTCGCAAAAGGCATTGATATGTTCGATTGTGTGTCACCGATGCGCGAAGCTCGCCATGGCAATGTGTGGCTGAGTAACGGCGAAAAACTCCGCATCAGGCGCTCAGAAAATAAGGAAGACTTCTCCCCTATCGAT